>NZ_JBNNVG010000008.1:0-142222 GCF_050280425.1 Lysinibacillus sp. NPDC093190 | reverse complement strand
TTTAACTGTGCGAAAGCGAAGCGACAGCAACAAATGTTTTATCTGTGCGAAAGCGAAGCGACAGCAACAAATGTTTTAACTGTGCGAAAGCGAAGCGACAGCAACAAATGTTTTATCTGTGCGAAAGCGAAGCGACAGCAACAAATGTTTTAACTGTGCGAAAGCGAAGCGTCAGCAACAAAGCGCCCAGTCGGAACGGAAATCAACCCCACGTTATGGCGATGGGCTTTCATTATTAGTCTTAGCACTCTCTATAAATAATTTATCTTTTCAACGCATGAATGATATTGTAAGATGAAATAGACTCCATATGATTACCTTTTGCAAAGGAAAGGATGTTATAGATGATCCAATCTTTTTGGCAAAAGTACAAAAAAAGTATGTTGATCCCCGGCATACTTGCAATCAGTGGACTTAGTTACTTCTTCTTTTCGAGTTCTGACTCTTCACCTCCCCAAGAAGAGCTCATCGAAACAATCCAACCTATTGAACAACATGAAATGAAAGAATCTGTTGATGAAGCGGTCATACAGCAGATATTTGTTGATATAAAGGGTGCTGTTATGTATCCAGGTATCTATGAGCTACAGACTGACCAGCGAATTATAGATGCGGTAAAACTTGCAGGTGGCTATACGCAGGATGCTGATACGCAACTCATTAATCATGCGCAAAAAGTTGAGGATGAGATGGTTATTTACATTCCAATAAAGGGTGAAAAGCCTGACGAAATTACCTCTAATATCTTGACGATGCCTACTAGCGGAACATCACAAAGTAACAATGGTATGAAAGATCAAAAGGTCAATTTAAATAAAGCAGATGAAGCAGCACTTACGACATTATCAGGTATTGGTCCATCAAAGGCTCAAAGCATTATTTCGTATCGTGAGGAGAATGGTGACTTTAAAACAATTGAGGACTTAAAAAAAGTGAATGGTATTGGCGAAAAAACATTTGAGAAGCTGAAGGATATCATTACAGTTAAATAATGGCAGTAAGTTTTGAGATATTGACGATTCTTTTCAAAAAGGGCTACACTATAGTATAAAAAGACTGTTGCAAAAAATGAACAGCTAATTAATGTAAATTTATGGAGGTAGTCGTATGGAGCGAATTACTTGGGATCAATTTTTCATGGCGCAAAGCCATTTACTCGCATTACGTAGTACATGTACAAGGCTTGCAGTAGGAGCTACTGTCGTTAGAGATAAGCGAATTATAGCAGGTGGCTATAACGGTTCAATTACAGGTGATGAACATTGTATTGAAAAAGGCTGCTATGTTGTTGATAACCATTGTGTGCGTACAGTGCATGCTGAGATGAATGCACTGCTACAATGTGCTAAATATGGTACGCCTACAAAAGGTGCAGACTTATATGTTACACATTTCCCGTGTCTACCATGTACGAAATCTATTATTCAGGCAGGTATTGAACGCGTATATTACGCTACCGATTATAAAAATAACCCTTATGCACAAGAACTATTTGAAAAAGCAGGTGTAGATGTTGTACACGTTCCATTTGATGAACGTAAAATCGACTTTTTAAGCGATGAAAAATTAGCCTTGTACATAGACATGCTAAACGAGCTTCGTGAAAGTGGTATACCTGCAGAAAAATTGCTCCCATATGAACAGAAGGTGAGTGAATTATTTGGCAAAAAGCTTTAAAGCATAAATGGATTTACGTAGCACTAGCTGTACTTGTTGCTGCAATAGCGGCACACAAGTCAGCTTGGCTACTCACTATTCTTCTGCTTTTCGCGTTATGGCTTAAATTGAAAGGTGAAAGGAGTCTAATTTCAGCACTTGTTATAGCCATTGGATTTCTTTCTTATTTCTTCATCGTTACATTTCAACTGACGGAATCTTCCCCCCTACCGTCACAAATAACTTGGTCGAGTGAATATAAAATAAATGGTCAAAAGCTTAGAGGCTTTGTCAAAACTGAAACAGGTGAGAAGCTGTATGTCGTCTATACATTTTCATCAGAAGAAGAGAAAAGCTTTTATGAAACTACTTCATTGACAGGTAGGACCTATCTAGTCCAAGGAGAACTTGTAGCACCTCTTCCACCTGCACATGCGTACGCGTTTTCTATGGAAAAATATTTGATCAGTAAAGGTGCTAGAGGAATATTTGAAGTTTCAAGCTGGACCTTTATAGAAGAGAAAAAATTCATTCGTTCGTTTCTTGCTAAACAGAGACTTTCTATGAAAAAACATATTGAAACAACATTCCCTGAGTCACTAGTTGCAGAGGCACAAGCACTTCTAATAGGATCACAGGATCAAGTCGATTATGAGCTTCAAAGAGCCTATCAAAAGCTTGGCATTACTCATATATTTGCTATCTCTGGTTTGCATGTGGCACTTGTCTCATGGTTGTTTTTTGAAGGTCTCCTACGTATAGGCGTACGGAAGGAAATGGCGACCTTAATTTTACTCATCATCTTACCTATCTATGGGGTGCTAGCTGGTGGTGCTCCGTCCGTATGGCGCGCAGTATCTGTTGTAGAATTAATCATGCTGATGCGTTACGCTAGGTGGCAAATATCGATTGATGATGCTCTAGCAATTAGCTTTATTTGCTTTGTCCTACTTGAACCAGGTGTCATTTATCAGATTGGCTTTCAATTGTCATATTTAGCAACGGTTAGTCTCGTCTATTCAGGTGTCATTTTAAAACTATCCATGAACGGGTTGATTCGTTCATTTTTTATTACATTTGTGTGCCAGCTACTTGTTTATCCATTATTACTCCATCATTTTTATGAAATTTCTATTTCTTCATTTTTAGCGAATATTATTTTCGTACCACTGTTTTCCTTTGTTATTTTGCCTTTAAATATTGCCCTATTTGTAATAACGATTATGTCGATGCCAGTAGCAAAAGCTTTGTTTGTTGTGTACGAGCCGCTCCGTATTTGGCTTACAAAGTTTATTTTATATCTTCAGGAATTGCCGTTTCAGCTGTGGTCGCCTGGTAAGCCTGCTATATGGCTTATTTGCGTGGCGTTGATAAGCGTATTAGCGGGCTTCTATTTTATCGAGATAAAACATTATGGTAAATTTGCAGTTGTGATACTTATTCCTGCATTGTGCATTCATTTATCACCGATGTTGTTTAACGAAACTAAGCTGACATTTTTAAACGTCGGTCAGGGTGATTGTACGGTTATTGAATTACCGTTTAGAAGGGCTGTGTATGTTATTGATTCAGGGGGCTTACTTCGCTTTGAGCAGGAAATTTGGAAGGCTTCAGATAGCCCATATGAGGTTGGGAGACAAGTTGTTGTACCATTTTTGAAAGGAAAAGGGATACGAGACATTGATATTTTTATCGCCACTCATGCGGATGCCGATCACGTAGAGGGCGCTGAAGAGATTTTGCAAGAGATTAACATGCATGAAATTCACCTCACTCCTGGTTCAATGGATAAGCCTGTAATGCGGGATTTACTGATGGAAGCCAAAAAGCAAAAAGTTCCTGTGAAAGAAAAAATGCAGGGAACAGCGTGGCGCATTGGAAAAACTAGTTTTCATTATTTATGGCCCCGTGACACTCTTTATGAGGGGAATGATGATTCCATCGTTTTATATATGCAACAGGGGTCATTTCGAGCATTGTTAACAGGTGACTTAGAGGAGCATGGTGAACAGGAGCTTATTCATCTTTACAACAAGCAATTAGCGGATATGACATTGTTGAAGGCTGGCCACCATGGCAGTAAAACATCAAGTATTGAGCCGTTTGTAGAGCTGTTACGGCCTGAACTAACCATTTTCAGTGCTGGGCTCAATAATCGCTACCGTCATCCACATGAAGAGATTGTGGAGCGTTTTACAAGTCGACATTTATCTACGTTAACAACTGGAATAGATGGGACGATTGAAGTAAGAATTCTAGAGAATGGTTGGTTTGTGCAAAAGGAAAAAGACCTTGTCCAATGAGCAGGGTCTTTTTCCTAGTACATTCATTTAATTATCTAGATGCTACTTCTACTATAATTGCGACAAGAAACATAAGCGTAAACATTCCAAATGATACACCGAAGCCAACTCCAGAATCGATTGCATCGTTACGGCGACATTGTATGTTTTTTCCTTCAAATGGATTCATTGTTATCCCTCCAATTCTGTTATTTATTATAAGACATCAATTTCATAAAAGCTATATCGAAAAGGAGAATTTGCCAAGTGGCAAGGAATCGACACAATTCGGTCAAAGTCACAAAGGAACGTAAATCATGTATACTAGTAGTATTGCTAGATGGAGGGAAAATTATGATTTCAACGGTTTGGAATACTATCAAAAAAGGAGAGCTCTCACCAGTTTATTTACTCGTTGGTGAGGAAAGTTATTTTATAGATGAAACAGTTAAACGGTTAAAAGAAGCGATAGGGCCCGAAGAAGAGATAGAGATGTCAACATTTGATTTGGAAGAGATGCCAGTGGATGTCGTTATGGATGAAGCAGATACAATTCCTTTTTTCTCTGAGCGAAAGCTTATCATTGCCAGAAACGCATCCTTTTTAAAGGCAACCGAAAAAGGCAAAGAAAAAATTGACCATGATTTAAAACGCTTAGAAGCATGGCTTGCTAACCCTTCTGATTTTTCAGTAACAGTTTTTATCGCACCTTATGAGAAGTTGGATGAACGTAAAAAAGTGACAAAGATGATGAAGGAGCATGCATTATTAGTCCAAGCTGAAACACCAAAGGAGCAGGACTTAGCTGTGTGGATACAAAGTATAGTCAAAGCAGAGGGCAACAGCATAACACAAAATGCGATTGAGCAGCTTGTCGCAATGGTGGGACCTAATATGCTACAGTTGCAAATGGAAGTTGAGAAGCTAACTCTTTATGTAGGAAATGGTGGAGAAATAACTGTTACGCTGGTCGAGGATTTAGTGGCAAAAACGTTAGAGCAGGATGCCTTTAAAATGTTAAATGCTTACTTTGCGAACGATTCTGTAGGAGCATTGTCTATTTATCACGATTTACTACGTCAAAAGCAAGAGCCTATCATGCTTGTTGGATTGCTTGCATCAAATGTACGTACGATGTCCAATGTATTTTATTTATTAAAAAAGGGCTATCATCCACAGCAAATCGCAAAAAATTTAAAAATACATCCTTATCGTGTCAAGTTGATGGTTGAGCAGCGTAATCGTCCTTCAGAGGAAAGCTTATTGAAGGCTTTATATCAGCTAGCAGAGGTCGATTTACAACTGAAATCAACAGGAGGCAATCGTGAGCGTTATTTAGAACTCTTTTTATTGCGTCAACTTTAAGGGTATAGCGATAAGAAAACATTTATTGATGAGCTGTCGGAAACAATATAGGCAGCTCTTTATAGTAAGTACAATAGTGGGGAAATGAAGTTATGACAAGGCGTAATTGATTTTCTTATAAATTAAAAAGATCAGTATACTCTTAATAGAGTATACTGAACCTTTATAACAATTACGCTTTTTTAGAAAGGCGAGACTTTTTACGAGCCGCCGCGTTTTTGTGGATAAGTCCTTTTGAAGCTGCTTTATCTAAAGATTTGTAAGCTGCTTGTAAAAGTTCTTGTGTGTTTTCAGCTTTAGCAGCAACAGCATTTTCAGCTTTTTTCACTGTAGTACGCATTGCAGATTTAGCTTGAGAGTTAGCAGCGTGAGCTTTCTCGTTAACTTTTACGCGTTTAATCGCAGATTTAATGTTTGGCATATATTTCACCTCCTAAATTAGGTACGAGATGATATCTTCTCATTGATTTCTTGTGTCAATACAACAAAAATCATTTTAACAAACGCTAGGCCAAATTGCAATAGATAAATGCAAAGAATATTTACTTGACAGTTTGAACAAACTACAGTTGAGGTGAACTGTATGCAAAACTTTAACTGGCAACGTACGGATTTAATTGATGAATCTGAAGAGGTTGTTTTACATCAAACGAAAGAGCAAAAAGATACGCTTAAAGAGTCGAGTGGTATTCAAATTGAAGATCGGGATGCTGGTCGGGTAAAAATCACTGATGTGCTCGTTGATGCAGAAGGTGAGAAGCAAATTGAAAAGAAGAAAGGTCAGTACATTACTCTTTCTGTGCCTACTTTAACGCTAGAAGATCAGGATGGATTTGAGCAGCTTGAGAAAGAATTGCTTGTGAATTTTAAAAAAATGCATGAATCCATGTCATGGAAAGAGGATGACAAAATTTTAATTATTGGTTTAGGGAATCGTACAATTACACCAGATGCTATAGGACCGTATCTTATTGATCATTTGCATAGTTTAGATGTTATTGATGAAAAATTCGTTATGTATGCGCCTGGAGTAACGGGGCAAACAGGATATGAAACTGGTGAATTTGTAGCGGCGTTGGCAGAGCGTCTTAAGCCTAAATTAATTATTGTTGTAGACGCACTTGCAACAAGAGCCAGTAATCGGTTATGTAAAACAATTCAATTAACGGATACAGGGATACACCCTGGTTCAGGCGTTGGAAATCAACGTAAGGAAATTTCATATGAGATGCTTGGCATTCCTGTTACCGCAATTGGTATCCCAACAGTAGTTGATGCACCTGTATTAATTGCGGATGCTGTAGAGGTAATGCTACGTTCTATAGCTGCACGAGTGTCAGAGCGGAGTAAACCATCATCAAAATTGTCATTATCGTCTTGGCAACCAGATATAAATAAAGAACTAGATATGTCTTTAGTAAAGCCTATTTTTGGTGAGTGGGCTACGTGGTCTAAAGAAGAGCGTCAGCAATTATTTGTAGAGACTTTTGCAGGCTCGCATACACAGCTGATGGTCACGCCAAAGGAAGCCGATTATTGGGTAGATAAGTATGCAAAACTCGTGTCATCTATGCTTATGAAATGGGCAAATAATCTATAATTTTTATCGTTCTAAAAGGTACACCCCCTCCATACGATAAGGGGAGGAGGGTGTGACTTTGCTAAAAAAACTACAGTGGTCATTTGGTTTATTATTGTTCTTTTTCGTATTACCTGTCATTGCTGGGCAACTTCCGTTCAACAAGCAAGCATCGACTCCGATTAAAGAACCAGAGGATAAACAAGTCGTGTTTGCCGCTACTAATTTACCTGAACAAAGTGTACTGGAACAGACAAAAGAGCAAACGCAAGAGAAAACGCAAGTTCAAACAAAAGATCCATTTAAAGTTTTGTTATTATTTACGCATTCACAGGAATCATATCAACCAATGGTGAAAGCTGTTAGCGGAAAAGCGGCCTATTATGATGAAAAAACAAATATTTATAATTTAAAAGATACTATTTCTAAGCATTTTAGTAAGAATGGTATACAAACGGATATTTTAGATGTTGATGTTATGAAGGAACTAAAACTTAAGGGAAAAAGTTTTCCGGATTCTTATAACTTTGTACGTCCTTATTTAGCAAAACGTTTACAAGAGCAATCCTATGATTTAGTTATTGATTTGCATCGAGATTCTGCCAAGAGAGATGCGACAACCTTAACACATAATAACGAGTCATATGCACGGATTGCAATTGTTATTGGTGCAGAGCATAAGAATTATAGATGGAATACTGCTTATGCAGAAAGTCTATCTGCTGCTATGAATGAAATTGTTCCAAAGATTTCTAGAGGTGTTATATCTAAAAGTGGTGACAATGTAGATGGACGTTATAATCAAGATTTAACAAAAGAAATGATCTTAATCGAACTAGGTGGAATAGACAATACAGAAGAAGAATTGAATCGTTCAATTGCTGTAATAGGAAAAGCTATAGCAAAATCCTTCATTACAGAAAAACAAGATTAATATACGTCTTATTTAATATTGGAATTGGCGAAAAGACGGAATTTTAATATAGCCCTCATTTTTGCCAATTTTTTGTGATATTTTTGGACAAAGTATGAAAAATTGAATCATTGTTAGCAAAAATACCAGGAATTTTTTTAGGGGAAATAGTTGTAAATCACTTTTAATTATTCATTTCTTGTCTTATAATTTTTTGAGTTAACACATAAAGATTTGACTATGAGTTGTAGTTTTGTAGCGGCATATGCATAGGCGAAATACGCTTTTAAAGCATCTACCATTTTGGAGATGCTTTTTTAACTTCTTTCAGCGGGTGTGCAAACATCCGCTGAAATAGAGGAACTCAGTCTAAGAACGCCACGTCCTGTGGCAACGACTGAGTGACCAACTTCGTGTTGGCCTAAAGCCTCCGGTGGATGTCACGGAATCGGAAAGGAGTACTTTGTGCAAGCACAAAGCCGATTCCGGACGCAATTATGCCGAGGCATAATTGATTGGATAAAATATGAAAAAGATTAACCTTTATTCAAAAGGATGAAGGACAACTATACATATGAGAAGTTAATTTAGTGTTGTTTATGTGATAAAAAGTAAACTTTTATAAATACTCATCCGTCATTTATATAAGTGAATGCACCGAATCATTAGTTAAAAGGGGACGATAATTGGTTTTATACTAAAGTTTACACAAAGTTTTGTAGATTATCGGAAGAAGAGGAAGGAATATTATGTCAGGCAAGGCAGTCAATCATCGTTATATCCCTGGATTAGATGGGATTCGAGCTTTAGCAGTACTAGCTGTGATAGCTTATCATTTTAACTTCAGATGGGCCAGTGGTGGGTTCCTCGGAGTTGATATCTTTTTTGTTTTATCAGGTTACTTAATAACCTCTACTATTTTACCTTTAAAAGGAAATCAATTAACAGTAGGGCTAGGAGAATTTTGGATTGGGCGATTTCGACGCCTACTACCTGCTGCGTACGTTATGATTATTACTTCATTCGCTTGGGCTACCTTATTTCATAAGGAACTTCTTAATACGTTGCGCGGAGATGCAATTTCCTCTATTTTTTATTCAAGTAATTGGTGGTTCATTTTTCATAAGCTTTCTTATTTTGATAGTTTTGGATCCCCTTCACCTATAAAAAATTTATGGTCTTTAGCGATTGAGGAACAATTTTATCTTATTTGGCCAATTCTGTTAATGCTAGGGCTTTATCTTGTTAAAAAACAGAGTAAATTAGCCATTTTTATCTTTATCGGTGCATTATGCTCAGCTGTGTTAATGGGCATACTGTATGAGCCAGGAGCTGATCCTAGTCGTATCTATTATGGGACAGATACACGTTCATTTGAATTACTTATAGGCTGCTGGCTAGCTCTCGTTTGGCCGATGAAAAGACTCTCTTCTCAAAAACTATCTACTGACCATGTCAATAAACTAAATGCTATAAGTTTGGTTGCTTTTAGTATTTTCATTGTAAGTATTATTTTTGTAGATGAATATCAAACTTTCTTATATAGAGGAGGCATGTTCCTTTTCTGTTTGAATGCAGCAATATTAATAGCGTGTGTATGCCATCCAATTAGCATTTTAGGAAAATTACTTTCTTTGAAGCCTTTACGTTGGGTTGGTTCACGATCGTATGGAATTTATCTATGGCATTATCCGATTATGGTGTTGGGCACTCCAGTCCATGAAATAGGTAATCCTGCGTACTGGCGAGTTGCTTTACAGCTAGTTCTTATTTTAATTATCGCTGAGTTATCATATCGTTTTATCGAAATGCCGATACGGAAGGAAGGATTCCGATCTTATTATCGACAGTACCTTGTATTTAATAAAAATAAATGGGGTAGTTTTTCGTTTACTAGAAAAATTTCTACGGTGCTTGTTCCACTATTCCTTCTAGTATTTTTTACTGGAATAACAGGCGTTGTGGGAGAAGAACAAACGCAATCAAAAGAATCTAAGCCAACAGAAATTAAAATAAATGGTGAAGAACAACCTTCTAAGCATAATGATTCCGTAGCGGAAAAAGAAACATCAGAAAGCGATTCATCGGATGTTAAGGATGAAAAGGATGAAACTAGCTCTCAATCGGATATAGAAGAACCTAAGCAGGGAGAAAATGATACGGCTGCTAACTCTAATGAATCCTATAGTGGAATATTAGCTATTGGAGATTCTTTAATGATAGATATTGCTACAAGCTTACATAATATCTATCCTAACATAACAATTGATGCAAAAATTGGTCGCCAAGTTTCACAAGCTGTTCAACTGGCACCAAATTATGTTAGTTTTAATCAGCCAAATAAAGCAGTTATTATTCAACTAGGCACAAATGGTTACTTTACGAATGATCAGATTGATACATTACTTGAAGCTTTCTCCAATGCCGATATTTATATAGTGAATACTCGGGTACCGCGTTCTTGGGAAGGTAAAGTGAATTATTCATTACAACAAAAAGCTCAAGAGCATGATAATATTACATTGATTGATTGGCATTCAGCTGCTATCAACCATCCAGAATTTTTTGCTCCAGACGGCGTACATCTAGTACAAAAAGGGATTGATAGGTTAACAAACCTTATTCAACAATCGATAGATACTACTGCTTAAATATATAGCCAGCATACATCATGCAACTAGGTGTAGCTGGCTATTTTTTGTTAAGGGTATAGGAAAAATCTTTAGCAACTCTTTTATCACTTTTCGCATTGTTTTGCAGAGGAAAACACGCATTATTCAGAATAACCATTGATTTAACAGCATTTATGCCGTTCTATTGTTGTGGTTTATATAAGGTTCATAGTATAATTCATTATAGTTTAATTAGGAGTGGAAAAGATGAACCGAGAAGCACGTTTAAAAAGACAAGAGAATATACGAAATTTCTCTATTATTGCACATATTGACCACGGGAAATCAACGCTAGCTGACCGTATTTTAGAGCAAACGAAATCACTGACATCTCGTGAAATGAAAGCACAGCTACTCGACTCAATGGATTTAGAGCGTGAGCGAGGCATTACGATTAAATTAAATGCAGTCCAATTAAAGTATGAAGCTAAAGATGGTGAAGTGTATATATTCCATTTAATCGACACACCAGGACACGTCGATTTCACATATGAAGTATCACGTAGTTTAGCTGCTTGTGAGGGTGCAATTTTAGTTGTTGATGCAGCACAAGGTATTGAAGCACAAACACTAGCAAATGTATACTTAGCGCTTGATAACGATCTAGAAATTTTACCTGTTATTAATAAAATTGATTTACCAGCAGCAGATCCAGAACGTGTACGTCAAGAAGTTGAAGACGTAATCGGGTTAGATGCTTCTGAAGCGGTTTTAGCTTCTGCTAAAGCCGGTATCGGGATTGAAGATATTTTAGAACAAATTGTAGAGAAAGTGCCTGCACCAACGGGTGACCCGGATGCACCGTTACAAGCCCTTATTTTTGACTCTGTTTACGATGCTTACAAAGGTGTTATTATTTCTATTCGAATCATGAGTGGTACAGTAAAACCTGGCGATAAAATTCGTATGATGGCTACTGGAGCAGAATTTGAAGTTATTGAAGTTGGTGTACACACACCGAAAGCTGTACCACAGGCTGAATTAACAGTTGGTGATGTAGGCTATTTAACAGCATCTATTAAAAATGTAGGTGATACTCGTGTGGGGGATACAGTTACATTTGCGAATCGCCCAGCAGCTGAGCCATTAGCAGGTTATCGTCGTTTAAATCCAATGGTATACTGCGGATTATATCCAATCGATACAGCGAAATATAATGACTTACGTGAAGCGTTAGAAAAGTTGGAACTTAATGACTCTGCCCTTCAATATGAGCCAGAGACATCACAAGCGCTAGGATTTGGTTTCCGCTGTGGCTTCTTAGGGCTTTTACACATGGAAATCATTCAAGAGCGTATTGAGCGTGAGTTTAACATTGATCTAATCACAACAGCGCCTTCTGTAATTTACAATGTTCAAATGACGGATGGATCTATAGTTAAGGTTGACAACCCATCATTTATGCCGGATCCTCAAAAAATTGATCAAGTGGAAGAACCTTATGTAAAAGCTACAATTATGGTGCCAAATGATTATGTAGGAGCTGTCATGGAGCTTTGTCAATTGAAGCGCGGTAATTTTATGACAATGGATTATATTGATACAACACGTGTCAGCATTATTTATGAAATGCCGTTATCAGAAATCGTTTATGATTTCTTTGATTATTTAAAGTCCAATACGAAGGGCTATGCTTCATTTGACTACGAACTCATTGGTTATCAGCCTTCAAAACTAGTGAAGATGGATATCTTATTAAATGGTGAGCAAGTCGATGCACTAAGCTTTATCGTACACCGTGACTTTGCGTACGAGCGCGGTAAAGTCATCGTTGAAAAATTAAAAGAATTAATTCCGCGTCAACAATTTGAAGTGCCAATTCAAGCAGCAGTTGGACAAAAAATTGTCGCTCGTTCAACAATTAAAGCTATGCGTAAAAACGTTTTAGCAAAATGTTACGGTGGGGATATTTCTCGTAAACGAAAACTTCTTGATAAACAAAAAGAAGGTAAAAAACGTATGAAACAAGTAGGTTCAGTCGAAGTACCTCAAGAAGCGTTCATGGCTGTTCTGAAGATGGATGATTCGAAGTAATTAGATATATCAAGGGTTGGCTGACATTTGCCACCCGTTTGAAGTTTATACTCATATGACACTTAAAGGTCTTGAGCAAATGAACCAAAGATGTTTACAGCATCTCGAGACATTTTCTCTGTAAGATGGACATAGCGGTCTTCAGTAATTGCTGATCTGCTGTGTCCTAATCTTTTTTGTACAGTTTTAATAGGTGTACCATTCTCTATTAATGCTGTTGCATGTGTGTGACGTAATGAGTGATAGTTAAAACTAATGTTTAATTTTTCTAGTATTATATTTGATAACACTTGGCGTACAATGTTCACCATTTTCTTTTTTACATACATAATCATGTTCCGGATCCTGTTTATAAAACTCACCGTACTTTAAACAATTTTCAAGTTGTCTTTTTTTAGCGCGTTTTAAAATGCCAGCAAGAGCATTACCGAGTGGCATTGTACGATAACCAGATTTAGTCTTCTGAGGTCTAGGCCGCCAATTTAATTTGCTATGATCATCCTTAATACCAATTAACTGTTGCTCAAGTTCGATTTCCATTTCATCAAAATTAAATGTTTCCATTCAAGTCCACATACTTCTCCTACACGTACACCACAATGTAAACCGATGTGAAACGGCAAATAAAAAGGATGATCCTCAGTTATTAATCCATTGATTAGCCGTAATTTCTCCTTTGATTGAATTTTAAGGTCCTCGCGAGTCGGTTATCTGCTTTTATCTTTTATAAGTTCTACATAGTGCATTGGATTTTCTTAAATATATTCATAAGGGTATACTGCATGATTCAAAGTTTTACTCAAAATGCCCCTTATCATACTTAAAGTTTGACGTGCGAAACCTTCTCTCGTCTTTAAATTGATAAATTGCTGCAATACATGCGGTGTTAAAGATTTCACTTTGTACTTTCCTAGATGCGGCAAGATGTGTTTATTTATAGTATTCGAATACCTAGCACAATACATAACATTCAAATCAATAACAGATATGGATAAGAGTGTGGAGGACCATATGGCAACACACTATTATGATTTAACAGAATCAGAACTTGCTCTCGTTTTTAAACTGGCTAGTCATTCATTAGAGTATCCAGGAGTGTGTCACTTAAAAGCAAGTACAATTGCTGCATCATTGGAGATCTGCACAAAGACAGTTTATCGTTCGATGAAAAAATTAGATGAGTTAGGCATCATTGAGAAAGTACCTAATACTAAATTAAACGGCATAAGAGGGGCTAGTATTTAGCGCATATTACCTTATGTCCCATCGAGAGACAGCTCAGGCCATCAGTAATGACGCGGTTTCCGAGACTTTTACAGAAAACCTATCTTCTAATTCTTAGAGCCGTATTTGTAGGGGCGTATAGTAAGGCTATAGAGCGTTTAAGTAATAAGGTGAATAAAATCGTCAACTGTGGATGACAAAGCGCATAAAGAGCGTCCTGTACCTTTCTATAATTGGCTTAATGAGCGTGATGGTCTTCCACAATCAATAGTGCAGAATGAACAATCGTTAGAAAATTGGCTTGAATGGTAAAAAAATAACCGCTATAAATGCTCGGAGATATGTGAAACAAGTTTAGTCAATGAGCAAATTATAGCGGTTGAGGGGAATACATATTAAGTATGTATGTCCAGAATTTTTTTATACATAAGGAGGAAATAGTTGATGACTCATTTTGAATATATGAAGCAATTAATAGGAGCAATTGAATAAAACTATTTGGAACAAGTTTTCCGAGGCAGGAATTGTTGGGAAAGAAGCAGAAGTTAATATATGTTTGTGCTATTCAATTATCTTGAAGGGGATTGTAATAATTATTTTATATGTACAAAATTAGCTTTATTCTTTCAAACTTCTTGTGAAACCAAACCCATTCTTTGACATCAATAAAATCAAATTATGAAGGAGACCAAAGTTATGGAAATATCTAAGGGTGTAGAAATGCTTCATCTAGAATTTATTGGTAATATTATTCACCCAATTCTTTTATGGGATCAAGAAATGGCTGTTTTAATAGATACTGGATTCCCTGGACAAATTGAAGATTTACGTGTAGCAATGGAAAAGGTAGGAGTATCGTTCGACAAACTAAAAGTTGTGATTTTGACGCATCAGGATATAGATCATATAGGTAGTCTACCTGAGATATTACAAGAGTGTGGAAGTAATATTAAAGTATATGCTCACGATTTAGATAAGCCTTATATTCAAGGGGATCTAACTCTTTTGAAAGACGGTCACATAAAGAATCCACCAAAGGGCAGAGTAGACCATACCTTGAAAGACGGTCAAGAATTGCCGTATTGCGGTGGTATTCGTATCATCCATACTCCAGGGCATACTCCCGGCCATATCAGCCTCTATTTGAAACAAAGTAAAACATTGATTGCCGGGGATTCGATGTACAGTGTAAACGGCATAATAGAGGGAATTCATGCCCCGACAGTCCTGGATATAAAAGCAGCTCGACTTTCTTTGAAGAAATACCTAGACCTCGATATTGAATCTGTAGTTTGTTACCATGGAGGATTAAGTAATGTGAATGTTAATGATCAGATTGAAAAAGTAATTTCATATTAAAATTCTAGAACTTTCTTTAGCTATCAAGTGCTTTAGCTGAATAAACTAAAAAGACTACTCCGTGATGAGTGGTCTGTCTGTTTAAATTCCCCATCATATCCCCATCATATGCAGAAAATAAAGCTCGATAAAAACATCCCTGAATAAAGTTAAATGAAAAACAACCGACAATCCCCTGTAACTTTTTAAATAAAACAAAACCCTTTTCTCTATTTTTTAATAATTATTCGCGCCGAATTTAACTTGCACATTTGCATCCTCGCATTCTTTTTTTACCAGATAGATAATTTCATTTGCTCGAGATTTTGATAATTCATTTGCTACCACAGTTACGGAAACGTCTTCACCTTCTATTCGTACTAAAGCATCGGGAAAGCCTAATGATTTAATTTGCATCTCAAGTATTGCCTCTGTGGATTCTTCTTTATTGAGAGTATCGATTTCAATAGACGCTGTATTTTGTTCGTCAACAAAATACTCATCTGACGTTATTTTTTGCGTTAACTTTTGGCGAAGCTGGTTTCTTTCGTTACTAACTTGTAGGCGCGTTTCTTCAAATAAAGGGCTAGAAGAAGATACTTCCTTTGTCACATTCAGTATTGCTGCTTTTTGATTTGCATCTTCCGTCAAGGTAATAGCCTCTTTTGATTGTTTTGGTGAATCCATCAAATAATACACTGAAATAACCGCTACTAGAGTTAATAATGCAAGTAACCAAGACGATTTTTTTGTAGGTGCATTCACTTTCCCTCCATCAATAAAATTGGTGAAATACCACTAAGCATCTTTTCATTGTCTGTATTATAGAAATTTATAAATGAATAAAAAGGAAAATATATGAACACAAGAAGCAGTATCGTTTATTTTATAGATGGTTATGGTTTATGGGCTGTATGTTTAAAAGAATCGAAAGAACAAATAGTTGATGGAAAAGCGGAAGTTGAAGTGGGCTACCATATTCATAAAAAACATTGGTCTAAAGGATTTGCAACTGAAGCGGCAAAAGGTTGTGTAGAATATGGATATTTACATTTAGGACAAGAAAAATTAATAAGTATTATTGACCCTAAAAATGGACCGTCAATTCGTGTGGCTGAAAAAAATGGTTTTATGAAAGAGAAGGAGTCGTTTATTTTTAATGAAATTCATCATATATATACAGTACAATTATAGAAATCTAATTGGTAGTCGAAATTTAATATATAAGAATAAGTTGTAATTGTAAAAAATAATGAGGATTAAGTGATTACAATTCCAACTTTTTTTAGATGGAAGTTCCTATCTATTTTTCTTTTAAAATAGTTAGAAGGAAACTGGTAATCCTATGAAAGATCCTTTTGTGAACTACTCGCCACTTAGCAAAGCTTGAAGTGGGAGCTTCTCAGTTCCACGACGAAAGCAACCTTTCGTCTCCCTGAGCGTTACTTCGGGGTGTTCCAACCTTAGATGTCCAACGCTTGGACGCTCTTTTGGTACGGTTGATATTTTACTAAATAGTAGTGTTTATAATCCCTTCCATTGTCCAATGTACCGTAGATTTGATATCCGTGATTTTCATAAAAATCTAATGCTTGAAAACTTAGTGTATCTACCTTTATGAAGTCACATTTGTTATTTAAAGCAATTTGTTCGATTTCTAATAACAATTTAGATCCATGGCCTAATCCACGAATATCCTCATCGATCATAAGTGTATATATCTATAACCAATTCCAACAAATTTCCCCAAATATGCCACCACGGATTTGATCATTTTCATCTGTAAGGAAGAGGTTGATTTCTTGATATCTGCCTCTTAAATCTTTTGGGAAATGTTTCAAATTGTATTCGTAAAGCTTATTATTAATAAAAGACTTTTTACGTTCATTTTGCTCTTGTGAGATTTTGTATTGCATATATTTTTTCCTCCTCTTTTATAATTGAATATTTTTTTAATTTAAGTATATTTTGCAATTATATAAATGACCAGGTACTTTAAAAAATAAAGACCAGGTCATTTTGCAAATCATTCATTTATTTTCTCATTCTCTGGTTCTAAGTGAATAAGAATATTGGCTTGATGAAAGAGGTTATTAATCTTTTCTTCAATACGATCACATAAATTATGAACGGTTTCAATGCTTTCATTTGATGCTACGACTAAATGGAAATCGATGTATTCTTCCGCACCAGAACGTCTAGTTCGGAAATCGTGATACTCGATGTATTCATCTTTAAATGCTTCAATAATTTCAATAATTTGTTCTTCCTCTTCTTTTGATAATCGTGCATCCATTAATGGAGGAAACGTTTCTTTCATCAGTTTGAAAGCTTCCATCATAATATAACATGCTAATATAATACCGATGATCGGATCTAAAATATACCAGCCAGTTAAATGGACAATCAATAAACTCAACGCAACACCTAAAGATGTATAGACATCTGTAAGTAGATGAAGTGCATTTGATTTCATGGCAACAGAGTTGGTATTCTTTGCAGTTCTATAAACAATCCTTGATACAACAAAATTAATCAAGGCGCCAAATAACATGACCAGTATTCCTAGAACTGGGAGTTTGATTGGGGTAGGAGTGATAATTTTATTAATACATTCATAAATAATCCAAATCCCAGCAACAAAAATTAAAAGTGTTTCAATTGTCCCTGAAATATTTTCAACCTTGCCATGTCCGTAGGGATGCTCTTTATCAGCTGGTTTACCGGAGATTCGTACGGAGAAAAAGGCAATTAAAGAAGCGAGTAAGTCTAGAAAAGAATGGATTGCTTCAGATAAAATTGCTACCGATCCAGTGAACAATCCAACGATAATTTTTAAAGTGACAACAGTAGAATTACTAATAACTGATAAAAATGCAATCTTCGATGAATTCACCTTAAATCACCTCCTGATATATAGACTTATGATACCAAGTAAACTTTGTGTGGGTCTATAGCAACGTTTTTTCCCAATTCCCATTAAATAACTAGTGTGAAAAAAAGTTGCTTAAGGGAAAATGCAAAAACAGCTTTAACAAAAATTCATACCACCAAAAAACAGCATTTATTTTAATTTCTTTCAGCAAATGTCTTTTGTACGAAAGCGTAGCGACAGGTACAGAAGTCTTCCACCTCTATAGGCGGTGAGATGAATGAGGTTTTAAATCACTTTTCAGCGGATGTCCAAACATCCGCTGAAAGAGAGGAACTCAGTCTAAGACTGCGCTTTCGCACAAAAAACATCTGCCGCTGCCGCTGCGCTTTCGCACAAAAAACATCTGCCGCTGCCGCTGCGCTTTCGCACAAAAAACATCTGCCGCTGCCGCTGCGCTTTCGCACAAAAAAGACCTGCAGACCTAAGCACAAAGCCGATTCCGGACGCAATTATGCCGAGGCATAATTGATATATGAGTGAACGGGGCATGGACTTGGGATTAAGACCTATGCTAATAAAGCAAGAGAAGAATTCATGACTATATTATGTGTAGAGGCGCTAAGGTTAATCTCTACATACGGAATTAAAGTGCTAAATTTAACAGAATATCAAGGATTTGATATTTGTATACTTTTCCAAGTGTTCACTTTTTTGCTGTGAAATCTAGACAATAGTTAATAGAAAAGGAATTGCTATCCATTTTCTACCTTCGATATAATAAAATAGTGGTACCAAATTGGGTTAGTAAAGGGGTGGATAGTAAAGTGGATTATATTCAAATTACTAGGAACAATATTGAACAGGAGCATATATGTTGCGCTCTCGGTTCGAAGCAATACGAGGAAGCGGTAAAGGAAAAGAAAGAATGGTTGATGAATCGTATGGATGAGGGGCTAGTTTTTTATCGTTTAAACGACCGGGCAAAAGTGTTTATTGAATATTTACCGGCAAATCAAGCTTGGGTTCCTATCGATGCACCGAATTATATGTATATTAATTGCCTATGGGTTTCTGGTAAATACAAAAATCAAAACCATGCTAGACAATTGTTTGAAAAGTGTAAGGAAGATGCATTAGCGCAAGGGATGGATGGCATCGTACATATAGTAGGGGAGAAAAAGCTTCCATTTCTAAGTAATAAGCGTTTTTTTGAACATTTGGGATTTAAAATTGTAGATCAAGCAGCACCTTATTTTCAGCTAGCTGTCTATAAATTTAACGATTGTGCTCATGATCCTTCCTTTAAACTGCAGGTGAAAAATCCTTTATCTAATAACAGTGGTATTGTGATATACTTCACTGCCCAATGTCCGTTTGCAGTAGGCGTTATAAATGATTTAAAAAAATTGGCAGAGAAAAGGGGCATTCCTTTTCATGCATATCAACTAAGGACGAAAGATGAAGCGCAGAATGCACCTATCATATGGACTACCTTTGGACTGTTTTACAATGGTGATTTTATGACACATGAAATCCTAAGTGCAAACAAGTTCGAAAAATTATTAAATACATTATGAAAAGGGAATTTATCTCCTTTTCAAGAACATTAAAATTAGAGCAAATAAACAAATACCAATAATAGAACCTAGAGTAAACGACCAAGAAAAATAATCGAAAAAGATGTATGCAATTAATAATGCCAGCATATAGCCGAGAACAGTGCCCAGCAATTGTTTTTTGATATTCAACGATCCCACTCCTTACTGCGTGATAGTTAATATACTTATTTATATTTTATAGAAATATTAGGTAAATATCCATAGCAATCAAAATTAAAGGAAGGTGATATCAGTTTTGAAAATTAGCAAACAGTATGCAGAACATTATATATGGGGAGAACAATGTGATGGCTGGCATTTAGTGAAGAATAATGACCTCAGTATTATTCATGAGCGTATGGCTGCTAATACAGTTGAGGTTAATCATTATCACCATCATGCACAACAATTTTTCTTTGTGCTATCTGGAACAGCAACAATCGATATCGACGGAGAACGAATTGTATTACAAAAAAATGAAGGAATTGAAGTGCCGCCCCTTAAACCACACCAGATGCGTAATGATTCAGGGGAAGAGATAGAGTTTTTGGTCATTTCACAACCAAATAGTAGGGGAGATCGTATCCAACTATAAAGTAATCTTCATTCTTTTGCATGAGGTATGTATTTATTTTAATAAGTATAGTAAATGTTAACAATTGCAAAGGAGATGGTTTACGATGAAGATTACAAAGGTGAAACTATATGTGTATGATGTACATAAAATAAAGGAATTTTACTGCAATCATTTAGGATTTACATTAATAAAGAATACGGATAATTTTTTTGATATAGCTGTTGGCGAAAGTATTATCACTTTTGAAAAAATACCTTATTTGGTAAAAAAACAATATCATTTTGCGTTAAATATTCCATGTAATTTATTTAAACAAGCGAAAAGCTGGGTAAAAGAATATGCAGAATTATTATTTTCAGAGGGACAGGATGAAGTATATTTTGATACATTAAAGGCTCATTCTTGTTATTTTTATGATCCAGAAGGAAATATTATTGAGCTCATTTCAAGACAGGAAGTAAATCCAAAACAGGATGTAGAGTCTTTTTCACCCGAGCATGTACTAAATATTGCCGAAATGAATTTAACGACGGATGCTATTTATTCAGTAGCCGATAGTTTAAAAGAATACGGTATAACTCCAATGAATCATAACGAAATCCGCTCAAATGCTCTCACGTTTATGGGGAATTATGAGGATGGCGCAAATTTACTTTTAGGACCAAGTGAACGTGTTTGGTATTTTTCTAACAAAAAAGCAATTGTTAGTCCTATTAAGATAGAAATCAATAAAAACCTACAACTATGCATGAACGAAGATGGTGATTTTACCATTTCACAGCTTTAAAAACACCATCAGACCATTAATTCGCGAAAGCAAAGAAATTAAGCGGGAGAAAAACTGCTCATAAAATTCCGAGTGGTGAAAATTAATAATCGGTGAGGATGAAGCAAGCTCCCCTGAAGGTTTCATTTTGGAATAGTTGCAAAAAATGCTATTAATCAATCATAAAGGGGTTAATTTTTTGAAAGCAAAAAGCATTAAATTATATGAATTTGGAAGCCCACGAGAGGTTTTGAAGTTTGAAAATAAAACGATTCAACTTCCTCAAGAACAAGAGATTCTTGTTCGAATGCTGGGATGACCTATTAACCCTTCTGATTTATTACCAATATGGGGGAGTTATGCTCATCGAATTTCTTTACCAACTATTCCTGGCTATGAAGGGGTCGGTATTGTAGAGGATGTAGGTCCGTATGTTTCTCAGAATCTTATCGGAAAGCGTGTTTTACCTTTACGAGGAGAAGGGAATTGGAAGGAAATTGTAAAAACAAGCGCAGAATTTGCAGTGCCTATTCCAGATTCTATAGATGATTTTACTGCAGCGCAAATGTATATCAACCCAATGACAGCTTGGGTAACTTGTACGGACATATTACAATTGCAGCCAAATGATGTTTTATTAGTGAATGCTTGTGGGTCCGCAATTGGACACATATTTGCACAGTTAGCAAAATTGTTAGGTTTTCAATTAATCGCGGTAACGAGAAATAATAGACATACGGACGATTTAATTCAACTTGGCGCTTCCTATGTAATAGATACTTCAAAAGCACCGCTCTATGAGACAGTAATGGAACTAACAAATGGTAGGGGTGCTGATGCTGCTATTGATTCTATTGGAGGGGCAGCAGGCAATGATCTTGCTTTTTGTCTTAAATCTGGAGGGGATTTTTTAGCTATTGGTCTTTTATCAGGTGTGCAAGTGAATTGGCAGAAAATCGTTAAAGAGGCAAATGTAAAGGCAAATATGTTCCATTTGCGTCATTGGAATAAGCAAGTATCAGTAGAAAGATGGCAAGATACATTTCATTATTTAATCCATCTAGTTAATAGTGGTAAGTTAAAAATGATGGCGGTTGATTCTAATTATGATTTGTTAGACATTAAAAACGCGATAACGGCCGTTGAATCAACTAAAACTACTAAAGGAAAGATTTTTTTAACTTCTTTCAGCGGGGGTTCACCTGTACCTGCCGCTACGCTTTCGGTACAAAAGACATTTGCTGAAATATAGGAACTCAGTCTAAGAACGCCACGTCCTGTGGCAATTTATCTGTGTTGTTGCTGCGTTAGCACTACGCTTTCGCACAAAAAACATCTGCGTGCCTAGGTACAAAGTCGATTCTGGACGCAATTATGCTGAGGCATAATTGATCAAGTTATAATAAAGACGAAGGGGAATATTTTTCCCCTTCGTTTTTTTATAAGTGTGGTTAGCCTAAAAAGTCTAAGCTTACAGGGATTCTAAAATAAATCAGTTGATAAATATCGCAGACCAGTATCAGGTAGGATAACGACAACTCGTTTACCTCTGTTCTCTGCACGTTTTGCAAGAGCTGTGGCGGCAAATAAAGCAGCGCCTGATGATGTACCTACTAATAGACCATCTGATTTCGCAACAGCGCGTGCCGCCTCATAAGCTTGTGCAGTTTCTACCTCCAGTACTTCATCAATTATTTCTAAATGAATATTCGATGGCACACGAGCCTCGTCAGCATCGGAGAAGCGGTGAACACCTGTGATTTCAATAATATCTGGATTATCAACTGTTGCAATGGAATTAACAGCAGGCTCTACACCAATGATCTGAATATCTGGATTTTTAGATTTTAAGTATGCTCCAGCACCACTTATCGTACCGCCTATGCCAATTGCCGCTACAAAAATATCAATATGTCCATCTGTATCCTCCCAAATTTCAGGGCCAGTGGTTAACTTATGAATATTTAGGTTGGCATCATTATCAAGCTGATTTAAAAATACAACATTTTCTTCTTGTTCAACGACTGTTTCTCGAAATACTTTAATCGTTTCAACAAAGTCACCCTCTGTTTCCTCAAAGGCAGCTACCATTTCTGGGACATCTGAAAAAGGTACAACCTCCGTTCCATATGCCTTAACTGCCTTTGTACGCTCTTCACTTACACCATCCTGCATGTAAATTCGAAGCTTATAGCCTTTTGCAGCTGCAATTGCTGCTAGACCAATACCAGTATTTCCACTGGTTGTTTCGATTATCGTTTTATCCTTTGTCAATACACCACGAGCTTCAGCATCCTCAATCATTGCTTTAGCAACACGGTCCTTCACACTATTAGCAGGATTAAAATACTCTAGCTTTACGATAATTTCTGCTTCCAGTTGATGCTCTTTTACATACTGCTTTAATGCTAAAAGTGGTGTATGACCGATTAATTCTGTAATAGATTGTTTAATCTTATTAGTTACAATTTGACCCATCCCAATCAACCCCTTTAATTTAACCTACTTAACAAACTTGTTTTGTAGGAATTAATTCGGATCATATCAATATAAATCCATATAAGCAATAAAATTACTAATAGAAGTATTAAATGTAGCAATAGAAAAAAATAATTAATCAAATCTACAAATTAATTTTTTCTTGGTTTAGTAATGCGAGAAATACGAAGTATTATTGACAATGCTTCTATGCAAAAGCGAGAAGCCCGAAACACAAATTGATGTCTCCTCAGAAAGAAATTCCTGGATAATATTGGATTAACTATCCCTTTTTAATACCAATGAACTAAACCTAAAGTAATCTTTAAAGTGCATGAAAATATGTATATTTGGAGGAATTTACTTTAAATTTGCTAAATAATGATATTTTGGAATAATATTTGTTAAAATGTAACTCTTGTATATAAGTTGGTTAGAGTGAAAATTGGATGATTACTTGAGATCAGCGTTAAAAATAAGTTATTAATTTAGCTTGATGTTGTTTGGGAGATGAAAGTATGAAAGAGGCAATTTCTTCAGTTTGTATAACAGCTGAAACAAAAATTAAAATGATGAAGCAAAAGCCTGCTATTTATTTATTGTTAGCTATTTTTGGCGGACTTTTTATCGGATTTGGTATTTTGCTCATCGTTACTATTGGCGGCTTATTCAGTCCAGCTGGGGTACCGAGTATGAAGGTCGTACAAGGATTAGCATTCGGTGTGGCACTTAGCATGGTCATGATGGCTGGAGCAAATTTATTTACTGGTGATAATCTAGTTTTAACGGTTAGTACACTATCAAAAAAATCATCACCATTAGAGATGTTAGGCATTTGGACGTTTAGTTACATAGGAAATTTCTTTGGTTCGCTTTTAGCAGCCACATTATTTTTTTACTCGGGGCTAGCAGTGGGAGACACAGCAGCTTATATTGAAAAACTGGCTACAGCTAAGATGAATGCTAGTTTCGTTGAACTTTTATGTCGAGGTATTTTATGTAATTTGCTAGTATGCTTGGCAGTATGGTGTACCTATAAATTAAAAACAGAGACGGCAAAATTAGCGATGATTTTTTGCTGTATTTTCCCTTTTGTCACAATTGGATTTGAGCATAGTATAGCAAATATGACATTGTTTTCCCTTGCTCTCTTAATACCTCATGGTGAACTCGTATCGTTTGCTGGAGCCATTTCAAATTTATTACCTGTTACACTAGGTAATATTATTGGGGGAGCGGTTATTGGTTTTGTCTATTGGGTAAATGGCAGAGAATAATAATTCACTAGATATTGTAATCAGTATCATTTCCTTGGTTGGAGGTAATGGCAATTTAAAAAGTGATTGTAAGGTCTCTTTACATATACAAACGATTTAAAGCCTTGCGATTAAATTAACGGATGAATACTTGACAAACTTCATCTATTAATATTTTGACTTTGGAATAAATGATAGATAGAATGACAGGTAGAGTTGCTTATGTAACTCTACCTTTTTTATTTATGTCAATGAAATTATTGCTGTGAAATTAATAGATAATGGAATGAATATAAAAGAGGGGAGGAAGTCAAAAATGGAACCAGAGGTAAACCAACATACGATTCTTCAAGCAATTTTAGAGCTTTCGAAGCAAATGCAAGACATGAAATCAGATCTTCAGCAACAAGTTGAAGCGGTCGAAAAAAGATTAGATGAAAAAATTGAAGCAGTGGAAACAAGATTAGAAAAAGTTGAACAAAATTTAAGTAGAAAAATTGATCTTGTAGATGCAAAATTTGAAATATTATCCCTGGATTTATTAACAACAAAAGCTGAAGTATCTATGCTTAAACAAGTATGATAGTAGCAATTATACCTTGGCATAATTGCTTCCGGGGTTGGCTCTGTGTTAGCACAAAGAGTAGCTTAAACCAACATTCATCTCACCACATAGTAGAAGTAGGAGATTCCTAAATTGGCTTACCGTATCCCTTAAGGTTACGGTGTTTTTTTGTGTTATAATAGATGTCACGAAGGAGTGAAAACATTGTTAAAAACAGAGGTATTTGAACAATTAAAACAGGCAATGAGAGAAAAGGATGTATTAGCCAAAGGTGTATTAACGCTTTTGAAATCTGCCTTGGATTTAGCTGAAAAAGAAAAGGGAGCAGCTTTATCTTCTGAAGAGGAAATGGCTATTATAAATCGTGAAGTGAAGCAAACAAATCAGGCTTTAGAGGGTGCTCAAAATGCAGGGCGAGCTGACTTAATTGAAAAAGAGGAAGCGAAATTAGCACTATTAAAATCATTTTTACCGAAGCAATTAACTGAAGAAGAAATTGCAGAAAAACTTGTGGTAGCTGGCGTTGTAAAAGGGATGAACATGGGGGAAGCTATGAAAATAGCAAAACCTTTGTTAACTGGTCAGGCTGAAGGCGCTGTTATTTCAAAAGTTGTGAAGGGTCTAATTTAATGTCGTTAGAAACAAACCTCCTACTCAAGTCTTAAGAAGTAGGAGGTTGCTTTTTGAGCTCCCACATTATCTTTGTTCCATGATAGTAACACTATTGCCAGAAATGAAAACACCTATATACTAGTTGTTAACCACTGGTCAATAAGGAGGACAATATGTCGCCACGTAAGCCGTCAACAAAAGATTTGACGAAAGAAATGATTATAAATGAGGCTCATAAGCAATTTATCATGAAAGATTTTCACCAAGTATCAATGCGTAGTATTGCTAAAGAGCTTGGTTGTAGTCATGGGGCTATTTATTATCATTTTAAAAATAAAGCAGAAATATTTTATGCAATTTTAGGTGATTATTTTTCTGAGTTAAATAATACTTTAGATGAAAAAGTGAACGGTCCTGAAGATCATAACACTAAACTGCTAAATGTTTTTGTAGGTTATATGGCGTTTGGTTTAAATAATCAAAGCCAGTATGAATTAATGTTTATGATGAGGGATAGTGAAATTGATGGGCTTTCACAAGAGGCAGCGAATTTTAGTTATGAAAAATTTGCACAATCTGTACAGTCTTTATCAAAGACAGAGCTGTTAAATTCAGATATATATTCTACATTCATTGCTCTTCATGGATTTGTTGCACATTATCGTCATTATGTAAAAAATTATGAGGAAGCGAAAGATGCAGTGGATGTACATGCAAAATTTCTTATCAAGGCTTTAACATATAGAGAGTAGCTCTAGTAAAAAATCTAGAGCTCTCTTTTAAAAGTTATTTGACCAGTGGTTAATTAATGAAGGGGGAATTTAGTTTGGAAACAGCAATAGTTATTGGGGCATCTGGTGGTATGGGTTATGCTCTAGTAAATGAACTAGTAAGTCGAAATATACAGGTGAAGGCATTTGCTAGAAATAAAGAAAAGTTAGTTGCACTTTTTCAGCATCACAAAAATGTCGAAATTATGTCGGGTGATGTATTTAATGAACAGGAAATAATGAGAGCTTCAAAAGGTGTGGATATTATTTTTCATGCTATTAGTTTTCCGTATCAGGATTGGGAAAAGCTGCATATGCAATGCATAGATATGGTGATTAACATAGCCGAAAGGCATGGAGCGAAAATTGCACTTGTAGATAATATTTATGCATATGGAAGACAATCAAAAAACCCTGTAATAGAGCAAGCTAGAAAGGAACCACATACAAAAAAAGGGAAAATTCGTTTAACGATGGAAAATAAATTGAAAAACAGTAATGTACCCTCGTTAATTGTACATTTCCCTGATTTGTACGGACCGAATGCAGAGAATACAATATTCTATGAAACGTTAAAAAATGTAATACAAGGTAAAAAAGCTAATTTTGTAGGAAATATGCAGGTGAGAAGGGAATTCCTTTATACAGTTGATGGTGCAAAGGCTATGGTTGAGCTTGCTTTACGAGACGACACATATAATCAGAATTGGAACGTGCCAGCCGTACATCCAATTGCAGGGGAAGAACTAGTAAAAATTTTACGTGAAATTACAGGCTACAAAAAAGGCATTCGTACAGTTTCTAAAGGGATGATCCGACTTATCGGAATATTTACGCCTTCTATGAAAGAAGTAGTTGAAATGTTGTATTTAACAGAAGAACCGGTCATTTTAAGTGGGGAAAAATACGAAAAGGAAATAGGCGCTTTACCACGTACTTCATATAGAGTAGGGCTAGAAGAAACAATTGCATGGATGAACAAGAGGGCACAAAAATTGGAGAATCTTTAACTTATTTCAGCAGACATCCGCTGAATAGAGGAACTCAGTCTAAGAACACCACGTCCTGTGGTAATGACTGAGTGACCAACATCACGTTGGCCTAAAGCCTCCGGCGGATGTCACGGAAATTGGAAAGGAGTTAATAAAGGATGTTAGCCTAAAATCATCGCATCTATGCGATAACGGCTAACTGACCTGCATCGGTGCCGCTGCCGCTACGCTTTCGCGCAAAAACATCTGTTGCTGCCGCTACGTTACCACTACGCTTTCGCACAAAAAACATCTGTTGCTGCCGCTACGTTACCACTACGCTTTCGCACAAAAAACATCTGCAGGCCTAAGCACAAAGCCGATTCCGGACGCAATTATGCCGAGGCATAATTGATGAGTCAATAAAAAAATCCGCATAAACTTCTGTTGGTAGAAACTTACCTACAAAAAGTATAGCGGATTTTTGTTATTAGTTTTTCTTATAGCTGGAATTTTTGTATGATATTACGAAGTTGCTGTGCCATCTCAGCTAAATTATTTGAAGACGCAGTAATTTCCTCAATACTAGCTGATTGTTCTTCAGAAGCAGCAGCCACATTTTGAATGTTTCCAGATGATTGAACGGCTACTACACCAACTGTCTCAACAGAAATGGCAATGCTGCTAACCCCATCGTTAATATTTGAAATGATATTATTGACATAATCCATTTCTTGAGTTAGTGAAGTAATATGCGAATATATTTCTTTAAAGGCTTCACCTGATTCATTAAAGGTAGTAGAGCTTTCTGCAAGATTACTACTACTAATTTCCATAGATTTTACAGCTTGCACAGACTCTTCTTTAATTGTTTCAATACGTGTTCGAATACTATTCGTCGCTGCTAAAGATTGGTCTGCAAGTTTACGCACTTCTTCAGCTACAACTGCAAAGCCTTTACCATGCTCACCAGCACGTGCTGCTTCAATAGATGCATTTAAAGCGAGTAAATTTGTTTGATCCGTAATCTCATTAATTAAGGTTACAATGTCGCCAATCTCATTTGAGTATGTGCTTAAACGTTTCACAACTTCCGAAGTCTCTTGAATAGCATTAGATGTTAAGGCCATCTTTTCTGTAGCACTTTGAATCGTTGTATTGCCTTTTTCTGAAATAGAAGATGCACTAGATGCTTTAGCAGTGACATCATTAACACTCGATACAACTTCTGACATTTTTGTGGAGATTGTCGTAATATGATTTTCTACTTCTTCAATAGAGGAAGTTTGTTTTTCTGATCCTGAAGCTACTTCTTGCATTGAAGATGTAATTTGTTGAATAGATGCACTTGTTTGCTCAGAGCCTGCCGATAACTCTTCAGACATAGCAGCTACTTGCTCCGCATTCTCAGCAATTTGCTGAATAAGAGAGCGTAAATCTGCTGTCATATTTTCAATGCCTGAAGAGAGCTGTGCAATTTCATTAGAACCCTTTATTTGAAGTGGTTCAACAGCTAATTCTCCTTGTGCCACCTTACCAACATAGCTAGTCATATTTTTAATTGGTTTTATAATGCCTTTGCTAATGATATAAGCCACAATAATACCGAATATCAAAAACATCACAGTCATGATGATACAAATCCAAAGAGTCTCTGTTTGAAGTTTAGAAATAAAGGAAGCGTCCATATCTAAACCAAAAAGAATATCAGTATCTTTAAATGGTATAAAAATCGATTTATGAATACCGTATTCATCTTTATAAATATCACTAGATTGAATGGTTCCAGTATTTAGCGCTTCATTCATGTCTTCACTAAAAGCATAGTCCTCTTGATAATCGTCTTTATTACTTAATGCCACAATATGTTCTTTGCCATTTGCACGTGAAAGAACGTAAGCATTTTCAATGTTATACTCTTTAAGTGTTTCATTTAATTCATTTAATATTTCATCATATTTATCCTTATCGCCATCATCTGCAGCTTTGACGTCATTTTTGTCTATATCACCAAAAATTGTATGAGATATAACCTCTAATGATGACTCAAATTGTGTAATAACATTATTATCGATAATCCGATAAGATGTAACAAATAATACGATACTAAATATTACTGAAATAATAGCAATTGGAATAGTAAAACTCGCAATATATTTATAGAGTAAAGAGCTCTTAAATTTTTTGACTATACTCAACTTTAGCAGCCTCCAATACTTTTACCTTTTTTTGTAAGAAATGAACCATATCACTAATATGTTCTGTCTCTGTATAAGGAGAAATTGAGAAGAATTTTGCAGCTGCGACTGGAATTTGTTGTGTTGTATCGCTAGTGCTGACAGTGCAAACACGTGTCGTATCACCGAAAAATACTTCATCTCGACCTTCTCCTATAATTTCAAATAAAGAAGCGTTAAGGCCATTAATATATTCAATCTGATCTTGTGTATAGCTACCTGACTGTTCAGATTTCCAATTAAAGCCTTCAGGATACAAACGAAAGGCTGTAACTGGTCCAATATTAGACTCATTGACTACTTGTAACATTGGAGTTTTCTCAGCTAATTGCGCACGGAACGCTAAGTTTACACGCACATAATTTGCTAATATTTGTTGGTAACCTTCTTTACCAAACGCCTGTAATGCAGCATAAATAGCAATTGAACTACCCATACGAGAGCACTCTAATGTATAGCCTGTATGATAAGAACCATAGCCTCGATTGCCAACATAAGGTGTGTCGAAGTCCTCAATGTCTAATAACTGTAGGTGTTTTCCTTCTTTTATTAGGAATAAGCTTGTTAAATACGGTGTTTGACCAAGCTTTTGGAAGTCGAAGCAAAGGCTATCTGCAATAGGTAGATATTGCATACGTTCTTTAATTTGTTCTAGTGCTTGTAAAACATCATTCTCTAACTGAAGTGGATTTGCCTTAAAATCATAATCGTTGAAAAATGCGTAAAAACCACCTAACGCTGAATCAGCGTGAATATGTATAGGTTTTAAGGAATGTTTTTGTTCAAGGTCAGTTGTAACTTTTTTTATTGCTTGTACATCATCAATAGCAAATTGATCTGTAGCTCCTGTAGTAGCAACTACATACACTGGAATACCACCTTTTTCGATAACCTCAGTCATACGCATACGTAAGTCTTCAATATCCATTGAATGGTCTTTTCCAGCTTTAATACGAATTAAATGCTTGCTACCGATGCCGACTGCTTCAATTGATTTTAATAAGCTATAATGAGCATTTTCTGAAGCGAAGCAATATAAATTATTTGGTACGCCATCTTCTTTTGCATTAGGGAATTGTTTAGCGATCGCAAGACGAAGCCCACTGAAAACAGCCCCTTGTCCACCCCAAGTTGTGTAACCAAAGCTTTGAGTATAGTCGTAGCCAACTAACTTCGACATCATTGCTACTACCTTTACCTCACATTCTGCTGCAGCTGGTCCGTATACATCCCATAGATTGTTACCATTAAGCAGAGCATTCGTAAATTGACCTAATATACCGGGAATGCTAGCCATTGGTAAAACATTTGTTACAAAGTTGCGTGTATGGTAAGGATGTCCTTGCATCAATTTTGTTAATTCATTCACAACCTCATCAAGTCCGACACCTGAAGCTGGTACTTGATTTTCTTGCATTAACTCTTTATAGAAATTGTCAGAGCGCTCTTTCATTGGTCCAAGAGTTGTTGTTTTTGGGTTTTTTAAATCATCTAATGATGAAACGATTTTCTCCAATAGGTATAAAAAATTCTCTCTTTGTTCGATATTTCCATCTTCACTTTGAAATAATTGTTGGATTTTTTTCATATTCATCTTCCTTTGTAGTTCGTTTTTCCTCTATTTTTTATTTAACAAAAATAGGACGTTTTACTAAAATTATAATAACATATTATAACAAAAAAAGAATTTATATTTTGTCGGATAATTAATTTCAGTCATTTCTAAATAATCTGATTTAATTTAAAGCGAAATATATGTAAGAAATATTGTAATAGATTATGTTCGTAAATGTTGAATTTAAAGGGTTTTTATAACTTTTTTTAATGAATTATTGCAAAGTTAATGACGGGGAAGCGTTGGTAGTAGGTAAATCCTTTTATAGCAAATACTATTCAAAAAATAATTATGGAGAGTAATTTAATGCTTTATGACTATTAAGAGGGGAAATATATAAATATTAATCTACTTAAAGTCAAAAAGGAATCTGCATAAATGCAAATTTTTTGATTACGGATGCATGTGAATGTTAGTGATCTTAACTATTCTATTAAAACATGATATAGATGTTGTTGTGTATGGGTGTTACTGTATTTTGAGAATGTAGTAAATTATTTTGGTTTTTTCAAGTGGTCAGTATTATTAGATTACATAGTATAAAACAACTCTTTAGAAGAGTCATAGGATTTTATAAAGTAGCAGCGAAAGCTGCTACTTTAGAGTATGATTTTTTGTTTTATTTGCTACTGGTGAATTTCTTTTTTTATTTAATGGTGGTTGTTGCGTACTTTACAAAAATAAGATTTTAAGATAGTAATCGATTATTGAATGGCTATTAATCACCGTCTCCATAAAAATTACCCGGTTGTTTCGTTGAGTTAGAAAGGAACGTTAGACAAGATGATCTGGCGTCCCTTTCTAATTTCTTAAGCTTTTCAATAGTGACAAATGTATAACCTTCTTCAATAAGTGCCCATAAGATACCTTCAAACGCTTGCAATTCATTTCCCGTATCTTCATACATAAGATGCATCAAGATAATAGAGCCTGGTTGAATATTTTCTTTAACATAATTGATTTTTTTCCTTGAGCGTTGAGTAATATGAATCAGGCTCCAAATCCCACGTAATCGTATCGCGATTATTTTACTTAAATAAAATAAGGTAAACCAATTAGTTTTTTGCCATATGGCGGTCGGACAGTTGGAGTTTCTGTATAGCCTATACTTCTATTAGCTTATCGGTTATTTCGATTTCTTTTTTGTAAAAAGCAGGGATTTTAAACACAATTCGCTTATGTGAATAAGTGTGATTTCCAATTTGGTGACCTGGCTTGACAATTTTTTAGATTCCTCTGGATGTTCCTCAATTTCCTTCCCAATTAGAAAAAAAGGTTGCTTTAGTGTTGTAGTTATCTAATAAAAATAAAATGGCGCTGACATTTTTAGTAGGGCCATCGAATGTTAATGCAACAACCTTCTTATGTGTTTCGACATGTGAGCTAATACTGCAAATAGTTGGTAGGATCTAGCGTTCATTAACTTATATGTACCAAAACCTAAAGCAACAATGAATAATAGACCAAGTCCTAAATAAGAAATTTTCTTTGTTAGTATAGACAATCCTTACAATACTAATAATTTTTTAATGATAAACCATACTAATATAGAGGTGAAAAAATGTATAAATTGCTATCGCATAATGATTTAGATGGAGTAGGCTGCGGGATTTTAGCCAAGCTTGCCTTTCAAGACCAGGTGAAGGTAAGATACAATTCAATTTCATCGCTGGATCGGGAAATTGAGTATTTTTTAGATAAAAACGAACAAGATACATTTTTATTTATTACCGACTTATCTCCAAACGAGGAAAATGAAAAGAGATTAAATGATTATTATACTGCCACTGGCAATGTTCAACTGCTTGATCATCATAAAACGGCTTATCATTTGAACGATTATGAATGGGGTAAAGTTTTAATAGAAGATGAAAATGGCTATTTAACATCAGCAACGTCTTTATATTATCAGTATCTTGTTACACATGGGTTTTTAGAACAAACAAACTCCACCACCGAATTTGTAGAGTTAGTGAGACAGTACGATACGTGGGAATGGGAGAAGAATGATAATCACAAAGCACGTCGGTTAAATGCTCTCTTTTTTTTAGTATCTATCGAAGAATTTGAAGAAAAAATGCTTGAACGTCTAATGACAAGCGAGCATTTTGACTTTGATGAATTTGAAAAGAAAATTTTGACTATGGAAGAAGAGAAAATAGAACGGTACATCCGACGAAAAAAAAGGGAGCTAGTGCAAACATCGATAGGAGAATACTTTACAGGTGTGGTTTATGCAGAATCTTATCATTCAGAGCTTGGGAATGAATTAGGAAAAGAAAATGTACACCTTGATTTTATAGCTATTTTAAATATGGGTGGCAAAAGAATTTCCTTTCGTACGATTCATGATCACATAGATGTTTCGGCAATTGCAGCTGAATTCGGAGGGGGAGGGCACCAAAAAGCAGCTGGTTGCTCTTTAACAGGCGAAGCTTATGAGCAGTATGTGGCTCAAACATTTCATATAGCACCAATACCAGAGGATGCGAAACGAAATCGCTATAATTTAAGGTTCTCTTCTTTTGGGACAATGTATAAAAACCTTAAGGAAGAATTTTTCCTCCTATATTCAATAAGTGATTTTGATTGGATAATTGAAAAAAATAAACTTCCATTAGACCAAATCTTTACAAGTTTTTATGAAGCGGAATGGTTTTTAAAAAGAAATTATCAAGCATGGTTAGTGAAAGATGAGTTATTTGTAGATTATTTAATGGAAGAGGCCAAAAAGGTTCGTCATCAAGAGTAAGGGGATAGATTATCTCTCTCAGAGTAGAAAAACAAAACAGTCAAGGGGATTTTGTGAATGTTGTGGTGTTATAAAAGGTGTTTCCGTTCCAGATTACCTATGGGCAAGGGTCGAGCCGCTTTCTTCGCTACCGTTGTTGCTGCCGCTACGCTTTCGCAAAGTTAAAACATTGCTGAAGTTTCGTTTTATCACTATTAATTAGAGAAATCACCCCCGTTTTGCCGAAGAGCAATACTTTATATGACAACTTCCTTTCATTCATACAACATTAAAGGAATATAAATTATTCCTTTAGATACATAGTGAAATCAGCCAAACCTTGACATCGTTAGAGGTTATATAATGGTCAACTGAAAACTACAATAAATAAAAAGCATTTGTTTAGACATACTTTCTTAAAATGAGGTGTACAGGATGTCCAATGATATGCTTCTTGTCGAGAGTCAGCCTAAGGAAAATCGAGGGCGGAAAATATGGTTTATTGTAGTATTGCTTTTATTGGTAGTTACTTGTGTAATTGTTTATTATTTTTTGTTTAAGAAGGATTTGAATTTTGAAGCCTACAAAACAGTGGTCGATAAAACTACTGAAAATGGTCTCGGACGTTTAACGTTAAATGAAATAATAATTGACGATAACCAAATACTTTTGAATGCTACCTTTAAGCCAGTAAAAGACCTAAATTTCAACTACCAAATCTTTTTCTTTCCACAGGTTTTTGTGAATGGAAAAGAGTTCACGGTTAGAAATGGAGGACAGACAATCCAACAATCTGATAAAACCTATACAATCTATAGTAGTGTGAAATTAAGTGAACTACCAGAGGATAAAATATTAAACTTAGATATTCGTTATAACGACTGGAACGGGGAAAAAAAGATTGACGAACCGTGGGAATTTCAAGTGGAAGCTTCACAAGAGCACTTACAAGAAGATAGAAAGGTCTTCCCTGTTGAGAAAAAAGTAAAGCTGTTAGATGGGCAGGAAATAACAATAGAGGAGGTAATTTCTACACCAATATCAACAACGATATACTTTCATTCCGAGAATAGCTTATTAAATGAAGCATTACATTTTAAAATCCAATCAGCGACAGGGGAATCTTGGCCCTTTAACGTAGCATATCCTTTAAATGAAGAGTATACGAAGTGGGGTGTCCGCCTCGATGCATTATATTTAACGGGGAAGAGCTATGAGCTAATTTCGATAGCTGCAAATGGAAGTGAGCTTGGTTCTGCTATTAAAATTGGAAATAAATAACGAACCCTGATTACCGTATTGTAAAAACTTTACAATATCTTAAACCAAAAGGATGATTTCCCCATGTAATATGAATATAGATGACATGGAAAGTAGTTGAAGATATTGCGAAGGTTATGGGAGATTTTTTTAGTTTCGCTTAAATTAGGTTGTACATCCTTTGGGGGCCCAACTGCACATTTAGGGTATTTTCAAAATGAATATGTTCAGAAGCGTAAATGGTTATCTGATAATGACTACAGTCAGCTTGTTGCACTCAGTCAATTTTTACCTGGGCCAGCATCGAGCCAGGTAGGGATGGGTATTGGCTTATTAAGAGGCGGTTTATTTGGGAGTATTGTGTCATTTGTTGGTTTTACATTACCGTCAGTTTTGCTACTTATGGCATTTGCGTATTTTTCTGCACATACAGGGATGAGTATAGGTTGGATTCATGGCTTAAAATTGGTGGCTGTTGCGATTGTTGCGCAAGCTATTTTTGATATGTCCAAAAAATTAATCCCTAGCATTCGTCATTTTATAATCGCTTTATTGGCTCTTATAGTAGTGCTTTTTTGGGTCCATCCACTTGCTCAAGTAATTACTATTATCGTTGCTTCTTTTATAGGCTATCATTTATTTAAGAAGACTAATCAAAAAGATGACCCAAAAGAAACAGTTGTACCTATTTCAAAAACGACGGGTGTATGTTTTTTAGCGCTGTTTGTTATACTTCTCGTTGGATTACCCATTATTAGTCCACTTATTCAATATGAATGGTTTACGATCATTGAAAAATTTTATCTATCAGGTGCATTAGTGTTTGGTGGAGGTCATGTCGTATTGCCTTTACTAGAGGCGCGGTTTGTCCAAAGTGGATTAATGAGTTCTTCAGATTTTTTAGCAGGATACGGAATGACGCAAGCAGTCCCAGGTCCATTATTTACGTTTGCTTCCTATATAGGTATGGTCATTGCTGGGGTACCTGGGGCTATAATCGCTACGCTAGCCATTTTTTTACCGGCATTTTTGCTAATAGTAGGGGCAATGCCTTTTTGGCTAGTTCTTAGTCGTTTCGCTGGATTAAGAGGGGCGATGGCTGGTGCAAATACAGCAGTTGTTGGAATATTAGCTGCAGCTTTTATTCATCCGATTGTTACACAGACAATACAAAATGGTCTAGACATAGTAATTGCAGCCGTTTTTTTATGGTGCTTGATGCGTTGGAGAATGCAACCTTATTTACTTGCGTTAGTTGGCATTTGCGTAGGGATTGTATGTTATTAAGGATACATAAAAAAATCAAAACCATTATTGCTGTGGTTTTGATTTTTTTGTGTAATAAATTAGCTATGTAGATAAAGTGTGTACTGCTTTTTGCAACAATCCTCTTTATAAAAAACATGTCCAACAGGTTCACTCTATCAATATATTTACCATTCAGTCTTTTTTATTAGCTCGATTCATGGCGTTCCCTGCCTCGATTGTTTATAATGAGGAAATGGAAAAAGACTAATGAGAAAGAAGGGATAGCTATGGCACGGGGTGTTTACATTCATATTCCTTTTTGTCATCAAATTTGCAACTATTGCGATTTCAATAAATTTTATTTTAAAAATCAACCAGTAGATGAATATATAGAAATGCTTGGCAAAGAGATGGAGCTTGCTACAAAAAAATATCCCGAGAGTTTTAAGCAAATCGAAACGATATTTCTAGGCGGCGGTACACCAACAGCCTTAACGCCTCAACAAATAGAGAGACTTCTTGAGCTTATTCGTACGTATGTTCCAATGGACAGTGTGACAGAATTTACATCAGAGGCCAATCCGGACGAGCTATCAGAAGCAAAAATGCAGGCATTATTTGATGGTGGTGTAAATCGCTTAAGTATGGGTGTACAATCCTTTGATCAAGAGTTGTTAAAGAAAATTGGCCGTACACATAGCAACAATCACGTCTATGAAACAATTGCCTTGGCGAAAAAGGTAGGTTTCAGAAATATTAGTCTGGATTTAATGTATGGTTTACCGGGTCAGACGATGGCACAATGGAAGGATACTTTAGAAAAAGCATTCGCGCTTGATTTACCACATTATTCTGCTTATTCACTAATAGTGGAGCCAAAAACGATTTTTTATAATCAATATACAAAAGGTAAGCTCAATTTACCAACTGAAGATCTTGAAGCGGATATGTACGATGTGTTAATGAACCAGATGGAGGCACATGCACATCAACAATACGAAATAAGCAACTTTGCTCAATCAGGTTTCAGTTCTAGACATAATAAAATATATTGGGAAAACGATGAATATGCAGGTTTTGGTGCTGGTGCTCATGGGTATTTAGCTGGTGTGCGTTATTCAAATCATGGACCCTTGAAAAAGTATATGGATGCAGTAAATGCAGGGGAACTACCAATTGTATATGAACATGTTGTAACAGAGAATGAGAAACGAGAAGAGCAAATGTTTTTAGGTTTGCGTAAAACAGAAGGAATTACACACACTATATATGAAGAAAAATTTAATGAATCGATGCATAGGCATTACTCACATGTCGTTGAAAAGTTAGTTTCAGAAGGTCTATTGGAACAGGATGCTATAGGAATTCGTCTTACGCGAAAAGGTCGTTTTGTAGGGAATGAAGTATTTCAACAATTTTTACTAGAAGATTGAGCGATATCATTGACATAAAATGTAGGATTTGATAACTTAATAATAGTATTAGCACTCCTCTTAGTTGAGTGCTAACAGAGGTGATGATCATGCTAACAAATCGGCAATTACAAATATTGCAAGCTATTGTAGACGACTTTATTATGTTTGCACAGCCGGTAGGTTCTCGCCAAATATCCAAAAAGCAAGAGATTACATTTAGTCCAGCCACAATTCGAAATGAAATGGCGGATTTAGAGGAATTAGGCTTCTTAGAAAAAACGCACACTTCCTCTGGTCGAGTGCCTTCGGAAAAGGGTTATAGATTTTATGTAGACCATTTGTTGAACCCACAAGGCATTAATTCAAGGGATATTCAGCAAATCCAATCAATTTTCAATGATCGTTTAGTAGAAGTAGAGCATATTATCCGAAAGTCAGCCAATATTTTATCAGAGCTGACATCGTATACATCGATTCTTTTAGGACCAGACGTTCAAAGACATCGTGTTAAACGATTTTCTATTGTGCCACTTTCTAGCGATACAGCAGTAGCGATTATCGTAACGAATAACGGACATGTTGAAAATCGCATGTTTAGTTTACCTCCTAATTTTACCGCTTCTGATTTAGAGAAAATGGTTAATATCTTAAATGAACGTCTAGTTGGTGTGTCATTAGAGGATATTCATAAAAAACTCGAAGCTGAAGTGCTCACAGTATTACAGCAGCATGTTCGATCAGCGGATGATTTTATTCACGCTCTCGTTACAGCGACGATGAATAATTCGGAAAGTAAAATTTTCTATGGTGGTAAAACAAATATGTTCAACCAACCGGAATTCCACGATTTAAATAAAGTCCGTATGATTTTGGACTTAATGGAAACGACTAGCCAAGTGCAGTCGCTCTTCCAACCTAATGAATCGGGCATTCATATTCGTATTGGCTCGGAAAATAAACAACTAGAAATGGAAAACTGTAGTGTCATTACGACCACTTATTCTATTGGTGAAGATCAGCAAGGAGCAATAGCAATTATTGGTCCAACACGTATGGATTATAAGCGTGTTGTTGCTTTACTAGACGTAATTCGCATGGATTTAACACAAGCATTTACAAAGAATCGTAGTGATTGATAATGAGGAGGATTCAAGTGACGGAAACAACTGAAAACAAAGACCTTGTACAAGAAGAAAAGGATGTACAAGCTGAAAATGTAGTAGAAGCAGAAGTTAAAGAAGGACAAGAAGCAGAATTAACAATCGAAGAACAGTATGAAGCAAAGTTAGCTGAGTTACAAGCAAAGCTAGACGACGAGGAAAATCGTCATCTACGCTTACGTGCTGACTTCGATAATATCCGCCGCCGCAATCAACTTGATCGTGAGGCTGCTGAAAAGTATCGCGCTCAGAGCTTACTGTCAGATTTACTGCCAGTAATCGATAATTTTGAGCGTGCCTTACAAGTTGAAGCGACTTCAGAAGAAACTGCTTCAATCGTAAAAGGTATTGAAATGGTGTACCGTTCTCTGATGGAAGCTACTGAGAAGGAAGGCTTACAGATTATTAAAGCTGAAGGTGAGCAATTTGATCCGAATGTTCACCAAGCTGTCATGCAGGAGCAAGATAGTGAAAAAGAGACGGGTGTTGTCTTACGCGAGCTTCAAAAAGGCTATATGTTAAAGGATCGCGTATTGCGCCCAACAATGGTATCTGTGAACGAATAGACTTAGTACTATTTAGTTAATTACATTTAGTTAGAAAACGCATCAGCGTTTAAATAATAGGAGGAAATTTTTATGAGCAAAATTATCGGTATTGACTTAGGAACAACAAACTCTTGTGTTTCTGTACTTGAAGGCGGAGAACCAAAAGTAATTCCAAATCCAGAAGGAAACCGTACAACACCATCTGTTGTTGCGTTTAAAAATGGCGAACGTCAAGTTGGTGAAGTAGCTAAACGTCAATCAGTAACAAACCCTAACACAATTATTTCTATTAAATCTAAAATGGGTACATCTGAAAAAGTTAAAGTGGAAGATAAAGAATATACTCCGCAAGAAGTTTCTGCAATGATTCTTCAATACTTAAAAGGCTATGCTGAAGACTACTTAGGTGAAAAAGTAACAAAAGCAGTTATAACTGTACCTGCTTACTTCAATGACGCTCAACGTCAAGCTACTAAAGATGCTGGTAAAATCGCAGGTTTAGAAGTAGAGCGTATTATCAACGAACCAACTGCCGCAGCACTTGCTTATGGTTTAGACAAACAAGATACAGATCAAAAAGTATTAGTATTTGACCTTGGTGGCGGTACATTTGACGTATCTATTCTTGAATTAGGTGACGGTGTATTTGAAGTATTAGCAACAGCTGGTGATAATAAACTAGGTGGGGACGATTTCGACGACGCTGTCATCGAGTATCTTGTAGCAGAATTCAAAAAAGAAAACGGCATTGACCTTTCTAAAGATAAAATGGCTATGCAACGTCTAAAAGATGCAGCTGAAAAGGCGAAAAAAGACTTATCAGGTGTAACATCTACTCAAATTTCTTTACCATTCATCACTGCTGGTGAAGCGGGTCCATTGCACTTAGAAATTTCTTTAACTCGTGCAAAATTTGACGAAATTACATTACCATTAGTAAACCGTACAGTAGGTCCAGTACGTCAAGCATTATCTGATGCAGGTCTTTCTACATCTGAAATTGACCAAGTAATCTTAGTAGGTGGTTCTACTCGTATTCCTGCTGTACAAGAAGCTGTACGTAAAGAAACTGCTAAAGAGCCACACCGTGGTGTAAACCCTGACGAAGTTGTAGCAATGGGTGCTGCTGTTCAAGGTGGCGTATTAACTGGTGATGTAAAAGACGTAGTGCTACTTGACGTAACTCCACTTTCATTAGGTATCGAAACTATGGGTGGCGTATTCACAAAATTAATTGACCGTAACACTACGATTCCAACATCTAAATCACAAGTATTCTCAACTGCAGCTGACAACCAACCAGCAGTAGATATTCACGTCCTACAAGGTGAACGCTCAATGGCAGCAGACAACAAAACATTAGGTCGCTTCCAACTATCGGATATTCCACCAGCACCACGTGGTGTACCACAAATCGAAGTAACATTCGATATTGATAAAAATGGTATCGTATCTGTTAAAGCGAAAGACCTTGGTACAAACAAAGAACAAACAATTGTTATCCAATCTGATTCTGGTTTATCAGAGGAAGAAATCGAACGTATGGTAAAAGATGCTGAGGCAAATGCTGATGCAGATACTAAACGTAAAGAAGAAGCAGATCTTCGCAACGAAGCTGACCAATTAGTGTTCCAAGTTGACAAAACAATTGCTGACTTAGGCGAACAAATTACAGAAGACGAGAAAAAATCTGTTGAAGATGCTCGTGATGAACTGAAAAAAGCGCTTGAAGCTGGCGAATTAGAAGGCATTAAATCTGCTAAAGAAAAACTAGAAGGCGTATTACAGCCATTAGTAATGAAAGTATATGAACAAGCTGCCGCGGCTGCTCAAGCAGCTCAAGGTGGCGATGCTGGTGCAGATGCTGGCGCTGGTAAAAAAGATGATATCGTAGACGCTGACTTTGAAGAAGTAAAAGAAGATAAATAATAGCAAGTAACACAGTTAAGTGAAGAAGCCAAAGACCGCTTGCGGCTTTGGCTTTTCTCTTTATTGTTAGCTATATCCTACGAACATTCGTCTAGCATAGGTTATATGCGAGAAAAGTAAAAAAGCATGTGGTATAACATTTTTAATGAATAATTAATAATAAAATAGAGGCAGTTTTTTTAACTGCATGATACAATAGATTTTATGCAAAAAGAGCGGAGTGTGAATCATGGAGAAACGCGATTATTACGAGGTGCTTGGTTTAACGAAATCGGCTTCTAAAGATGAAATTAAAAAAGCATACCGTAAATTATCAAAGCAATACCATCCTGACCTTAATAAAGAGCAAGGTGCAGATGAAAAATTCAAAGAAATCGCTGAAGCTTATGAAGTATTAAGTGACGATCAGAAAAAAGCACGCTATGATCAATTTGGCCACGAGGATCCAAATGCAGGCTTTGGTGGTGGCTTCGGAGGCGGCGGCTTTGGCGGCTTCGAGGATATTTTCAGCTCATTCTTTGGTGGTGGCGGTCGCCGTCAGGATCCGAATGCACCACGCAAAGGTGATGACCTTCAATATCGTATGAATATTTCATTTGAGGAAGCGATTTTCGGGAAAGAAACAGAAATCGAAATTCCAAAAGATGAATTATGTGATACTTGCCACGGTTCAGGTGCAAAACCAGGTACTAATCCCGAAATATGTTCAACATGTCAAGGTGCAGGTCAAGTAAATCAAGCTGTAGATACACCTTTTGGCCGTGTGATGAATCGTCGTGCTTGTTCTACATGTCATGGTACAGGTAAAATCATTAAAGAAAAATGTTCAACTTGTCGTGGCGAAGGAAAAGTTCAACAACGTAAGAAAATCAAAGTAAACATTCCAGCAGGTGTTGATGATGGTCAGCAAATTCGTGTGTCTGGGCAAGGTGAGCCAGGTATAAATGGAGGACCAGCGGGGGATTTATATATTATGTTCCGCGTTCAGGGACATAATGAGTTTGAACGTGATGGCGATGATATTTATTTCGAACTAAAACTGACATTCCCACAAGCAGCTCTTGGTGATGAAATTGAAGTTCCGACTGTTCATGGAAAAGTAAAACTCCGTATTCCAGCGGGCACACAGTCAGGTGCGCAATTCCGTCTAAAAGACAAAGGTGTCAAAAATGTACATGGCTATGGCACAGGGAATCAATATGTAACAGTAAAAGTTATAACGCCAGAAAAATTAACAGAAAAACAAAAACAATTACTACGTGAATTTGCTGAAATCAGTGGTGATATTCCTGAAGAGCAAGGAAGCTCGCTATTCGATAAAATTAAGAAAAAATTCCAAGGTGAATAATTAGAGGAGCTGAAGTGCTACGTGAAGTGGTCAGAATTATCCATTCATACAAAAAATGAAGCGGTTGAAGCAATTTCGAATATTTTGCATGAAGCAGGGGCAAGTGGTGTGGTTATTGAAGATTCTGCAGAATTTGCGAAGCCACGTGAGGATCAGTATGGTGAAATTTATGCACTAAATGAAGCGGATTTTCCGAAAGATGGTGTGATTGTTAAGGCTTACTTATCGGAGTCTAGTTTTTTAAATGAAACAGTCGAAGAAATTAAGGCGGCTATAACAAATCTAACGAACTTCAACATCGATATTGGTGAAAATGTTGTATCGATTGTGGAAGTGAATGAGGAAGACTGGGCAACAGCATGGAAGCAATACTATCATCCTGTAAAAATTTCTGAACGCTTTACAATTGTACCAACATGGGAAGAATATGTACCAGTATCAACAGATGAATTAATTATTGAATTAGATCCTGGTATGGCTTTTGGTACAGGAACACACCCTACAACTGTTATGTGCTTACAAGGGCTTGAGAAGGTTGTAAAAGAGGGCGATACGGTTATCGATATCGGTACGGGTTCAGGCGTTCTATCAATTGGTGCAGCCTTACTAGGAGCTAAGAGCGTACATGCACTTGATTTAGACGAAGTAGCTGTACGTTCAGCACAAGAAAATGTTACGTTAAACAAAGTAGCTGCTAAAGTATCTGTATTCCATGGAAATCTATTGGATACAGTTAAGGAACCAGCTGATGTCGTTGTGGCTAATATTTTAGCAGAAATTATTATGTCCTTTACTGACGATGCATTTTCAGTTGTTAAACCGGGTGGATTATATGTCACTTCAGGCATCATTGGCGCGAAACGTGATGATGTAAAAGTAGCACTAGAAGCTTCAGGGTTTGTAATCGAAGAAGTATTACTAATGGAAGATTGGGTAGCAATCATTGCCCGTCGACCACAATAAATTGATTGAGGAAGCGCCAAATCGTGAGCCGAGTGCTGTCGATTTGGCGTTTTCTCTTCTTGCTATAAAGGAGTAGGGTAATATGCAACGTTATTTTATTGAGACGACCATTGAGGAAGCACGTATTAGCGGAGAGGATGCGCGACATATTGAACGAGTAATGCGTATGAAAGAGGGCGACAAAATCGTTGTAGTTACACAAAATACCGCCCATATATGTGAAATTGTAGCCTTCGAGGCAGATGAGGTACACGTTCAAACTACAGGTGAAATTGTTCCTTCTCCGGAGTTACCTGTACATGTAACAGTGGCATGTGGTTTGCCAAAGGGCGATAAACTAGAACTTATTACACAAAAGGCAACAGAGCTTGGAATGTTTGCCTTCTTGCCTTTTGAAGCAGAGCGTTCCATCGTTAAATGGGATAAAAAGAAAGGTGCCAAAAAGCAAGAGCGTCTACAAAAAATTGCAAAAGAAGCAGCTGAGCAATCCCATCGTACACATATCCCGGAAATTTATGAACCAATCTCTTTTAAACAGCTATTAGAACAAGTTGGCAATTTCGACGCCGTTTTTATAGCAGATGAAGAGGATGCAAAAGCAGAAAAACGCACAAGATTTGCGGAGAAGCTAAAAAACGTGAATGACAAGAAGTCGAAATCCATTCTTATGATCTTTGGTCCGGAAGGTGGCATTGCTAGAAAAGAAGCAGATGCCCTGCTTCAAGCCGGTGCCCAAACGATGTCATTAGGACCCCGAATTTTACGAGCAGAAACAGCGCCTCTCTATGCGCTTTCTGCAATATCTTATGAATTTGAATGAGATAGGCGTTTAAACTTGTCAAAAGAGGCTTTTCACACACTTAGCTATGTAAGAGTAAACGTCATTATAATTGAGTATAAATGCAGTCAAGACAAGGTTTGAAGAGGTAGAAATCCACCTTAATGACTGCTTATATTAGTAATCCTAACAATAAAAGCCGATTCAAAAAACTTTGAATCGGCTTTATTATATTGTAATTCAAAAAACTAGTTAGATAGGTAAATTAATAATAAGCGTAATTTAAATGACGACGAAAATATGTTATTATATTCCATGTTTTACATAGCAACCTTTATTTATAGGGGATCTCAACCTCGGAGGGTGAAAGCAAGTGAATAAATTAATTATCTCATTAACTTTTTTTGTTATTGCTTCTTTGATCTATTCTCCTACCTTAATTGCTACAGGTTTATATACCATTTCATTTCCTGAATTTTTAATATTCGATTACTTGAAATAGGTAAAATACCAATTACAATTTTAATATTAGTTTTTGTATTGGCGCTAGATTTGGTATTTTACACTTAATTCAGATATCTAACTGTCCCATCTTTCAGGCAAGAACCAAGTATTTGAAAGCTTTAAAACACAAGTAAAAAATTATTTTCTAGTGATAAATAACAATTAGACCAGGTGCTCAAAACGGTGAATACCTGGCATTTGTGTTCATTCTTATCCTCAGCTCAAAAATCCTTTTTTAAAATGAGTAAAAAACTAGTATACACGTCCATTCATAGATTTAATAGCTACATATTCTGATATGGAGAGCTCTCTAAAACTACAAAATGAAACGAGGAGAATTTTTTGAGTGAACAATCAAATAATCAAGTTAGACAAAGCGATCCTTGTCCAGTAACATCAACTGAACAAATCCCATTAACTAGTGAAATTACTCCAGTAGTCGCTACACCGCTTACAACTCCAACTATTAAAGTTCCAGTTGTACTTGCAGAACCAACACTTCAAATTGCTGTGGAGGCGGATATTACGCTCACTCCTGCAGCAACTGAAATCAAAAGAGTGAAAAAAAATGTATTCTTAAATCAAGTTAAACTAGTACCGGTTAGCTTTGCACGTATTGACAACACTGACTTTTTTGCGGTAACAAGAGCTAAATTATTTGTAGCAGGACATATTCGCAAAAATATAGAATATGCCTCAGCAGATTGTAATGGAGCGCTTCAAGATAGAATTGCTGATGTTCAGTTTTCTGGTTTTACAGACCTAACTTTCCCACAAACAGTTGGAGGTCCTACTCCGATCTTAGGAATTTCCGAGTTTGCCGAAGCGAACTTCCTTAATGAAACTACGCAAATGGATGCTCGATTGGATAAAGCTTTCTTCCAAAATCTAGTTAAATACAATGAGCAACCATTTGGCGAGTTAGTAGCTGCAAACTTCTTTGAACTTGATTTTTCACCGGTTATGGTAGCACCAGAAGAAACTTTCAGTACATTGCGTGAAAAAATTGTACTTGAACTTACTGTAAAAGTATTGCAAGTTCAACAAGTCCGCCTTGGAGCTGGTAGTACTGTAATAACTCCTGTTCTTACAGGGCTTACTCCTCCTGCTGTAGTCCCTCCTGTTATTCGTCCTACTAATCCTTCTAATTCTTGTTAATCTCTAAGTTTAGAGGAGCAAATTAGATTTAAAAGGATATTCGAGGGTACTAAAAAAATCCAATATTTAAGTTGGCAGTTGAAAGTTCGATTAAATTGATTTTTCAACTGCCTTTTTGCTATATAATATCGATCGTAGAATGTACTAATAACTGCTATCAAAATAATCGAGTTGAAAAAATAATGTAAAGATAAAACTTTAGATTTTATTAAGCAATCGACTCTCAAACGCATTAGTTCTCAGTTGCTACTGAGATTTTTGAAAGTACTCTGTGACAAAAGTAAAAGTAAAGCATAAAATGGATTGTAATTATAAGTGCAACACTTAGATCAAAATATAATGATGTCGTTTAACTACTTTTAGCAGTTTCCTAAACACCCTCTGAAAGAAAGAAGAACTCATAAAATCTTATCATAAAAAAATAAATCGCCCAAAAAGACGTCTTGGCTAGAAAAATTCGTAGGAGTTTTGCGGATTAACTGTTGCACTTTTTTTGTTAAAACATTATTTGGGAGTGAACTAATGAAAACTCCATGGATTAACTATAGAGAGATGAAGGAAATAAGTTCCAAGCAAAAAGTTTTCATCAATATTAATTATCAAACTAAATCCAGAAAAAAAATAGATCATGCGTCTCAAAAAAAATCTACATTTGAAATTTTAAATTCTCCACATTCTGATTTTGTAAATAATCCCCTTGATATAGAAAAAGAAGATGAAACCAACAGCCTTGTAGAGGAACAGGAACTTGCAACGCATCTAGATTCTAATCACGAGTTACTCATTCCTCCTGAAATTGATGTTGAGGATGTAATGAATGTTCTCCATGATATAGAAGAAGCGGAGGAAATCAATCCTATAGCGGAACAGGAACTCATAGAGCATTTAGGTTCCGATTATGAGTTACTCATTCCTCCTGAAATTGATGTTGAGGATGAAATGAATGAACTTCTTGATATAGAAGAGTCGGATAAAACCAATCCTGTAGAGGAACGGGAACTTACAGAGCATTTAGATTCTGATCATGAGTTACTCACTTCTTCTGAAATTGATGCTGAGGATGAAATGAATATTCTCTTTGATATAGAAGAAGCGGAGGAAATCAATCCTATAGCGGAACAGGAACTCACAGAGCATTTAGATTCCGATTATGAGTTACTCATTCCTCCTGAAATTGATGTTGAGGATGAAATGAATGATCTTCTTGATATAGAAGAGTCGGATAAAACCAATCCTGTAGAGGAACGGGAATTTGTAGCGCGTCTAGATTCCAATTGTGAGTTATTTATTCCTTCTGAAATCGATGTTGAGGATGAAATAAATGATCCGCTTGATATAGAAGAGGCAGACAAAATCATTCCTGTGGAAGAACAAGATTTTATATCTCAGCTAGACTCTAATCGTGAATTTTTAAGTCCTTCTGAATCCGACAAGGAGGATAAAATTAGGAGTACTATTGATACAGAAGAGATGGAGAAAACCAATCCCGCAGGTCATGATAGTGCATCTACTAAATCAGTTCAAGGAGAAATATATTCTAGAACCCAAAAAATTCTAATTTCTACTCACGTGGAAATTGCTGATTTTCTTCATGCTCCTATCTGTGGTGAGGTTGTTAAAAATACATTTGATTTTCTTGATCCAGACAATCATCTTTCTCCGCAATTTAAAACCAAGCTATTTAGTACTACAACGGATTATCCTGAACAACCTGATTGTCGGTTGGTTCATTCAAAAATTAATGAAATTATATTTTTAATGAAAACTGATACTTATGATAAAAATAATCAGAAGAGTAGTCCGTCTAAATCAGTTGTAGTTCCCTTACATAACACACAATCACTTAAAAAAGGAGAAACCAATTATCACTCTTACAGTTTCGATGACTTTATGCACATTAGAGCTCCAGTTGTAGTAGGGGAATATAAAATAGAAATATGCCTTGAAGAGAATATCGTATTTGAAAAAGGAATTGTGGGAGTTAAAGATATCTCGAATGAGGTAGTATTAACCAATTGTAGTTTCGCTCCTACGCAGTTTTCTCAATCATTAGGTAATGGGACATGTTCAACATTGAGGGGGAATTTATTTATTGAAGGTTATATTCATCAGAGTATTGAATATACAGCCTCTCACATTGGGAATGCAGTACCTGCACAAAATGAGTCATTAATTCATTCAAATCAAATGTGTCAAAACATAGTATTAGAAATAATCATTCATTTGCTACAAGCACAGAAAATTCGAGTGCCAAAAATCTAAAGGATACTTGAACTTTTATCTCTGCTCAAAAAACTCTTTTTAAAAAAACTAGTGTATATGTCCATGTATGGATTAATTCCCTACATATTCTAGCGATATGAGTATTCTCATAAAAAAAATGAAAAGAGGGAACATTTTGAGTGATCAATTAGATAATCAAGTTAATCACGTTAGTAAAGTCGAACCTTGTCCAGTGGCATCAACTGAACAAATGCCATTAACTAGTGCTACTACCCCAGTAGTCGCTACACCGGTTACGGCTCCAACTATTAAAGTTCCAGTTGTACTTTCAGAACCAACACTTCAAATCGTTGTGGAGTCGGATATTACGCTCACTCCTGCAGCGACTGAAATCAAAAGAGTGAAAAAAAATGTATTCTTAAATCAAGTTAAATTAGTACCGGTTGCTTTTACACGTGTTGACAACACTGACTTTTTTGCGGTAACAAGAGCTAAGTTATTTGTAGCGGGACATATTCGCAAAAATATAGAATATGCTTCATCAGCATGTAATGGGGCGCTTCGTGATAGAATTGCCGATGTTCCGTTTTCTGGTTTTACAGACCTAACTTTCCCACAAACACCTGGAGGCCCTACTCCAATCTTAGGAATTTCCGAGTTTGCCGAAGCGAACTTCCTTAATGATAAAACGCAAATGGATGCTCGATTGGATAAGGCTTTCTTCCAAAATCTCGTTAAATACAATGAACAACCATTTGGCGAGTTAGTAGCTGCAAACTTCTTTGAACTTGATTTCTCACCAAAAATGGCAGCACCAGAAGGCACTTTCAGCACATTACGTGAAAAAATCGTGCTAGAGCTTACTGTAAAAGTACTGCAAGTTCAACAAGTCCGCCTTGGAGCTGGCACTAATGTAATAACTCCTAATCTTTTCGGACTTACTCCTCCTACTAGTCCTTGATAATCTCTAGTTTTTAGAGGAGCAGAACAAAGAAAAAAGGCAGTTTACTGCAAAAAAATGTAATCGAAAAATTAACCACGTAATATTAATTAGGCACTGATAAAAATCCGATATTTGAGTAGGCAGTTGAAAGTTAGGTTGAATCTAATTTTCGACTGCCTTTTTACAATTTTATAACCAAAGGAATTGATTTCTTTCGAGGGTTTTTGGGAGGAGCTAGAGGGTTGTAAAATGATGAGGGGAATAGCAGGTGTTAATTAAAATAAATGGAGCAAGAAGGATAAAATAGCTGTTTTTGGTTTTAGTGGAACAGCCTATTAACAAGCAGGTACTCAATACTATGGTGCCTGTTTTTTTATTCAAAAAATAAGCTTAGCCAAAAAGCTAGGCTCATTATCTTTATTTGTGCTATTATAAGACACGTTAATAATTTTATTTATTGTAGTGTACTCTTGAAAGGATGATATATATTATGAGTAACGAGCGACCGAAAATCGTGAGTTTCCATACTCTAGGTTGTAAAGTAAATCATTATGAAACAGAAGCAATTTGGCAGCTATTTAAAGAAGAAGGCTATGATCGTACGGAGTTTGATCGTCAAGCAGACGTTTATGTCATTAATACATGTACTGTAACAAATACAGGGGATAAAAAATCACGTCAAGTTATCCGTCGAGCTATTCGTCAAAACCCAGACGCTGTCATTTGTGTAACAGGATGTTACGCTCAAACATCTCCAGCTGAAATTATGGCGATTCCTGGTGTTGACATTGTTGTAGGAACACAGGATCGTACAAAATTACTTGGCTACATAGACCAATATCTTACTGAACGCCAACCAATTAATGCTGTACGCAACATTATGAAAAATCGTGTTTATGAAGAATTAGATGTGCCTGCATTTACAGACCGTACACGCGCATCTTTAAAAATACAAGAAGGCTGTAATAACTTCTGTACGTTTTGTATTATTCCATGGGCACGTGGGTTAATGCGCTCTCGTGATCCTCAAGAAGTATTGAGCCAAGCACAACAACTAGTGGATGCGGGGTATCTTGAAATTGTTCTAACTGGTATTCATACAGGTGGCTATGGACAAGACTTAAAAGATTACAACTTAGCTCAGCTACTACGTGATTTAGAGGTGAATGTGAAAGGCTTAAAACGTCTTCGTATTTCTTCAATTGAGGCAAGTCAATTAACAGATGAAGTGATTGAAGTTTTACGTGAATCAAATATCGTTGTCAACCACTTACACATTCCAATCCAATCTGGCTCTGACACAGTTTTAAAACGTATGCGTCGTAAGTATACAATGGAGTTCTTCGGTGAACGCTTAACTAAACTACATGAAGCTTTACCAGACTTGGCTGTCACTTCTGACGTAATCGTTGGTTTCCCAGGAGAAACCGAGGAAGAGTTCATGGAAACATATAACTTTATTCGTGATCATAAGTTTTCTGAATTACACGTATTCCCGTTCTCTCCACGTACAGGCACACCAGCTGCGCGCATGGAGGATCAAATTGTCGAGGACATTAAAAACGAACGTGTTCACCGGTTAATCGCATTAAATGACCAATTGGCAAAGGAATATGCTTCTCGCTTTGAAGATCAAGTACTAGAGGTAATTCCTGAAGAATTCGTGCATGATGGAAGCGATGAGGAAGGGCTTTTAACGGGTTATACTGATAATTACTTAAAAGTAGTCTTTGAAGGTCCTGAAAGCCTAATCGGTCAGCTTGTGAAGGTGAAAATTTCTCAAGCTGGATATCCTCATTCTAAAGGACAATTTGTTCGTGTTTTAGAAACTGTAAAATAAAAATAGAATAACTATGAATAGAAACACCGTTCAAACTTTGGACGGTGTTTTACTATATTTTTATAGTATGTATTTTTCCTACGAGTACACTTGTTTTTTTCGGCCCACACCTATATGAACTGCCAAAAGAAAATTAGGTGCAGATAAAAAACATAAAGTTCCCATTGAGAAACATAGATCAATTTTAATGATAAAACTTGTACTTCCAGCTGGTTTTCTACAATCAGCTAATGGTTTTAGAATTCAACTACCTTTAGAAAGAAATTAGACGGCAACGTGAAAAAATGTTATGATGCCTAAGAGGTACGTACAACTTGTTGATAGAAGGAGAGTCTAATAAAAATGGGACAAAATTTCGCACGTATGATTGATCACACGTTATTAAAGGCTGAAGCTACAAAAGAGCAAATCGAAAAACTGTGTGCAGAGGCAAAACAATTTAACTTTGCTTCTGTTTGTGTAAATCCAACTTGGGTGAAATATAGCAGTGAGCTTTTACAAGGCTCAGATGTTTTAGTTTGTACTGTAATCGGTTTCCCTTTAGGTGCTAACACGCCAGCTGTTAAAGCGTTTGAAGCGAAAGATGCGATTGCTAACGGTGCAAAAGAGGTAGACATGGTTATCAATATCGGTGCATTAAAGGATAAAAACTATGACCTAGTGCAAGCAGATATTGCTGCAGTTGTTGAAGCAGCAAAAGGCAGCGCGCTTGTAAAAGTAATTATTGAATCTTGCCTTCTAACTGATGAAGAAAAAGTAAAAGCATGTGAGCTAGCTGTGGCAGCAGGTACTGACTATGTGAAAACATCAACAGGTTTTTCTACAGGAGGCGCGACAGCAGAAGATATTGCCTTAATGCGTAAAACAGTAGGCCCAGACTTAGGTGTAAAAGCTTCTGGCGGTGTACGAAGCTTAGAGGATATGAAAAAGATGGTTGAGGCTGGAGCCACTCGTATTGGAGCAAGCTCTGGTGTTGCTATTATGAATGGATTAATTGCTGATTCTAATTATTAATAGTAATAAAAAATACTTAAAGTAAATATTATGCGGGGCTGTTCAATATGGACTAGCCCCATGTACATGTTTACAATTTTTTATTGTACAATACGTGTGTCGTTACTTCTTTAATTCCCACAATTGAAATCCCTCAACAATCCATTATGCCTCGGCATAATTGCGTTCGGAATCGGTCCTTGTGCATGCACAAAGAATTCCTATCCGATTTCCGTGGCATCTACTGAAAGAAGTTAAAATTTGAGCAAGTTGATAAATTCCCTTAATTAGTGATGATTTATATCAAAAATTATAACCAATTGATTTAGTAATTGTTTCATCCACAAATATCCCTCTTTTTAACTCATAGTAGTTGATGTATTATGGAGAGTAATTGCAAAAATGATAGGGAGGAATTTTATAATCTTTATGGTTTTATAAATATAATATCTATACTATTTAAAAAGTGCTAAATTGATTATTGGACTGATTAATTTTTTCTTTATAAGAACATTGTATAGATACGAACCAAATTCTTACATAACCTAGTAACATCGATAACATAGAAAGATTGAATGCGTAGAATTAATGGGTCGATCATCCGTTATTACTATTATTAAATCTAAATTGCCTCTCCGTTATTAATAATCATTCAAGGGTTTTAATTCTTTAGCAAAAAATGGAGAAATATATGATGTTTGATGATAAAGGTAACGAATTGTACTAAAAAAGGAGAAATTATCCGTGGAATTCATAAGCAGTTTTATAAGTCAATATGGATATCTTGCTATATTTTTACTATTATCTTTAGGGATAATTGGCTTACCCGTTCCCGATGAGATCTTGATGACGTTTGTGGGATTTATGTGCCAAGAGGGGCATTTAAGTTTTCTATTGAGTGTACTTTTAAGCTTTCTTGGCTCAACTACTGGTATGATCATTAGCTATTTAATTGGAAATAAATTAGGGAAACCCATAATATTAAAATATGGAAAATGGATTGGTCTAAATGATAAACGGTTTACTAAAGTTGAACGCTGGTTTCATCGATTTGGACCATGGACAATAATTATAGGATATTATGTTCCAGGTATTAGACATGTAACAAGTTACATGTCTGGAATAACCCAGATGAAGTTTAGGACTTATCTTGCTTTCGCTTGTTTTGGAGCTTTGACGTGGGTAATTATTTTTATTTCTATAGGATATTTTGTAGGTGTAACTATATGAATATTTCGGATAAATTTTTCTTTAAGAACTAAAATGCATAATAGGTACAAAATACAGCTCGCGTTTTTCAAAATGCGAGCTGTATTTTGTTTTCGCACCGATCTTGTTAAGGGAGTTATTACATACGACGTGCGATCGTTTGCTTTTAGTTTGAGCAAGACATTAACAGCTTCCAACTAGTTAGTGACTTCCCAGATCATAACACTAGTTTGAATAATAATTTAATCTACCTCATATACTCCACTGATGTAATTATTACAGAAGGGAGGATACAATGTTTACGCAATATAAATATTGGAAGCCTTTTATTAGCCCATATGATCCATGTCCACCTATAAGGGTTAAAAGTTTTTCTACACCGCCTCAATTATATATAGGTTTTCAACCGCCTGGGCTACCACAATATCAAACCCCTAGAGAAGCTCTCAGATCTGGCACATTATGGCCTCAATTATTTAGCCCCTATCCAAATCCTCAAAAAGGAGGGGGAAAGAATGAGTAAAGAGATGCCACCCGAATTTTATAAGCTACTTGAAGAAATACAAGCCATTGATTTTGTAATAGTGGAATTAAATCTTTATTTAGATACTCATCCTCACGATTATGATGCTATTCAGCAATTTAATGAAAACACTGAAATAAGTATGCGACTTAAGGTTGAATTTGAGCAAAAATTTGGTCCGCTTATGAATTTTGGGAGAAGTTATTCAAATTATCCTTTTAATTGGGTAGATACACCTTGGCCATGGCAAGTCTAACTTCTTTCAGCGAATGTTTTTGGTAGCGACAGCTACAAATGTTTATGTAGCGTTCTGGAAGCAATTATGTCTCGGCATAATTGATTATGAGTAACTAGGAGGAATTTGTTTGTGGTATTACGAAAAGAAGCTCCAGTATCCAGTAAGGGTGAGTACGTGTAACCCAATGCTAGCAAAGTATTTAATTGAGCAGTATGGTGGTGCAGATGGAGAATTAGCAGCAGCTCTTCGATATATGAATCAGCGCTATACTATTCCTGATAAAGTGGTTGGTTTGTTAACAGATATAGCTACAGAGGAATTTTCTCACTTAGAAATGATTGCCACGATGGTTTATAAACTTACGAAGGATGCCACTCCAGAGATGCTTAAAGAAGCAGGTCTTGGAGAACATTATGCCAATCATGACAGGGCATTATTTTATCAGAATGCAGCTGGATCACCGTTTACGGCAACTTATATTCAGGCTAAAGGGGATCCGATTGCTGATTTGTATGAGGATATTGCAGCCGAAGAAAAAGCACGAGCGACGTATCAGTGGATTATTGATTTATCAGATGACACTGATTTGAATGATAGCTTGAAATTTTTACGCGAACGAGAAATCGTTCATTCTTTACGTTTCAGAGAGGCTGTAGAGATTTTAAAAGACGATAGGGATAGTCAGAAAATCTTTTAACTTCTTTCAGCAATTATTTTCTGTAGCGAAAGTGAAGCGGCAGCAATAGGGTTTTATCTGTGCGAAAGCGAAGCGTCAGCAACAACAACACACGACTGAGTACTTTGGCAAGCACAAAGCCGATTCCAGACGAAATTATGCCCAGGTGTAATTGATAAAAAAGTAGCAGGCTGTTTCAAGGGAAAATACCTTTTGATGCAGCCTATTTTACCTTCTTTCAGCGGGTATACAAACATCTGTACCTGTCGCTACGCTTTCGGTACAAAAGACATCCGCTGAAAGAAGGTAATGCCTTCGGAGGATGTCACGGAAATCGGAAAGGAGTTCAATAAAGGATGTTAGCCTAAAATCATCGCATCCGTGCGATAACGGCTAACTGACCTGCATCTGTGCCGCTGCCGCTACGCTTTCGCACAAAAAACATCTGTTGCTGCCGCTACGCTTTCGCGCAAAAAACATCTGTTGCTGCCGCACTGCGCTTTCGCACAAAAAGCATCTGTTGCTGCCGCACTGCGCTTTCGCACAAAAAGCATCTGTTGCTGCCGCACTGCGCTTTCGCACAAAAAACATCTGCAGGCCTAAGCACAAAGCCGATTCCGGACGCAATTATGCCGAGGCATAATTGATTTTAATCCTTTTTCTATTCAACATTTGAAAATACAGTAAGATCCTTTCTATGGCCAATCATAACTAATATATTTCTTTCTTCAATAATCTGATCTGGAGAGGGTAAGATGGTTATATTACCATCTCGAACTATGGCAATAACACTGACATTATATTTCGCTCGAATGTCTAAATCCCGTAAATTTTGGCCAGCCATTTTAGAAGGAATCATAATTTCTTCTATACTGTATTCTTTTGACAATTCAATATAATTTAGCATATTAGGTGAAAGTAGCTGATTGGCTACTCGCTCCCCCATATCGCGCTCAGGGTAAATAATCCAATCGGCACCAACTTTGTCTAAAACTTGTCCATGTCTTTTTCCAAGGGCCTTTGCAATTATTTTTTTGATACCTAGCTCCTTTAATAATGAGACAGTTAAAATACTTGATTGCATATCTATACCGATAGCGACAATGACACTATCGAAATTTCTTATCCCTATGGAGTTAAGTGCTTTTTCTTCTGTCGTATCAGCAACTACAGCGTGTGTAACATAAGGTTCGGCATCTTCGACTCTTTCCTCATTTATATCAATTCCTAAAACTTCATGCCCAGCTTCATACAATTTGCGGGCTACGCTTACTCCAAACCTACCTAGACCGATGACAGCATATTGTTTGATAGTCATTTGTACTCTTTGCTCCTTTATCATGGTTACAGATTTTCCGAACGAGAAAGCCCATGCAGGGTGTAACCTGTCTTTAGACATGGGATGAAAGTGGGTCAGACAAGAGGTAGCTTTTGCTATCTCAATTGTCTGAAAGGGTGTTATACTCCATGTATAGACAAGTAAAAGTCTTTAGAAATGGACTGCGAACGCTTAGTTACTCAGGAATCCTACTGACATTAGTAACTTAGGGGAGGAGTCTCAACCAATCATAATATTTCCTTTTGGATGACGGAAAGCTTCTGTTTTCCGACGTTTTGTGATGGCAAAAGCAATTGTTAAGGGGCCCAATCTCCCTACGAACATTGTTAATATGATAAGAAGACGGCCACCACTTGATAGCTCAGGTGTTAGCCCCATTGAAAGCCCAGTGGTGCTGAATGCAGAGGTAGCCTCAAATAAATACATCATAAAACTATGACGTTGTTCAATAATACTTAAGATAATGGTAACAAGTACGACAATCATCATTCCACACATTGTGACAGTTAAAGCTTTTAAAATCGTTTCATGTACAATTCTACGTCTAAAAAGCACAACATCTTCTTTCCCTTTTAGTTGAGACCACATCGTAGCAATTAAAATTGCGAAAGTTGTTATTTTAATACCTCCAGCAGTTGATCCAGAACCCGCTCCGATGAACATTAGCCAAATTATTAAAAATAGTGTTGAATGTGTTAAATCACCAATAGGAAGGGTATTAGAACCAGCAGTTCTTGATGTAACAGCTTGGTATAATGGACCAAGAATTTTACCCGATTCAGATAGCGATGCAATAGTTTTACTATTTCCGTATTCAAAGAAGAAAATTAAAAGCGTCGAGCCAACTGTTAAAATAAACGTTGTAGTTAATACAACTTTTGTATGCACTGACAGTCGTTTCGTTCCTCTGTATTCATATAGTTCATTGATAACAATAAACCCTAAGCCCCCAATCGTAATAAGTGCACAAATAGTTAATACTACGAAAGGATCGTCCACGTACACTGTTAAGCTCTTAAAGTCCCCCATTAAATCAAATCCGGCATTATTAAAATTCGATATGGCATGGAAAAAGCCGAAATAAAAGGCTTTACCTACAGCCATATCGAACGAAAATCGAATAGATAAAATTAAGCCACCTATAAGTTCGATTAGTCCTGTAAATAACAGTATTCTTTTAACTAATTTAACTAGACCAGCAATTGTAACGTTATTAAATGCCTCCTTTAACAAAAGCCTTTCTTTTAAAGAAATCTTTTTTCCTAAAAGCAAAAATAATAACGTCGCGAATGTCATAAAACCTAATCCGCCAATTTGAATAAGAAAAAGAATAACTAATTCTCCAAATATCGAAAATGTAGTACCAGTATCTACAACAACCAGTCCAGTTACACAGGTAGCAGAGGTAGCAGTAAATAAAGCATCTAAAAATGAAAGGCCAATACCATCGGCGGTTGCAATGGGGAGTGTTAACAAAAATGCTCCGACTAAAATGATGACAGCAAAGCCCAATACAAGTATTTTTGGAGGATTTAATTTATTATTAAATGTTTTCATTTTATTCTCCTCATGAATCTAAAGTTAAAAACTATGTTTGTTTATTGTTGTCCAAAAATAGGTTGAAAATTCTTAAGGTAATAAAACCAAAAATTCATCAGATTTATTCGTACACTTTCTATTGACCATTTTTAGACAATACGTTATAATTCTTTAGTACACAGCAGTTGGTTATTTGCCTATTTGTGTATTGACGTGTGTTCGGAGGGAGGGAAAGAGAGATGTCAAAAACTGTCGTTCGCAAAAACGAATCGCTTGAAGATGCTCTTCGCCGCTTCAAACGTACTGTATCAAAAAGTGGTACAATTCAAGAAGTTAGAAAGCGCGAGTTCTACGAAAAACCTAGCGTAAAACGTAAAAAGAAATCAGAAGCTGCACGTAAACGTAAGTGGTAATTTAATTTCCCATTAAAAATCCCTACGTTCATAACACGCAATTGTATGATTCACTGAGCAGACAAAGATATACCTGGAATTAATCGAATGTCGATTAATTTCAGGTATTTTACTTTAAGCTCTCAACTTTACGTACATATTGGAAAAGCCGAATGTGATCCCTGAGATTCATTCGGCTTTTATGTTATATACTGATTGTATAAACTATATACGATTATTAAAGCACCACATATTAAAAATTCACTGTATAATAAAATTATTAGGATTTATGAAACTTTTCGCATAGTCAGTCGTATATACAGGAGAGAAGCATGCTAGAAGGGAGGGAAAAAGGTGCGGAGACGAAGAATCCTCAGCTATTTATTAGTTATTTGGATGACATTATTGTTAGCGTTTCCATTAACGTCTGCTTTTGCAAGTAGTAAGGTCTACCACATACCTATTCATAATGAAGTAGAACGAGGACTTCACGCATTTTTAGAACGAGCTTTTAAAGAGGCGGAAGAAAACTATGCAGAGGCGATTATTTTAGACATTCATACGCCTGGTGGTTTCGTGAATGCAGCAGGTGATATTGCTATGCTTATGGATGCAACAGATATCCGTACGATTGCGTATATTAACAAAGACGCGCATTCTGCAGGTGCCTTTTTAGCCTTACATGCGAAAGAAATCTATATGGTGCCAAATGGAACGATCGGGGCTGCTGCAGTTATTGACTCAGCAGGAAATGCCGCAGACTTAAAGGCTCATAGTGCATGGGTTGCTCAAATGGAGGCAGCTGCAGAATCGAAAAACCGCAAGCCAATATATGCACGAGCAATGGCTGATGCATCTGTTGATTTACCAAAATTTCGAGCAGGAAAAGGAAATTTATTAACTTTATCTGCTTCTGAGGCAGAAAAAGTTGGTTATTCTAATGGAACGGTTTCGAATTTCCAGGATCTTTTAAAAGCTACGCAACTAAATGGTAGTGATATCGTTCCAGTTGAACCTACTTTTGCTGAAAAACTTGCTCGTTTTATTACGAATCCGATTATCGTTCCGATTTTATTGTCGATTGCAAGCTTGGGACTTGTAGTTGAGCTATATTCGCCAGGTTTTGGTGTACCAGGTATAATGGGATTGTCAGCACTTGGATTATTTTTCTTCGGTCATATGGTGGCGGGCTTGGCAGGTTATGAAGCATTACTTTTATTTATTGTAGGTTTAGCGCTTGTTGTAGCGGAATTTTTTGTCCCCGGAGGTATTGTTGGTATTTTCGGTGGTGTGCTAATATTACTAAGTCTAATACTGGCAGGTGCAAACATGATGCAAATGATTATAGCGATTTTCATTGCGCTTGTTGTAGCGATAATAGGAATGGTGATCCTTATGAAATTTTTCGGTAAAAAATTGCATGTTTTAAACAAGCTAGTCTTGATGGATGCGACAACGACGGAAGAGGGCTATGTATCTAACGTGAATCGCACAGAGTTGGTTGGAAAAGTGGGTACAGCGATTACACCACTTCGTCCGGCAGGTACAATGCTATTTGGTAGTGAACGCATTGATGTAGTATCGGAAGGTGGCTATGTTGATGCTGGGAAACATGTAGAAGTTATTAAAGTAGAGGGCTCACGTATTGTCGTGAGACAAACAGAAAAAGATTTGGAGGAATAGCAAATGGGATTTGATTTAGCTTTAATAGGCCCAATTGTAGGGCTAGTCTTATTATTCATTGTTGTCGCGGTATTCTTTACCTTTGTACCAGTGGCGCTGTGGATTTCTGCACTCGCTGCAGGTGTCCGCGTTAGTATTTTTACATTAATCGGTATGCGTTTACGTCGTGTAATTCCATCACGAATTGTGAACCCATTAATTAAAGCACATAAAGCAGGGTTACCTGTGACGATTAATCAACTTGAAAGTCACTATTTAGCAGGTGGTAATGTTGACCGAGTTGTCAATGCGTTAATCGCAGCTCATCGTGCAAATATCGAGTTAACATTTGAACGTTGTGCGGCCATTGATTTAGCGGGTCGTGACGTATTAGAAGCTGTACAAATGTCTGTTAACCCGAAAGTCATTGAAACACCATTTATTGCAGGTGTTGCTATGAACGGGATTGAAGTAAAAGCGAAGGCACGTATTACAGTGCGCGCTAACATCGAACGTTTAGTCGGTGGTGCTGGTGAAGAAACGGTTATTGCCCGTGTGGGTGAGGGGATCGTTTCTACAATTGGTAGCGCCACTAGTCATACGACAGTTCTTGAAAATCCTGATATGATTTCTCAAACTGTATTAGCAAAGGGCTTAGATTCTGGGACAGCATTTGAAATCTTATCGATTGATATTGCAGACGTTGATATCGGCAAAAATATCGGTGCTGAATTACAAATTGAACAAGCGCAAGCTGATAAAAACATTGCCCAAGCGAAAGCTGAAGAACGTCGTGCAATGGCTGTAGCGAACGAGCAAGAAATGATTGCACGCGTACAAGAGATGAAGGCAAAAGTAGTAGAAGCAGAAGCAGAAGTACCACAGGCAATGGCAGAAGCGCTACGTTCGGGTAATCTTGGTATTATGGATTACATGAACTACCGCAACATTCAAGCAGATACAGCTATGCGAGACTCCATTTCCAAAGTAAGCTCAGATAAATCAGAAAAAAATGAACCTAATGAATAAAAAAACTGAAAGGAGCGGTACTAATAAATGGAACAATTAATTATATTAGCGATAATTGCCATAGTCAGCTCTATTTTCGGTAAATCAAAAAAGAAAGAACAAAAACCTATGCCACCTTTTAATAAGGATTCACAAGTAGAGCCTCCTGTTAACGAAAAAGCAGAGATGACTCCACAGCAACGTCCTACTTCTAAGCCTCAGAGCTTTGAGGATTTTGCACGTGAATTTATAGGCGAATGGAAAAATGAACGGCCTAAAGTTGAAGAACCGAAAAAAATTGTCGAAGATACAGTAAATAAAGAAGTACAAAGCTATGTAGCACCACCGTTAGTCCCAACTGAGAAAGTGAGTCGTACTACGAATAGAGAAAGTATCGGTCGTTTAGCAGCTGGGAAAAAAGTTGTGGGAGTAGCTGAATCACAATCGGCTTTTCAAGTACCAAGATCAAAAAAATCATTAATGCAGGCTGTTGTAATGGCAGAAGTTTTAGGTCCTCCAAAAGCAAAAAGAAAATAACTAGCATGTCCTCCTTTTTCGATGCATATATTGCCGAAGAAGGAGGCATTTTTTTATGAGAAAACTATTTCAATTAACGCCACTACTTGAATTATTACAATATGAAACATTAAAAATCATTGGGCCATATCGTTTTCTACATGCCGATGCTTCATCATGCTCTTTTATCTATGCAGATTACCATATTACTGTGCGTGGAAAATCAGTGGAAATTAATGCTCTTAAAGAAGAAATGCTTCATCTTTCTGTAGAGGATTTACAGGAGCTTCATATGAAAATGACAAAGGATATGGGTGTGAGCGATAATGTGGAATAATCGGCCAATTATCATACGTATAAAGCGCCATGAAAATGTTCATCCTTTTATTCAAGCATTGCATGCACAACATGTGCCATTAAAGCGTGTTGTCTTTCGTGAGCAAGAGGTTGCCTTTGAAACGACTATGCACTATCTACCGAAAATCCGCAGTGTACGAAGACGTTACCGACTTAAAATGGCTGTCTATTATGCTGATGAACTTCAAGTTTTTCGAGCACAGCTTTGGACGTTGCTTGGTCTATCGTTGATGATATTAATACCATTGCTATGTGCACAGGTGATTTGGCGTATTAATATTGAAGCGGCAACGCCAGAGTTAGAGGAACGTCTAGGAAAGACCTTTCAAGATACATTTCAACTAGAAACACCCATTTCTAAAAAAACTTTACCCTCAGATGCTGTCATTCGACAGAAGTTATTAGAAGGGCATCGAGATCTTTCATGGGTGCATATTGAAAAGCATGGTGGACGTGTAACTTTACGACCGCAGGAGTCCCCGAAACAAACAAAACAAACGAATGAAAAATTAGCGACACATTTAGTGGCAACAAAAAGTGGTGTTATTACTCACTTTAATATTCAAAAGGGTGAACGGAAAATTTCAGTCAACGATACTGCTTATGAAGGTGATGTTCTCGTAAGTGGCGTAATTGAAAGTGGTGAAGATCAAGTCTTTGTTGGGGCAAAGGGAGAGGTATACGCTGATTATTGGCTCGAATGTTCATTTAAAATTCCGAGAAAGCTAACGATGGAAACGCTACAACAGAAGCAGTGGCGTGTATTAGTGAAAGGCATTCATCAAGAAAAAGAAAAAGTTGACTATGTGCAAAAGAAAGATTTACCTAATTGGCTCGATCCATATGTTTCAATTGTTGAGGAGCAGTACACTAAAAAAATGCAAGTAGAGCTTGATGAATCTAAAATAGATTCATTGCTTATACCATTGCTTCATGAAAAGGTACTACGTTCATTACCTGCGAAAACGGTTATAAAAAAAGAAAACCTTTTACAGGTAAAGTGGGGGAATGGTACAGTTGAAGGGAAAGTTCTATTTTTAGTCAATGAAAACATAGCCAGTCCAATACAAGGCCCACAAGGAGAATGATTATGTCAGAACATTTAACTGTATTACAAGTGGATAATCCAAACGAAGCGGTTATGCTACTCGGAATTTCCGATGCAAATATGAAATTAATCGAAGAGGCTCTACACGTCCATATCATTACACGTGGTGAACAAATTCAGCTTGCTGGTGAAGAGGATGCAAAGGAACAAGCGACATTCCTTTTACATGCTCTTTTAAAGGTCATTCGTAAAGGAATTAATATTGATCAGCGTGATGTTGCAACAGCTATTGAAATGACACAAAAAGGAACGATTGAATATTTTGCAGAACTTTATGATGAAGAAATAGCTCGCACGACGAAAGGAAAGCCTATTCGTGCAAAAACAATTGGTCAACGAGAATACATACAAGCAATCCGTCATAAAGACGTTGTTTTTGGTATCGGACCAGCTGGTACTGGGAAAACGTATTTAGCGGTAGTCATGGCAACACAGGCTCTAAAAAACGGGCACGTTAAGCGTATTATTTTAACACGCCCTGCAGTAGAGGCAGGCGAGTCTCTAGGCTTTCTTCCGGGGGATTTGAAGGAAAAGGTAGATCCATATTTACGCCCTCTTTATGACGCTTTAAACGATATATACGGGTCAGAACAAACTCAAAGACTTATTGAACGAGGCACAATCGAAATTGCACCTTTAGCATATATGCGTGGCCGTACATTAGACGATGCCTTTGTCATTTTAGATGAAGCTCAAAATACGTCACATCAACAAATGAAGATGTTTTTAACGCGACTAGGCTTTGGCTCAAAAATGGTCATTACAGGCGATAAAACACAAATTGACCTACCCAAAAATACGGAATCTGGATTAATCGTAGCAGAACGTACACTAAAGTATGTGAAATCAATACATTTCCAAATTTTAGAACAAGGCGATGTAGTACGCCACCCAATCGTAGCAAAAATCATCAAAGCCTACGAAGAACAGCAACTTTAATATGACCGCTTAGCGGTCATATTAAAGTCTGCACCGAAAGCGAAGCGTCAGGTGCAACGGGTTTAAAAAGTCTGCACCGAAAGCGAAGCATCAGGTGCAACGGTTTTTAGAAGTCTGCACCGAGAGTAATGTGCCTGATATAAAATTTAACAAACATGAAAATGGTTGGAAAATGGGAAAATTTGTGACAGCTATACAAATTGTATAGCTGTTTTTTTGCTTTCTTATACATTTTTCGGGAAAAATGTTTTTTGAATTGGTATGATAGTAGATAGATAGAGGAGGTGCCAGATGGAGAAACAATTAAAAAAATTTACAGAACTGATTGGCTTCCGCTACTTTTTAATTGTCGTTCTCATCTTAACAGGAGCCCTACAATTTGCTTTTATGTATGGCAATGTTAAAGGTGTTACATATGATTTTAAACCATTACAACTAGCGCCTGAAACAGTACGATCTACTAAAACGATAGAAGATACTTATAAAACACAACAGGAACGAGAAAAAGCAACAAATGCGGTTGAACCAGTCTATCAATTTTCTGCGGATGTTGCTAAACAGCGAGCTGCGATTGTAACCTCTTTATTTGATTATGTTCTTGACGTAAAGGCGGATGTTGAGAGTAGCAAAGAACCTGTTCCGGTTGCTGACCAAGTGGCGCAGCTCCGCAAAAAGTTTGAATCAATAGATTCAGATCAAATGCCAATTATTTTTACTGATTCACAGCTAGAGGGTTTGTTAGTACAAAGTGAAGCAGATTTAAAAAGAACGAGTACGCAACTATCAAAATCTGTGCAGGAATATTTGCAAAAATCCATTCGATCAGAAAATGTGTTTGCGGGTCAAAATGATTTTGAGACAAAAATTCGTGGACAACGAGGCTATCCAGATAAAATATTTAATACGGTAGTTTTAATTGGACGTACGAGTATTATCGAAAATGAGACGATAAACGAAGAACAAACGAAAATTCGAAAGGAACAAGCGAAGGAATCGGTTGAACCAACTCGAATTCTTCAAGGTCAAATCATCGTACAGGAAGGTCAAATTATTGATAATGAGGCGTTTCGTCAATTAGAGCTTCTAGGTATGGTGAGTAATAAGGCATCGATGAAACCGATTGCAGGGCTGATTATTCTAATCCTTCTAGAAATGACGTTTATGTTTGTTTTATTTGAACGTTGGAATACAGATGAGCACAAGAAACGTAATGCCTTGTTGGTTACAGTAATTGTTTATAGTTTATCCATCCTGCTGATGAAATTTATAAGCCTAGTCTCAGGTGGCTTCGATGTTACGGTTGCTTTCCTTTTCCCAACAGCTTTGGCAACAATGCTTGTACGGTTATTAGCGGATGATCGTGCTGCGGTTCTTATTACGGTTATGACAGCGGCATCTGCGGGTGTTATTTTTCAAGAGGGTTATTCATCTGTTATGCAGATGGAAATTACTCTGTATATAATTTTTGGAGGCTTTGCGAGCTTATTCTTTTTGGGCAGTGTAGAAAAGCGTTCACATATTCTACATGCTGTAGGTGTCATAGGGCTAGTAAATATGTCGTTTATCGCATTTTATTTATTGATGACACAATCTTCCTATGGCATGTCAGAGTTGGTGTTTTACTTTACAGCAGCAATGATATCGGCTCTATTATCAGGTGCTCTTACAATGGGTCTTTTACCATTCTTTGAATCTGCCTTTAGTTTATTGTCGTCGTTGCGTTTAATTGAATTATCGAACCCAAACCATCCATTGCTGAAAAAATTACTAATGGAGGCTCCGGGAACATATCATCATAGTGTAATGGTGGCGAACTTAGCAGAGGCAGCATGTGAGGAAATTGGAGCGGATGGATTACTGGCTCGTGTAGGATGCTATTATCATGATATTGGCAAAACGAAGCGTCCTGCCTTTTTCATCGAGAATCAAATGTCTGGTATTAACCCACATGATTCATTGTCCCCAGAAAAAAGCGCGGAAATTATAATCGCGCATACAACTGACGGGGCTGAAATGCTAAAACGTTATAAGATGCCACAGGAAATTATCGATATTGCCTTGCAGCATCACGGATCCAGTCTATTGAAATTCTTCTACTTTAAAGCGAAGGAAGAAGGAAAATGTTTAGATGATACAAAGTACAGATATCCAGGTCCGAAGCCACAAACGAAGGAAGCGGCAGTTATTAGCGTTGCAGATAGCGTTGAGGCAGCGGTTCGATCGATGAAGGAACCGAATGCAGAGAAAATTCAAAAGTTGGTACGAGCAATTATTGATGATCGAGTACAAGACAATCAATTTGATGAATGCGATATTTCAATAAAAGAGTTAAAATGTATAGAGCGAGTACTTTGTGAAACGTTGAATGGAATTTTCCACTCACGAATTGAATATCCAAAGGCAGATAAGTAGGAGGATCTATGATTTTAACAATTGATTTTACAGATGAAACAAATGAAGTGGCTGCTGAGCATATGGAGCTTGTTGAAAAGCTTTTACAGCATGCTGCGAAACAAGAGAATATTGAGCCGGAAACAGAAGTGTCAGTGACGTTTGTTACAAATGAAGCGATTCAAGAAATAAACCGAGAATATCGTGACAAGGATCAACCGACAGATGTTATCTCGTTTGCCCTAGAGGAATTAGGTGAGGGAGAAATGGAAGTAACATTTGAAGGGATGCCTCGTGTCTTAGGAGATATTATTATTTCAACGGATCGTACAAAAGAACAAGCTGAGGAATATGGGCATACATTTGAGCGAGAATTAGGCTTTTTAGCGGTTCATGGTTTCTTACATCTACTTGGCTATGATCATATGGAGCCAGAAGATGAAAAGGTGATGTTCGGTAAGCAGGATGAGATTTTACAATCTTTCGGCTTAGGACGAGAATAAATGAATGTTCGCAAATTCGTACGCTCTTTTGGGTATGCCTTTAAAGGTATCATTACAGCCTGTACTGAGCAAAATTTCAAGTCTCACTTGCTAAGTGCAGGAATAGTTTTGATTGCTGGCTATTTTACGGATTTATCACATATAGAATGGTATATTGTGTTGCTATTAATAGCACTAATGTTAGTACTTGAAATGATTAATACTGCAATTGAACGAGTAGTGGATTTAGCTTCACCTAACATCCATCCACTTGCTAAGCAGGCTAAAGATCTAGCAGCAGGCGCAGTACTTGTATTTGCGATATTCAGTGCTATAATCGGATTACTCATATTTATACCGAAGTGGTTTTGATATTACTAAAATTATTCGGTCATGAAATAGTAGCAGTTGTGCTGGAGAAAGCAACACCGGCAATTATCCGAGGCGAAATTGATGATGTAGAGGAGAACATTGATGACAATTGATATGCATGCATTACTAGAGGAATCAAAAAAAGCGCGTGAAAAGGCTTATGTACCTTATTCAAAATTTAAAGTTGGCGCTGCGATTTTAACGAAAAATGGAGAGGTTATTCATGGCTGCAATATTGAAAATGCTGGCTATAGTATGACCAATTGTGCTGAACGTACAGCCTTTTTCAAAGCCGTGTCAGAAGGTATTTATGATTTTGAGGCGATCGCTATTGTAGCTGATACGGATGGACCATGTGCGCCATGCGGAGCTTGCCGTCAAGTGATGATGGAATTTTGCAAACCATCTATGCCTGTATATTTAACAAACTTAAAAGGTGATGTCACGGTAACGTCTGTAGGCGAATTACTACCGTTTGCATTTACAACGGAGGATTTAGAGAATGCTGGAAAATAACAATGGCTATAAGTCAGGTTTTATCTCCATAATCGGTCGACCAAATGTAGGGAAATCAACATTTTTAAACCGTGTCATTGGTCAAAAAATTGCGATTATGAGTGATAAACCACAAACAACACGAAATAAAGTACAAGGTGTACTAACAACAAATGATAGCCAAATGATTTTTATTGATACACCAGGAATCCACAAGCCGAAACATAAGCTAGGGGATTTTATGCTAAAGGTTTCTAAAAATACATTGCGTGAAGTGGATGTTATTATGTTCATGGTAAATGCAGAGCAGAAACTTGGAAAGGGTGACGAATTCATCCTTGAAATGCTGGCGGGTAATCCAACGCCTGTCTTCCTAGTGATTAATAAAATCGATCAAATTCATCCTGATGAATTAATAGGAATTATTGAAAGCTACAAAGAGCGTTATGACTTTGCGGAAATAGTTCCGATTTCAGCGTTGCAAGGGAATAATGTAGAAAATTTATTAACAACATTAACGAAGTATTTACCAGAGGGTCCACAATATTATCCAGCTGATCAAGTAACAGATCATCCTGAGCGTTTTATTATTTCAGAGTTAATTCGTGAAAAAGTATTACATTTAACGCGTGAAGAAATACCTCATTCCATTGCTGTTGTTATTGATAAAATTCGCCGTGATGAAGAAAATGAAGGTAAAATTCGTGTAGCAGCAACGATTATCGTGGAAAGAGATTCTCAAAAAGGGATTGTCATTGGTAAACGTGGAGCGCTATTGAAAGAAGTAGGGATACGTGCAAGAAAAGATATTGAAATGCTTCTTGGTTCAAAAGTGTATTTAGAGCTTTGGGTAAAGGTACAAAAGGATTGGCGAAATAAATCAACACATTTACGTGACTTCGGTTTCCGTGATGATGAATATTAATAGGATATAATGACGAAGCAACTTTACAACATCCTATTTGTCGCTGTAGTTTTAAATGGAGCTGTCCAATAATTTATTGGAGAGCTCTATTTTCACTTCTTTCAGCAGATGTCTTTTGTACCGAAAGCGTAGCGGCAGGTACAGATGTCTTTTGTACCGAAAGCGTAGCGGCAGGTACAGGTGTTTTTTGTACCGAAAGCATAGCGGTAGGTACAGGTGTTTGGAAACCCGCTGAAATAGAGGAACTCAGTCTAAGATCGCCACGTCCTGTGGCAATGTATCTGTGCGAAAGCGAAGCGACAGCAACACGGTTTTATCTGTGCGAAAGCGAAGCGACAGCAACACGGTTTTATCTGTGCGAAAGCGAAGCGACAGCAACAACACACGGCTGAGTGACCAACATCATGCTGGCCCAAAGCCTCCAGCGGATGTCACACAATTATGCCGAGGTATAATTGATTGCGAAGCTTGTAGAAAGGAGGGGGATCGATGCTTCATAAATGGGAAGGAATTGTCCTAAAGGTGCGTGCCTACGGAGAATCAAATAAAATTGTAACATTACTAACGAGAGAAGCAGGAAAGGTTGCCACGATGGCTCGAGGAGCGAAGAAGCCTTCTAGTAGATTAGCATCTGTGACACAGCCATTCACGTATGGCATGTTTATGGTACAGCATCATACTGGTATGGGGACATTGCAACAAGGTGAGCACCTCAATTCTATGCGTCATATTCGCGAGGATATAATGGCAACAGCCTATGCAAGTTATATAATGGAACTTGTCGAGCGTGTAGTAGAAGAGGGGAAACCTGAGCCACTTGCATTTGATGTGCTCCTTCAAGCATTACAAGCAATTGAGGAAGGTTATGACCCGGAGGCCATTACATTGTTCGTAGAATGGAAAATGCTACCCTATACAGGTGTGCAACCTATATTACATGCTTGTGCTGCTTGTGGTGCAGTAGACGGTGAATTTGCGTTTTCTTTTACACAGGGAGGTTTTTTGTGTCATCGTTGTTATCAGCATGATCCTTATATCATTCGATTAACACCGACCCAGCTTAAGCTTATCCGAATGTTCTTTACAGTTCCGATTGACCAGATTGGGAAATTAGAATTGAAAAAGGAAACAAAATATTTTATAAAAAAAATAATTACTACAATTTATGAGGAGCAAACAGGGATTCGTTTTAAGACTAAAAAATTTATCGAACAGCTTGAGAGAACGCCTGAATTTCAGTTTAGAACAAGTGCTGATCAAGAAAAAATGCCAGAAGATCATTGACATTGATCTTCTGGCATTTTTACTTATTTAATATTCTTCTGGATCATCCATAAAATCGTAACGAGCAACCCATGTATTAGCGATTTTTAGAAATTCAATATACAGGTAAGCAGTTTCACCATTTTTACCTGTTATATGTAAAATTGCGGGACCTTCTGCTAATGGTGTAACATTTACTTTCTTTTCTTTTATTAAAGCTTTCACAGCTGCTAGTTCAGAATTAAATTTTTCCAAGGCAACTTGTGTTGGCTCGAACGATAGATCACTACTCGAAAACGTTAACTCATCTGTAACTTGATACAAATCAATACTACGCACGAAATCATACGTATCAACATCAGCAGCCATCGTTTGTTGTTGAGTACCATTAGTGAAAGTCAGAATATATTGCCCATTTTTAAAGATAGAAAGTGTAGCTGAATTATTCGTTGATTTAAAACTATATAAATTAGGAGATAAGGCTTGACCATCCGCAGTTTGAATACTTACCCCTGTAGGGACAAATTTTAAATCACTTTCCATTAGGTTGAGCGATAAGTCTTCTACATAATCCTCTTCTTTCACTTTTTCAAGTGTTGTTTGTAGCTTTCCATTTACGTTTTTCACATGTACTAAGTAAAAGAAATCCATAAATTCTTCGGAATCTTCCTTAAAGCCCGTAATAACTAATTTTCCTGTGCCTTCTTTTAGCGGCTTAATTGTAATGGACTCCATCATATAATCTTCTTCATCTTCACCCCATGTAAAGATATCCTCTGCAGGCTTAATGCCGCCATAAGAAGCAAAGATATAGTCTTGCTTAAATTGACTAGCAAAAACTGTAGCGTTGCCTTGAGCTTTTTCAGCACGAACAACAAAAAGTGCTAACTGGGAGCGTTTTACATTGTTTTGTGGTCCAAAGGTAGTAGGGGTTGTACCTTTTGTGATGCTGTTGGCAAATAGCGTTTTTATATATGGTTCGTATTCACTGCCTTCATTGACATCATCGAAAGGACTGTCAATACCGTTTGTAATTGGTAAATGAAAACTTTTCACAATCATTTTTGACATTTGTCCACGTGTAATATTTTTAGTTGGGTAGAAATAGCCATTGGATCCGCTAATAATCCCCGCATTTGCTAAAGCAGCAATCGCACCATAATTTGCATCGCCAGGTTTTATATCCTTAAAATTAGGATTTTTTACATGGACCGTATCTAGCTTTAAAATACCAGCTAAAATTTTCGCAGCTTGTGTACGAGTAATTGAATTCGCGGGTTTAAATGTGCCATCTGGGTAGCCTGATATAATTCCACGTTGGGCTAAGTTAATAACAGCTTTGCCTTCCTCAGTTGACGCATTTATGTCGGGGAACACCGATGCAGCATTTGCTTGTGGGGCAATTACAATAGCACTTGTTGCTAGTGCTGATGCCATTGCGATGTGATAAAAACGATTGGTCTTCAAATTATTTCCTCCAAAGTACATAAAAAATTTTATAGCTAGGACCAACCTATTACCATCGGGCTGAATGTAATAGGTTGGAACCTCTATGAATTGTTAAATTATTGTTATTTAACGTTTAAGATTAACTATAATACTTTATTTATATCAAAACGATGAAGCTGAGAATAGAGGGAATTTTATGCTGCTAAAAATTAACATGGAAAAATGGCTTGTTCATCAACATGGAGTAGATATTATTTCCGTTCCAACTAGGGTGCTTTCAGGATCGAACGATAATCTGTTTAGGGACAGGGGGTTTATCTCTGATCCTGTACCAATCAATAAAATACGTATTAACAAATGTCATCTCCGGCTTTTGGCGGTGAGACAAAAGTTGGGTAAAATATACAAAAATGATTAATTCTCAATGTTTCCTAGTGTAAAAATGAGTAGTTATTTTTCTAAAATGGTAATGTTTGTATATTAGTATTGAATTTTTGCTAATAGTATTAGGACAAATTGATTAATCTCTTATAATTTACAGAAATATTGTTTATGAGATAAATTTAACTATAAATTATAAATATACGCTTTTAAGTCCTTTTTATAGGACCTTATATCTTTTTAATTTCAAATTAATAGCTGTTGTTAAAGGGATATATTAGATATAAATCACTAATTTTGAAATAGTTTTTAATATAAACATAGTAGTAACTGTTCATTCAAGTACCATAAACTAGTTGAAAAGGCATTTTAATCTATGATATTGTAAATGATATAGATGATGATATTTAACTTCTTTCAGCGGGTGTCCAAACATCCGCTGAAAAGAGGAATTCAGGCTAAGCTTCACATCCTGTGAAAACGCCTGAGTGACCAACGTCGTGCTGCTGCCGCTGCGTTAGCACTACGCTTTCGCGCAAAAAACATCTGTTGGCCTAAAGCCTCCGGCGGATGTCACGGAATCGGAAAGGAGTTAATAAAGGATGTTAGCCTAAAATCATCGCATCCACGCGATAACGGCTAACTGACCTGCATCGTGCAGGCCTAAGCACAAAGCCGATTCTGGACGCAATTATGCCGAGGCATAATTGATACTATTCTTGTATTACTTATACGTTTCGTACCCATTGAAATTAGGCCAATCTATATAAATCTGACATGCATATAAAATGTAAAACAAGCCTCTATCAGCAAAAGGTTTTAACTTCTTTCAGCAATTATTTTCTGTAGCGAAAGCAAAGCGTCAGCTACAATTATTTTCTGTAGCGAAAGCAAAGCGTCAGCTACAAATGTTTATGTAACGTAAGTGAAACGTCAGTTACATATGTGAAAGAAGTTAAAGCCGATTCGGGACGCAATTATGCCGAAGCATAATTGATGAACAACGCAGTCTTATCGAAGAAGGAGGGAGTCACATAATGCTTGAACATTGCGTATGTGGCAGAAAATATGCTAAGAAAAGTGACGTTAAGTATTGATGAAGTTGAAGCAAATGATATTTTAGCTGAAGATATATTTTCTGATTATCGTTTACTAGCTAAAAAAGATCTAGTTTTAACGGAACGAATTATTGCCTTACTTAAACTTAGAAAAGTAGACGAATTATCTGTTTATTTACCAACTGATTCAGTCCGAATTGTGCATGATTTAAGTGTTCAGCGTACAAGGGATTTCGAGGATGTATTTGCACCACTAATGGATAAAAAGGATGAGGTAGATGAATATAAAGATACAGTAAGTAACCTTTTTATGACTACATTAGAGAATGTTGTGCATGAATTACGCTATGGTCAAATTTTAAAAAGCATCCAAGATACTGCTTATGTACGAGGTGTTTTTGAAAAAATTTTAGAAAAAAAACATCGCTATGAATTACTCATGCGATTAAAAGAATGGGATGAGTATTCTTTTGTTCATTCATTTGATGTTTTCGTTTTAGGTACAATTTTTGCACGTTATTTAGGTTTAACGGATATTGAAACGCTAGCAAGAGGCTATTTGTTCCACGATATTGGGAAGGTATTTATTCCACAAGAAATTTTAAATTTGAAACGGAAATTATCGGAAGATGAGTTTGACATTGTTAAAACTCACGCGACTAAAGGTTATGAACTGCTCATAGAAAATGGGGAAGATGATATTGCCTATTTTGCACGTGATCATCATGAGCGCTTTGCCGGTCAAGGTTATCCGAATCAGCTTTGTGAGGATGATATGTGTGAAGGAGTTCAATTACTGCAAATTATTGATGTTTATTCAGCAATGACATCAAAGCGAGTATATCATTCGGGATATGCTGCAACAGATGCATTAGCTGTTTTATATCGTGATCGACATTTATATAACGAGAAATTTATGCACAAATTTGTAGAGTGCTTAGGGATTTATCCTGTCAACTCAGTCGTTCAATTATCTGATAATCAAAGTGCACAAGTAGAACTTGTCTATGATTTATTCCCAACGTTACCTAAAGTTAAGCTGTTGGATGAACAAAAGTCTATGATTTTACCTTTGAATTATAGTGTGAAAATTTCGAAAATGATCGATTATCGTGCTAACAGCTTTGAAGAAATTTTTAACTTATTTATAGAACAATTAATTCGCTGTGATGAAAACAGCTTAAGAGTCTACTTTAATAAATTAATAGATCATTTACATCCTAAAGAAATTGTTTTAAAAATATTTTTACCTGCCTTTCGAATTCTGCGTTTATTAACGAGAGAAATTCAAACGGATATGACAAAATATAGGAACTCTATAAATATTCTAAAGAAATTATTAGAAGAGCAATTAAATGTATTGTATATGGATTATCAACATGAACAAACGACTATATTAGTTGTGGAAACTTCACTCCGTGAAAATTTCTTCATAAAACTTGTGCAAAGTATTTTGTATATTGACAAAATTGTGCCGTTTTTTATTAATCCAGATGATGACCAGCGCATTACACAATTAATGGAACATTGTAACGTAAATATAGCTTACTTTATTGAGGATGACCTAACTGTCGATAAGAGAGTTCGCCCAATGCGAGAAGGAACGTTCCTTTTTTATTCGCTTGTAGATATTGAAGAATTACTTATTAGCTTAGTCGGTATGAATATGAAAAGGTTTTCATTTGAGGAGAAGATGCAAGAGCACTTGTTTTCAACATTAAAGACATGACAAGAGGGAGTCGCTTAATATGCGACTCCCTCTTTATATACTTATAAAGTTAGAATTGAAGATGTTTTTCAATGTATGCTTTAACATCTGTAATTGGCATACGAACTTGAGACATTGAATCGCGATGACGCACTGTAACCTGACCATCCTCTTTTGAGTCAAAGTCGTATGTGATACAGAATGGTGTACCAATTTCATCTTGACGACGGTAACGTTTACCGATTGATTGAGACTCGTCAAAGTCAACTGGGAATGCTTTGCGAAGCTCTGCCCAAACATTTGTAGCTTCATCAGAAAGCTTTTTAGAAAGTGGTAGGACTGCTGCTTTAAATGGCGCTAGAGCAGGGTGGAAGCGTAAAACTGTACGCTTATCATCGCCTTCAAGCTCTTCCTCGTCATAAGCATCGCAAAGGAATGCTAATGTTACACGGTCTGCACCTAAAGAAGGTTCGATACAATATGGAATATAACGTTCGTTTGATACTGGATCGATGTAAGTGAAATCTTCACCAGAATGCTCCATATGCTGTTTTAAATCGAAATCTGTGCGATCCGCTACGCCCCATAGCTCGCCCCAACCGAATGGGAATTTAAACTCGATATCAGTTGTAGCATTTGAGTAGTGAGACAATTCGTCATCTTCATGATCACGAAGACGCATAGACTCTTCTTTCATGCCTAAATTTAATAACCAATTTTTACAAAATTCTTTCCAGTATGCATGCCATTCAAGGTCCTCGCCTGGCTTACAGAAAAATTCTAGTTCCATTTGTTCAAATTCACGTGTACGGAAAGTGAAGTTACCTGGAGTAATTTCGTTACGGAATGATTTACCGATTTGTGCAATACCGAATGGTGTACGTTTACGCATAGAACGTTGTACGTTTTTAAAGTTTACGAAAATACCTTGTGCTGTTTCTGGGCGTAAATATATTTCGTTAGTAGAAGATTCTGTTACACCTTGGAATGTTTTAAACATTAAATTAAATTGACGAATATCTGTAAAATCAGCTTTACCACAATCAGGGCACACTACGTCATACTTAATCATCGTTTCTTTCATTTGATCAAATGTCATACCATCGACAATGATTTCATCGCCTTTTGCTAGCGCAGCGTCCTCGATGATTTTATCTGCACGATGGCGCGCTTTACATGCCTTACAATCAATCATTGGGTCATTAAAGTTACCAACGTGACCAGAAGCAACCCAAGCTTTTGGGTTCATTAAAATTGCAGCATCTATCCCAACATTGTGCTCTGATTCTTGGACAAATTTTTGCCACCATGCTTTTTTAACATTGTTTTTTAATTCAACACCTAGTGGACCGTAATCCCAAGTGTTTGCTAAGCCTCCATAGATTTCAGATCCAGGGAAGACAAAGCCGCGATGCTTCGCTAATGATACAATTGTTTCCATTGATTTGTTAGCCATAAAAATAGCCTCCTTCATAGTTTTCACAGAGTGAACATTGATTTTGTTTTAGCGAATTTATACAAATGATAAATTCACTAGAGATATTTTTTAATTTAGTAAGGACTAAATTAAAAATAGCACCCGTCTCCGGGCACAATGAATGCCCAGGGACGAGTGCTATAACCCGCGGTTCCACCCTGATTGTTTTAAACGTGTTGTTTAAAACCTCTTTTCAAAAAGTTAGCTCAAGGAGTGCCTTTTCTCTGTTGTTATGTAGACTTTCACCATCTTCTACTCGCTTTAATATGGAACAGATACTTTTTTCCCATCATCGCCTGTATAACGCAAATCGCTCGAAAATACATCTAGAGCAAGCGTATGTGTCAATATTGTAGCATGTAGTTCTTTTCTTCGCAATAATTATTAAAATAGTATATAATAATTGAGCATAAGTATAACACTATTAGATTTGAGGCGGTGAGTCCAATCGAACTCAATAAACGTCAGGAAGAGATTTTACAAATTGTGAAAGAAAACGGCCCAATTACAGGCGAACATATTGCAGAACGTCTTAATCTGACAAGGGCAACTTTAAGACCAGATTTAGCAATACTCACAATGGCGGGCTTTTTAGATGCTAGACCTCGTGTTGGCTATTTCTATTCAGGTAAAAAAGCATCCGTTACATTGATGGATAGTATTAACAATTTAAAGGTGAAAGATTTTCATTCAGGACCAGTTGTTGTACCGGAAACAATGACTGTTTATGATGCAATTTGCTTCATGTTTTCAGAGGATGTTGGAACACTCTTTGTCGTAGATAAGAATGAATTTTTGACAGGGGTACTTTCTCGTAAGGATTTACTACGTACAAGTATTGGTACGCAGGATTTAAACAAAATTCCTGTACATATAATTATGACACGTATGCCAAATATTTCGTACTGTGAGAGACCAGATTCTTTAGTTGTCGCAGCGAATAAACTAATTGAACGAGAAGTTGATTCGCTACCAGTAGTAGAGCCACAAGAAGGTGGATTAAAAATCGTTGGTCGTCTTACAAAAACGACGATTACACGAGCTTTCTTATCACTAGCACAGAATGTCTAAATATTTGAAGGAGAGCAACATGAAAAGACTACGGGTTTTTGTTGTATCTGATTCAGTTGGTGAAACTGGTGATCAAGTAGCGAAAGCAGTTATTAGCCAGTTTCGACCTGGTTTGGAAAACACGGTAATTCGTCGTTTTCCTCATATACAATCAGAGGAGCTCATTCGGAAAATTGTAAGCCTTGCAGCGAAACAAAAGGCATTTATTGTGTATACGCTTGTTCGCCAGGAAATGCGATCGATCTTACAGGAACTGTGTGAGCAAGAAAAGATATATGCTGTCGATATTTTAGGGCCTGCTTTAAAAACAATGGCAACTTTTGTGGAAGAGTTTCCTTTAGAAGCACCAGGGATTGTTCACCAGCTAGATGATGATTATTTTAAAAAAATTGAAGCTATTGAATTTGCAGTAAAATATGATGATGGTAGAGATCCACGTGGTCTATTACAGGCTGATATTGTGCTAGTCGGTGTTTCACGTACCTCTAAAACACCGTTATCACAATATTTAGCACATAAACGCTATAAGGTAGCGAATGTACCTTTAGTGCCGGAAGTGGAGCCACCAGAAGAACTATTAAAAATTGATCCGAAAAAATGTTTTGGTTTAATTATTTCTCCTGATAAATTAAACTCAATTAGAAAAGAGAGATTAATATCTCTTGGATTGAATGATGATGCTATCTATGCGCAGCATAATCGAATATTCGAAGAAATCCAGCATTTTGAAAAAATTGTCGCTAAAATCGGTTGTAAGGTTATTGATGTGACAAACAAAGCTGTTGAGGAAACAGCGAACGTCATTATTGAGCATATCTTGAAATGTAAATAAGAAACGAACGATGATAAACCACCTCGGTTGTAAGAGGCGGTTTTTTTGAGTCGGTTGTGAAAATAGTATAGATAAAAACTAATTTTTGTTTTATAATAATAAAATTGTGGTAAAAATATTTATTAAGAGAAAAATCCTATTTTTTTGTCGAGAAATAAAGGATTTTTAAATCGGATAGCGAATTGTGTTTTATAACGTAATTTAAAGATGGTGATGGATTTGGCAGGGAAGATTCCTGAAGAAGTGATTGAACAGATTCGCACACAATCGGAAATTGTTGATGTCATAAGCGAATACATGCAGCTTACAAAGCGTGGGCGAAATTGGTTTGGCCTCTGTCCTTTTCATGGAGAACAAACGCCATCTTTTTCTGTGTCATCAGACAAACAAATTTTTCATTGCTTTGGTTGTGGTGCAGGCGGTAATGCCGTTACTTTTGTGATGGATATAGAGGGTATTTCTTTTCCTGAAGCAGTCGTGAAACTTGGTGAACGTGTTGGCATACATTTAGATGTAGGGCCAAGTTTACCTGAAGTAGCGAAAAAGGTATCTAAAGCGGAAGAAAGGATGAAAGAAGCACACGCTTTTGCAGCAGATTTTTTTCATCATTTACTGTTAAATACTGAAGATGGTGAAGAACCTTTAAATTATTTGCTAGAAAGAGGATTTACAAGGGAACTTATAGAATCTAATAGCATTGGATGGTCTCTTCCTAGCTTTGATGCATTAACGATATTGCTTGAAAGAAAAGGTTATAACTTACAAGAAATCGCGGAAAGTGGTTTAGTTATCAAGCGTGAAGGGGAAGAACGCTATTTTGATCGTTTTAGAGGGCGTATTATGTTTCCTATTCGTGATGAGAACGGTAAGATTATAGCATTTTCAGGACGAATCCTTGCATCGACTGGTGAAGAGGCAAAATATTTAAATAGTCCAGAAACACCAATTTTTCAAAAGAGTGAAGTGCTATATAACCTAGATAAAGCACGAACCTCAATTAGAAAAAATCGTCAAGTAGTATTGATGGAAGGATTTATGGATGTTTTAGCAGCAACCTCTGTTGGCGTAACGAATGCTGTAGCAACAATGGGCACCTCGCTTACGAATCAGCATATCACAAAGCTAAAGCGCTTAGTAGAGCAGATTACGATTTGCTATGACGGTGATAATGCTGGTTTTGATGCGGCAAAAAGAGCAGCACAGTTACTTCAAACGGAACGTATGAAAGTCAATATTGCGGTGTTACCAGATAAGCTAGATCCCGATGAATACATTCGTAGTTTAGGTGGACAAGCATTTAAAGAACAAATTTTGGAAAACCCTCATGCGTATATTGCTTTTATGATGATGCATGCTAGACGAAATAAGAACTTTCAGTTTGAAAATGATACGCTTCAATATATACAAGAAGTTCTTGAACAACTGGTAGGTAGATCATCACCTGTCGAACGAGATCTGTATATAAGACAGCTATCGAATGAAACAAATATCTCGGAAGAAGCGATTTATGCTCAATTCCGAAAGCTAGAGGCAAATCAGGTGCGTTCTGCAAAAGTAGAAATGCCTGTTCCAACGCCTTCGATGCCGGTCACTCAGCAACACAAGCCTATGGACGCAGCTGAACGTGCCGAACGTTTATTACTGGCTCATATGCTTCATAATATAGATGTAGTGGACAAGGTATTACGTAGTGAGCAAAAAGATCCGTTTGCACGAGATGCCTATATGGCAGTTTTTGTTCGCTTAGTAGGATTTTATGAAGAATATGGTCATCCTGATTATCAGCGTTTTGTTGAGATTTTGGATGACTCTGAATTACGTAAGATTGTAATGGAAGCGGCTTTAGCGGAACGGGATCCGGACCAAGCAGAGGCAGAGGTCACAGACTCAATACGTCAGCTGCAAAAATATAGAATTGAGCAAGAAATTCAACAAAAGATGCATGAGTCAAAGGAAGCGGAGAAGATGCATGAGTATGCGCGTGCACTTGAAATCGCCCAACAGATTATTCATTTAAGAAAATCGTTATCGGCGATTTAATCCGATTCGGTTGTTTAGAAGGAGGAAGGTTTATGGCGGACAAGTCAGAACGTTCAAAAGAGGTAGAAGTAGAAATTACATTAGATGAAGCAAAAAAAATACTACAAGAAAAAGCAAAAACAGAAGGTGAAATTTCAATGAAAGAAATTTCAGAGAAACTAGCGCCTTATGAATTGGAGAACGAAGAGATTTTCCACTTTGCTGAGGATCTTGAAAAGGCTAAAGACATTCAAATCATTGGAAAAGAAGAGTTTGAAGAAGAAAGCTTAATGAAAGAAGAAGCAAGCGAAGAGACTTTTGATTTAAATGATTTGAGTGTACCACCGGGTGTTAAAATAAATGACCCTGTACGTATGTATTTAAAAGAAATTGGTCGAGTTGATTTACTTTCTGCCGAGCAAGAAATCGCATTAGCGGAACGTATTGAGCAAGGTGACGAAGAAGCTCGTAAACGCCTAGCAGAAGCGAACTTACGTCTTGTTGTATCGATTGCAAAGCGATATGTTGGCCGTGGAATGCTATTCCTTGATTTAATTCAAGAGGGGAATATGGGGCTTATCAAGGCTGTTGAGAAATTTGACTACCGTAAAGGCTTTAAATTCTCCACTTATGCAACATGGTGGATTCGCCAAGCGATTACACGTGCAATTGCAGACCAAGCACGTACAATTCGTATTCCAGTGCATATGGTAGAAACAATTAATAAATTAATTCGTGTACAACGCCAATTACTACAAGACTTAGGTCGCGAGCCATCTCCTGAAGAAATTGGGGAAGAAATGGATTTAACACCTGAAAAAGTACGTGAAATTTTAAAAATTGCACAAGAACCAGTATCTCTTGAAACACCAATTGGAGAAGAAGATGATTCACATTTAGGAGACTTTATTGAGGATTCTGAAGCTCAATCTCCATCTGACCATGCAGCTTATGAATTGTTAAAAGAGCAATTAGAGGATGTGTTAGACACATTAACTGACCGTGAAGAAAATGTCCTTCGCTTACGTTTCGGTTTAGATGATGGTCGCACACGTACATTAGAAGAGGTAGGGAAAGTATTTGGTGTAACACGTGAACGTATTCGCCAAATTGAAGCTAAGGCGCTTAGAAAGCTACGTCACCCTTCTCGTAGCAAACGTTTAAAAGACTTCTTAGAATAAAATAAACAGTTTAGGGCTATCTAATTAGTGATGCTAATTGGGTAGCCCTTTGTTATGCTACTATTGAATCAGGAGAATACTCGTGTAAGCAAAGTCTATCAAAAGAAAATATTGTTTCGGAAATGTTTATATTGTGTTTTAGAATGAGGCGATGTTCATATTTTTGCTACTTTATACAGATGTGTTTTTGAATATTTTGAGATAAAATTGTAATAACAACCATTATAAAGCAATGTTTGGAGCAAAAACTATGACAAATCCTCGAAAAAAAATAATCTTGAATGAGATTTTGTTTTGGAAGCAGAATAAGCTATTACCAGAGCATTACTGTGACTTTTTAGCGGCTCTATATGCAGAGGGGATAGATGTAGAGGAGTTAGAACCAGTACATCATAAACAGGCTATATTGCCTTCAGAAAAGAGAAGGCTTCTACTTGTAATCGCAGGTATATGTATTGCTATGATTACGCTGTTATCTATTTATTTTACAATATCATCCTTAATGATCATTTTAACGGTTGTCGTTGGAATAGCTGCTGTGATATTATTTCGGACGGCGTTTCGAATGGCACGAAAAAATGATTTATTAGCCCCCGTTTTCCATCTGTTAGGTGCTATTCTATTGTTTAGTATGTCTATTCGAATTTACACTACATATTTTAATGGGAATAATATTGCATTGTTTTGCTTGATTGCAGCAAACTGTGGGGTTTGGCTTTGGTCAGGTTTAAAAATGAAGCTACTTTATTTCACGGTCTCAGGTGTCCTAGGTTTACTAGCACTGATCAGCTATTATATCATAAACTTATTATAAGAAATCACTTTGTATTTTAGTTTCGCTAACAAAGACAAGAATCTGTTTGCTTTCAAATAGCTAACGGATTCTTTTTTTGTATCGAAATTGTGTCTGTAATTTATCCCACATTAACTTCCTGTAAATGCTCTATTGGTGAAGACTATAATCGTGAATGAATTATTTCAATAATACCTATTAAAAAAGATATTTTGACTTTCTTGGTATATGAATGTGTAAAAGAGGAAAGATAACAGCATGTAAGAAAGTTAAGTTTAAATGCTAAAAGGTGATAGATAGTCCAAGTAATGGGGATTTCAAGACATATTTTATCCAATAGTTACAGAAATGTCGAATTTGTTACAAACAAAGGAAAACTTAGCGAATAGGCTTTTCGTTTTATGGTTAATGGAGTACAATGTTAGATGTTGACTGATTCTATATTATCATAGAAGTAGATTTAAAATGAGGAGGGGAAACATATGAAAAACAATCCAGTCGTTCCTTACATCTTAATTTTAGCATTTGGTATTGGTCTTATTTTCTTTTTGTCTTTAACAGGTTCAGAAAACAAAAAAGAAATCGCTGCTGAAAAAGAGGGTGGTGGCGAAAAAACAGAAGCTACTGATGACTCTGCATTAGTACAATCTTGTATTGGCTGTCACGCTGCTGACTTAACTGGTTCTGTTGGTCCAAATCTACACGGCTTAGATGAAGCTCGTATCGTAGATGTTTTAACAAACGGAATCCCAGGAACTCCAATGACGCCTGGTATGAAAAACGAAGCGGAAGCAAAAGCGATCGCTAAGTACATTTCAACTCTAAAATAGTCTAAAAAAGTAGCTGTACTGAAAGCGTTTAATCGTAATCGGTACAGCTACAATTTATTTATCTTCATTTTAGTTAATAAAAAAGGGAGTTGCTCAAAAATTTGAGTCAACTCCATTTGTTTTTTTTCACGACATCATCCATACTAAGAATGGACACTATTTAAGACAGGCGGTAAAAAAAATGAATGCACAAAAATTATCAAAACGATTAGAAACAGTAGCAAAATATGTACCCTCTGGTGCGGTTATAGCTGATATTGGCAGTGACCATGCATATTTACCATGCTACTTAATTCATAAAGGTATTGCTTCTTATGCGATAGCGGGGGAAGTTGTGAAAGGACCATTTGAATCAGCAGTTGGACAAGTGAAAAAAGAAGGCTTAACAGAAAAAATTACAGTACGACTTGCGAATGGCTTAGCGGCAGTGGAAGAAGCTGATCACGTAGATACAGTTACTATTGCTGGGATGGGCGGACCTCTTATTGTCTCCATTTTGGAGAAGCATCCAGATAAATTGCAAGGGGTAACAAGGCTTATTTTGCAACCAAATATTCATGCTAAAGTGATTCGCGAATGGGCATTAGCACATAATTGGGCAATCCAGGACGAAGAGATTTTAGAGGAAGACGAAAAAATTTATGAAATTCTTGTATTGCAAAGAAGCACAATGACGTTAACGGAACCGGAAATTTTATTTGGTCCGAAATTAATGCAACGAAAATCACCATCATTTATAAAAAAATGGTCACGTGAAAAAGAAAATTGGCAGCGTGTATTAAAGTCCATTGAAGGGGCAGATCAAACACCTGAAATTGAAGGAAAACGTGCAGAGTTAGTAGCTCTACTCAATTTAGTGGAAGGGGTTCTGTGAGATGAAAACAGTTAACGGTCAGGAAATTATACAATTGTTCGAATCATGGTCGCCTAAAAAACTAGCCTGTATGGAAAATGACCCAATTGGTCTTGCGATCGGCACATTAAATAAACCTGTAAGTAAAGTATTAGTCACATTAGATGTTAATGAAGCAGTAGCAGACGAGGCTATTGCTCAAGGATGCGAGCTAATAATAGCGCATCATCCACCGATTTTCAGACGACTTTCGAATATTCGTACTGACAATCCGGCTGGGCGTTTATATGAAAAGCTTATAAAAAATGATATTGCCGTTTATGCAGCACATACGAATCTAGACGTGGCTGAAGGTGGTGTCAACGATTTACTAGCAGATGCTCTACAGCTTGAAAACCGTTCTATTTTAGAAGAAACATATGCTGAAAATATGTTGAAGCTGGCAGTTTTTATACCGACTGCAAATGCCAATGATTTACGTGAGGCATTAGCAAAGGCAGGAGCAGGTCGTATTGGAGATTATGAAGCGTGTAGCTATACTACATTGGGAGAAGGGCGTTTCCGTCCACTAGAAGGTGCAAATCCACATGTAGGTTCTATTGGTGAATTACATGTTGAAGAAGAAGTGAAGGTAGAAGTAGTATTTCCAGAATCCATAAAAAATCGTGTATTAAAGGCAATGTTAAACGCGCATCCATATGAAGAACCTGCCTATGATATCATTCGCCTAGACCAGCAAACGAATGTAATGGGCTTAGGCCGAATTGGTTATTTACCACAAGAAATGACTCTTCATGAATTTACACAATTTGTAAAGGGGCAGCTAGACGTACCTGCTGTCCGCGTTGTTGGGGATTTACAGTCGAAGGTGAAAAAAGTTGCGCTTGTCGGTGGCGACGGCAATAAATATATCTATTCTGCGAAACGTGCTGGGGCAGATGTATTTTTAACGGGAGATATGTATTTCCATACTGCCCAGGACGCTCAAGCAATTGGTCTACAAATCGTAGATCCAGGTCATCATGTGGAGAAAGTGATGATTGCAGGAGTAGCTAAAAAGATGGCGAGAATGTGTGAGGATAAAAAATATTCTGTTGAATTTGTCCAATCTACTATTCATACAGAACCGTTTTTATTCGTGTAAGAGAGGGGAATATCTATGGCGAATGAAAAACCTGTCGGTAATAAGGCCGGCAAGTTATGGATGATGATTGGTTTGCTAATTGCTGTGTTTGGGGTAGGGATGACATTGATGACGAATACGATGAATGCCAAAAAAATTGATACTATGACCGAGCAATGCGAAAAAGATGGTGGAGAAGCCATTGTCTCTAAGGAAAAGAATTTTCTATCAACAAACTATTCATTTAAATGTAAACAGTAATAATAACAAGGCTGAATTATAGTATTAGATATAATTCAGTTTTTTTATGTTGTTAAAAAACTATTTTGTCAAAGATATTAAGGTGTCCATTATGTATCTTCGGGCATGGTGCTTTATAGTATAAAGCGAAACTTTAGCAAGATGTCTTTTGGTGCGAAAGTGAAAAGTTAGTATTAACAGGTGTACAATTGCATCACTGATATAAGTCTTTTCTGTTCGATTATGGTGAGTAGCAATAGTGCTCACTTTTAAAATGAATAAAATTTATAAAGGTTCTACGCTATAGCTGATTGGAGTGGAAGGCTACTCGACTCCCGTGGGAATGCGAGACAGGCGAGACCCTGCACGGAGCGTAAGCGGAGGAAGCGGCTCGACGCTCGCCCACAGGAAAGCGAGAAGCCTGGAACGGAAATCACCCTCACTAAAAGTGCCATAACATTCACCAAATTTTCTTTGTGCATTTTGTTTTTAAACACTATGCAAAGGCAATAGTTAATATAATTCAGTCTTTTTGTGTATGCATGGATTAATTTTAGAGTGTTATGATAGGTGAGTATAAATTGCTATGAAAGGAGAGTTTTGGATTGTTTATTCGTTTAACAAAAGAACAACAGGAAACAATAATAGCTGATATTCAACGTTTTTTCTATAATAATCGAGATGAGGATATTACAGAATTTGAAGCAGAAAGAGTATTAGACTTTATAAAGGAAAATATTGCTCCGCATATTTATAATGCGGCTATCTCGGATGCAAAATATGTTGTAGAAAGACAATATGCCTCGATTGAGGATGAACTTGTAGTATTAGAAAGACCTATAAAAATAAAATAATTATTTATTGTAATATTTGTTTTGAATTAAAGATAAACTAATTCAAAGTAAATAATAAAGATGCTAATTAATCATCTAACCATTGAATAAAGTGGCTGTTTCCTGAACAACATGGCTAAGAGAGCCGATTTTATTCAATTTGATGAAAGTAATGATTCGGTTACACTTTGAGGGATAAAACAAGGAGGCAAAACATGGTGAAAATAGGGGTTATTTTAGGTAGTACGCGTGATGGTCGTTTAAGCCCACAAGTTGGCGAATGGGTAAAGGAAGTAGCTGAAAAACGCGGAGATGCGGAATATGAAATCATTGATATCGCGGATTTTAAATTACCACTTCTAGGTGAGCCAGGTGGAGATGCTTCAGGGGCAGCTTCATGGTCACAAAAAGTCGCTGCATGTGATGGTTTTGTATTTATCGTTGCAGAATATAACCATTCCATTACTGGGGCATTAAAAAATGCATTAGATTACTTGCGAGTGGAATGGAATAATAAGGCGGCAGGAATTGTTTCTTACGGTTCTGTTGGCGGTGCAAGAGCTGCTGAACATTTACGTGGTATTCTTGGTGAATTATTAGTCGCGGATGTTCGCGTCCATCCTGCTTTATCATTATTTACAGACTTCGAAAATGGCACGGTATTTAAGCCAAAGGATGTGCAAGCAGATTCAGTAAATCAAATGCTAGATCAACTTATCCCTTGGGCAACAGCATTAAAAACAATCCGATAAGGGCCTTAAGCAGTCTGTACAGTAAAATATTTCGATTACAGGAACTGCTGTACATGTGAAGGAACTAAAAGTGCATATATAAAAGGGAGCCGCTAACAGTATTTTTATTATCTAGGAAGCGGCCCTTTTTTAAATGCCTCCATTCCACTAATGTTTTATTTCTTCAATGACTTTATCTTTTAAATCTGCATCCATAGAGGAAAGTTTAACATTATTAGTGAGACGTTCTTTTAATTCTCGATCTGTCATAATACCGCGTTCCTCTAGAATTTGAACAAGTAGATCTAACGTCATTAAATTTTTAATATCTGCTGCTTTTGTATCCATTTTAAATGCCTCCAAATGTATAGTATTTCTACCTCTTTAGTGTACTCCTTTTTTAGAAGGACAGCGTAAAATGGTCAAAACAAAGCGAAAATATTTCGTGTCCCGGAATATATTGAATGATTCTAGCAGTAGCGGAAGACATGTAATAGATGGCTTTAATGAGAAATTAGCGACAAATAGTTGTAAATGCAATAAAGCTACTTATATAATTTCTAACATCAAAAAAGAGGCTGGGACAAAAGTATTTTAGCTAAAGTAAAACCCGAACAAATTTGCAAGACACTCATACGGTGTTTTGCCATTGTTCGGGTTTTCTAAATACAGTGCTTAATTTATTTGAAAGTAATTCGGCTTTCGCAAAGAGCTAATTAGTTATGTCCCAGCCTCTTTATCGTTCATTAAGCGTATGTTATGTATAAAGCCTCTTAATTACTCAATGAGAATAAAGCCTGATACAGAGTTGCTAGCAAAGCAACAAAGAGTGTATCGTCAGAGTTAAAAAGTTTAAAAGATATACCAGTACGCACAAGTTCAGTTTCTATATTACTAGCGCTAGCTATTTTTTCATCATTACAATATAAATAGGCGGTTGAAGTAAAATCCTTTTCAAAGCGAAAAGCGAGTCCATCTATTGTAAAAGAGTAGGAGGATTCAAGTAATTGAACCGTCTTCCGTTGTATCGGTAAAATGGATCCATCTGGCATAATAAGCTGATGGCTAACACCCTTTGTTAATAGTGTAGATCTCACTTGAAAAAGTGGTGCCCCTAAGGTAGTACGGGTTTCATAGCGATGTGGCAATGTTTGTTGTGCAGCAACAAGCATGGCAGCGTTGATTACTTTTCCAACGGATGAACGTTCAACCTTTTGAAGCACACAAACTGTCTCATTTTGTTCATTCACAATAGGGATGTTTGAAAAGCTTTCGAAAGCTTTTGGGTAGGTAAGGGTAAATGTAGTCATAAAAAAGCCTCCAGTCTTCTTACTATACGGGAAAGCTTTACTCTAGGTTTCATCTTCAACAAAAATTTTAGAGAGTTGAATCATAATGAACTATAAATTTAGTAGTATGACACCAGAGCAATTAGAAGATATCACCTTTAATTGGCATTATGACGGAGAATATTCATTTTATGATATGGAAGCAGATCGAAGATTTAGACGAATTTATCAACAAAAATGGAATATGAAGTTTAACACTGAAAAAGGCTGACCGATCATGTGAAATTTTCACGTTCGGACAGCCTTTGATTTTATTATTGAGGTGTAACTTCTCCTGCAAGAGCACGTTTTTCCTGCTCTGGATCGAATTCTTTTTCCATTTTAGAAACGACAACTGTTGCTACACCATTACCAATTAAGTTTGTAACGGCGCGGGCTTCTGACATAAAGCGATCGACTCCGATTAAAAGTGCAATCCCTTCTACTGGAATCATAGGGAATGCTGCTAATGTTGCAGCGAGTGTAATAAAGCCTGAGCCTGTTACACCGGCCGCACCTTTTGATGTTAGCATTAAAATAGCAAGCAATGTAACTTGATGCCAAATATCTAAATCAACTCCATAAGCTTGTGCGATAAAAATAGCCGCCATGGATAAGTAAATGGATGTACCATCTAAGTTAAAGGAGTACCCTGTTGGAATGACAAGACCAACGACTTGTTTAGAGCAACCATAGTTTTCTAATTTGCGCATCATCGAAGGGAGTGCAGATTCTGATGATGATGTCCCAATAACGATAAAAATTTCATCTTTAATATATTTAATAAACTTAAAGATACTGAATCCAAAGTAACGTGTAATAAGACCAATAATGAATACGATAAAAATAAACATTGTAATATAAACGGAAAGCATTAAAAATCCTAAGTTTCCTAGTGATTTAAGACCGAAGTTTCCGATTGTGTAGCTCATAGCACCAAATGCCCCAATCGGTGAAACCTTCATGACCATATTAACAATTTTAAAGAATATATCTGCTACTTGTTCGAAAAATTTAATAACTGGTTTGGCTGGTTCACCAATAGCAGCAGCAGCTATGCCAAATAAAACAGCTGAGAATAAAACAGGTAATAACTCTCCATTTGCAAGTGCTCCGACAACATTATCAGGTATAATTTGCATAAAAAATGCACCAATACCATGCTCTGTAGCTGCTGCTGCCTCTGTATATTGGGAAACATCTGCACCGTTTGCAGCCGCTGTATTAAAGCCTTTACCAGGTTGTACAATATTGACAACGATTAAGCCGATTGCTAGTGCGAAAGTAGAGACAATTTCAAAATAGATTAATGCCTTCCCGCCAATTTTACCAACTTTTTTTACATCACCCATACTACCAATTCCAATAACAACTGTTAAGAAAATGATAGGAGCTATTAACATCTTAATTAATTTAATAAAAATATCTGCTAATATTTTCAACTTCGCTCCGAACTCTGGGAACGTAGCACCTACAATAATACCTAGCACAATAGCAATCAGTACTTGTACAGTTAAGTTTTTAAAATTTATACGCATAAAGTTCTCCCCTTACACTATTTATGAATATTATGTGAACGCTTTCGTGAGGTTATCATAGCTGAAATTTTCCGACAATAGTTTTTATGACCGTAAAGTTTCTATTGTTCATTTTGTTCATTTTTAGTTGAGGGATGAATAAAGCTAGTGATAACAAGGGTTTGTGGCTGTTTTATAGTAGTTTTATAATTTTGGAATCTATTATAATACAAAAGAAAAAATCCCCACGCTTGTGAGGATTTTATCATTAATGAACAAAAGTATTGATCCCGCAGTGAAGAAATACTTTAAGGGGAAACAATTTTTTCAATTTCCGATAAAACATCATTATTTTGTACATTGTTTCTATAAAAATCATAGACAGGTGCTAGTTTTTCTTTAAAGCGTTTGCGTTCCTTATTGCTCATCGTATAAATCTCAAAGTTATCCTGCTGCTCAAGTTTTTGCAAATCTTCTTTGTTTATTTCTACAGCTTGCTCAAATTGCCAGTCTGTTGTTTCTTTCATAGCCTCCATAATCTGTTTTTGAATTTTTAAAGGTAAGGACTTCCAAAACTTTTCATTAATTAAAACGGTGTATCCTAAAATGCCATGCTTTGTTAATGTCATATGCTTCTGTACTTTATAGAAACCTTTAGAATAAATATTGGACGCTGTGTTTTCTTGAGCATCGATGGCATTCGATTCTAAATCAGTGAATACCTCGCTGAAGGGAGTCGGGATTGGTGTAGCCCCAACAGCCTCGAATTGCTTTTCAAGAGTTTTACTTGGCATTGTACGGACACGTAAGCCTTTTAAATCTTCAAATGTTTGAATAGGGTGATCGACAGAGGTCAAATGTTTAAAGCCATTATGCCAAAAGCCCAGTCCTTTTATATGAAAAGATTTAAGCTCATTTAACAATTGTTCACCGATCGAACCTGTAAGAACCTCATGAACTTCATCATCTGTATTAAAAAGGTAAGGTAGATCGAGAACCTGCCAGTTTGGTATATAGGATGTCATCTTTGAAAAAGTAGGGATAATCATTTCTACTTGTCCATTTTGCAAAGCTTGAAACTCATTTTCATCATTAAACAAGGAGGAGTTTGGGTAGACGTGGACCTTTACCTCACCATTTGTTTTTTCCTCAACAAGCTCGGCGAATTTGCTTGCCGCCTGTCCTTTTGGTGTATTCTCCGCAACAACATGACTTAAATGAATCGTAATTTGTGTATCCAAGCCTTTTTGCTCATCGTCATAGGGGAGAGGCTTGGCGAATAGTAAGCCCTGTTGAACACCTATCGCTATCGTTAACAGTAAAACGGTTACTATTGTTCCAATAATAAATTTTTTCATCTATTACACCCAATTTATTCGTATTTTCTGATGTTTTTGTTATTCTAACATATGGAGTAAGCTAAAATATAGTAAGAGGGAGGCGTACATCTTGAAATTTCAAAAATTATCGATGAAGAGAAAAATTATGTCTCTGACTTTTTTTATTCTCATGCTCTCCTTTAGTATAGGTGGAACATTTTTGCTAGGGTTTGTCATGAATGAGCAAAAGGATAAGCTTGGAGATCAAGCTTTACTTGTGGCAAAAACAGTATCACAGCTTCCTGAGCTGAAAACTTACATTTCAAATAATAATTTTAACGAGGCTACGAAACACATAAATCCTGTAGTGGAAGAAATACGTGATATCAATGGCGCACAGTATATTGTTGCACTGGATATGCAAAGGCGCAAGTACTCACATCCAAATACAGAGGAGATCGGGCAAGTCTCGGAGTCAGGTGATCTAAACGCTGCATTTTCTGAGCATTATTATACATCCATCGCACATGGTGAGTATGGAGATATGGTACGAGCATTCGTCCCGATCATGAGTAAAGAAGGAAGACAAATAGGTGTAGTTGTAGTAGGCTATAGTGTTTTAACTGTTGCAGAGTTACTACAATCTATTCAAACAGAATTAATGATTACTATCTTATTGTCTCTTTTCTTTAGTGCATGGGGGGCCCATACTTTAGGGCTTCATATGAAAAAGCAAATGTTTGGGCTAGAGCCTCACGAAATTGCTAAAATGTATGTAGAACGAACAGAAACCTTTAACGCGATGCATGAAGGGATTATTGCTATTGATAATGACTTGACAATCACAATATTTAATGAAAAAGCATGTGAAATATTAGGTGTTCACAAACAAGCGTCAACATTAATAGGGAAGAAAATTTTTGACGTTTTACCTGATACACGATTACCGGAAATATTGGAGCTAGATCAACCTATTTTCAATCGTGAGCTCTATATTAATGATCATAGTATTATGAGTAATCGTATTCCTATACAAGTTAATGGGAAAACGGTTGGAGCTGTGGCCATGTTTAAGGATCGTACAGAAGTGAAAAAGCTTGCAGAGGAATTAACGGGTGTTAAGGCATTTGTACAAGCATTACGCGTACAAACACATGAGCATAAAAATAAATTGCACACAATTGCTGGTCTTTTACAGCTTGGACATCATAAACAAGCACTTTCTTACTTAACGCAAGTAAAAGAAGAACACGATGAAATTACAAACTTTCTAAATGAACGGATTAATAATGAAAATATTTCAGGGCTATTGCTTAGTAAAATTTCCTATGCAAAAGAACAGGGAATTCTACTGGAGATTGACAGAGAAAGCCGTTTGACAACATTTCCTAACAATCTAGATCATCATGATTTCGTTATTTTATTTGGTAACTTAATTGAAAATGCTTTTGATGCATTAAGGGATGTACAAATTGAAGAAAAAGTTATCCATGTTTCTGTTGATGAGGATGAGGATGTGTTGGCAATCTTAGTAACAGATAATGGTATAGGCATGACAAATGAAGTAAAGGCACATATTTTTGATAATGGCTATTCAACAAAAGAGAAAAAAGGTCGAGGCATTGGACTTTTTTTAATAAAAGAAATTGTACAAAAAGGAAAGGGAGAAATTGAAGTCATAAGTGAACCGAATAAAGGAACAAGCTTTTTAATAACTTTTTACCATACTTAATAGACTCATTACCAAAGCTGAGAATAAGGTTTGTTAAAACGTACACCTTTTGATTGGAGTAAAGAAGTCAAAATGGAAATCAACACTATGGGGAATTTAGTTGGAGTAGAAGCGAGAAATTCTATGGGAACAGTGTGGCGCTCTCTTAGATAGCTTCCTTAAGTAAATATTTGCACATAAAGAGATAGAACAGAGTGTATGGAGGACTAACAGTGACACAAACAAAGGTTTTATTAATAGAGGACGATCCAATGGTGCGAGAGGTTAATCGCCAATTTATTGAGAAGATAGCTGGATTTGAAGTAATTGGTCAAGCCTCAAATGGAGTTGAAGGGATTGCCCAAATTCGAAAACTTAAACCAGAATTAGTATTTATGGATATTTTCATGCCAGAGCAGGATGGAGTGACAAGCTTACGAAAAATTCGTGAACTCAAGTTACCAGTAGATGTAATTACGGTAACTGCTGCTAATGATATGGAAACTGTTAAACAGGTCCTGCATCTGGGCGTCTTTGATTATATTATGAAACCTTTTTCATTTGAACGAGTGCAAGGAACGCTTGAAAATTATTTGCGCTTCAAAAAGCAAATGCAACCGGAGCGTGAGCTAACACAAGGGGAGCTTGATCAGTTATTCCATTATCATGGTGGGCATAATGAGGTTCAGCAATCAAATGTCTTACGGTCAGAAAAAAGTTTACCTAAAGGTTTTAATCGTGCAACACTTGAGAAAGTTGTGCACTATTTGCAATCTGTAGAAGGAGCATCGGCAGAAGAAGTTGCCAGTGGCGTAGGTATTGCACGCGTAACAGCAAGACGATACTTAGATTATTTAGAGAAGCAAGAGGAAATTACGATGGATGTGCATTATGGTGGCATTGGTCGTCCAGTCAATTATTATTTTAGTAAATAATAAGAAATCCTGATTGTCAAAATAGACAATCAGGATTTTTTTTTGTTAGTAAGGCATAATTTTGTCAACAGGCTTTGGCGTTTTAATTTTAGGTAAAATTTTATCTAATGTAACTGTACGCTCAATGATATGTGTTGATTCATCATTTTCATCGAATTGATCAAGGAATGAAATAACCTCTTTTACAATGGGTGTTGGCGTTGAAGCACCTGCTGTAACGGCAACGGAATTAATTCCTTTTAACCATTCAATTTTCAGCTCAGAAACGTCTGCAATTCGATAAGATGGCGTCCCTGCTATTTCAACAGACACCTGCGTTAAACGATTCGAGTTATTGGATTTTGGGTCACCAACAACAATAAGTAAATCTGCTTCCCCAGCTTGCTGAGCAACGGCTTCTTGGCGTACCTGGGTTGCCAAACAAATCTCCTTATGCACTTCAATATGTGGGAATTTCTCTTTTAAACTATCCATTAAATGAGCGACATCCCATTGACTCATCGTCGTTTGATTCGTTACTAGTAATTTATCATTCGTTAAATTTAATGTATCAATATCAGTGGATGATTGCACTAAATGCACATGATCTGGTGCAACGCCAATTGCTCCCTCTGGCTCGGGATGGCCTTTTTTACCGATATATATAATATCATAGCCATTTGCTGATTTTTCACGAATTAAATCGTGTGTAACTGTTACGTCAGGACATGTAGCATCAATGGATACTAAGCCTTTTCGCTTCGCAATTTCACGAATTTCGGGTGAAACACCATGGGCTGTGAAAATAACAGTGCCAGTTTCAACTTGTTCAATAATTTCTAAACGATTCTCGCCATCTAAAGTGATGATGCCATCTTCTTCAAAGGCATCTGTAACATGTTTATTATGCACAATCATACCTAAAATGTAGATAGGTCTTGGTAATGTTTTATCGAGTGCGGCGTTTCGAGCGATGACCATCGCATCAACAACACCGTAGCAATAGCCACGTGGATTAATTTTTAATACTTGCATGGTTGTGACTCCTTTCAAGCTTACCTATCTACATTATAACGGACAGGGACGGCGAATACAAAGAAACCTTCATCTACATAGGCGGCTGGAATATACGTGGCTTAGATGGAAGTGGGTCAGGAGGAGTAAATGATGCATTTTGTCGAGACGCTTTTCGACTTTTAGTTGAACCTGCTCCTGCACTAGCTGCTGCTTCAGCTGCTACTGCTCCAGCACCTGCGGCAGCTCCTGCAGCAGGAAGACCTTGAAATCCTTTATACAATTTTAAAAGTGACGGAATATTTTTTACCATTGGCATTGCTTGCTGAATGTAAGGCGTATATGTTTTCGCTGAGTTAAATAAGCTATTCGCCTGCTGCAAAAATGAACCGATTTTTGAAGGTTCCTGCATTGATGGCATAGGCATTTGTCCTCCAAATGAACCTATTCCACTGGACATTGGAAAGCCACCCGGAATTCGTGGATTTGGGAAGCCTCCAGGCTGGAAAAAGGACTGCGGTGACATTTGTGGAGGTGTTGGCATTTGCATGGGCATTTGCATCGGCATTTGTTGCATGGGCATTTGCATGGGCATTCTCATGCCACCAGGATACATCGGGAACTGTGGTCTAAATACCATAACGATCTCCTTTCGATAGTGATTTAACATTGATGACATACCTGATTATAAATATGATATGCAGATGGGTAAGTTAGCGTTCGACACGCACAAATAAATAATTAGGGCGATTGTAAATGTATCTCACTATATTCTGGAAGGTTTACTTATTTCATATGTAGTTAATAAGTGGTAAAAAATTCTTAAAAACTACACATTTTTTTCACTTTTCCAGCCGTTTTGAAAGGTATAATAATTTGTTGTAAATCATCATTTTAGAAAAAGAAGATTATGATCCGAAATGTATTACATTAATGTAAATAAATTGATAAAATATTTTTTGATAGCAGGGGTTAAAAATAGGAGGTATTTTGTGACAATTAAAGTTAGAAGTATAGTGTCGTTTGGTCTTATTGTATTATTAGTTTTAGTTATGGGGATTTTTCAACAACAAAATGCCAAATCCCAACAAGAACAAGTACATTTGATAAAAGAAAAAACACTTCAAACGACGTTATTAGCAGATGAGATGAAGTTAGCAGTTGTGCAGGTTCAGCAGTTTTTGACTGATATTAGTGCAACAAGAGCACTCGATAATTTAGATGATGGATTTGAGCAAGCAGAAAAGTATAGTAAAATTTTTTATAAAGATTTAGAACAAGTGAAAAAAATGCATCCGGAAGACCAGGAAAGATTAGATGCGATTAAAGTAGCGTTTGATGAGTATTATAGTGCTGGTCAAAAAATGGCTAACAGCTATATTCAAGGCGGGCCTGAGCTAGGGAATAAAATGATGCTTGAATTTGATACTACATCCGTTGAGATTAATGACAAAGTAGATTTGTTTCAACAAGAAAACATTACAGACATGCAAAATTCTTTAGCACATGTTGAAACGCTTATCGATGATAATGAGCAGTGGTTCTTATGGATGTTCTGTATTATTTTAATGATTTGTATAGCGGTTGGGATTGTATTCGTACGTTCTATCGTTGTTCCCGTCAATAAGCTAACTTCTGCAGCAAAGGTAATTGCTAAAGGAGATTTATGTCAAAAGGATATTGAAGTCAGAACGAAGGATGAAATTAAAGATTTAGCAGATTCTTTTAATTTGATGAAATCTAATTTACATTCATTAATACATAGTATGACTGCAAATGTTGAGCATACAACATCAGCAGCTGAAGAGTTAGCAGCAAGTACAGATGAAATTTCAAATTCCTCTCATGATATTGCAAATCTTGTAGAGAGAATGGCAATTAGTGATCATCAAGCAGCTGTTACTGGTCGTGAAAGTTCGATAGCAATGGATGAAACTGCCCAAGGTGTTCAACGTATTGCAGAGGCTACTCAAATGCTTCATTCTAGAGCGGTAGATACACAATCTATTGCAAATGATGGTGAAAAAACGTTACATATCGCAGAAAACCAAATGTCGATTATCCAACAATCTTCAAATACAACAAATGAGCGAATTAAGATGCTAAGCACACAATCAGCTGAAATTGTTAATATTACGAAAGTAATTACTGACATTACTGAGCAAACAAATCTTCTAGCACTAAATGCTGCGATTGAGGCGGCTCGTGCAGGGGAGCATGGAAAAGGATTTGCAGTCGTGGCAGATGAAGTACGCAAATTAGCAGAGGAATCAAAAGCATCTGCTAATCAAATAGTGGATGTAATAGCACTTATTCAGCAAGAAACGAAGGAAGTAGAAAAGGCTGTAAGTGTAACAGTATTGAATGTAGATGAGGGTGCCACATTCATTCAGAATGCCCAAAATGCCTTTGATGGAATTTTAAAGGCGATTGGTGATATGACATCTCAGATTGAGGATGTGTCTGCTTCTACGCAGCAAATTTCTGCAAGTACTGAAGAAATGGCAGCATCGGTTAATGAAATGTCCTCTTCTTCCAATTATGCTGCACAGCAATCTGAAACAATAGCATCGACAATAGAAGAGCAAGCTGCGACTATTCAAGAAATAAATGCTGTTGCAAAGGCATTAAGTGCAGAAGCGGTGTCCGTGAAGGAAGAAATCAATAAATTTAAAATTTAAGAGGCTCATCACCATAATGAGGGATTGATTTCCGTCAAAGCCTTCCGTGTATAAAAGCTCACAAAAAAGCGAGGTAGTTTCCAAATGAATTAACCATTTGGAATTACCTCGCTATATTTTTCTACAAATTTATTTATGGGAAATATCTTTCAGTTTAGAAGGAGGGACACAAACGTTAGAAGAGCAACTCTTCTGTAATGAGCATGATGCGCATTTACCCTTCTTCTGTTTCTTAATGCTCTTATATAAGGTAATACCTGCATAGCCAAATATAATGCAACCGATTAAGATATTAATCAATAAAGTCATTCTTTACACCTCACATGAATAAGTTCCCGATACCATAAATCATAAGTGCAATAATATAAGCTACAACAAATGGATATATGGTTGCAAATAAAGTCCATTTCACAGACTGTGTTTCCCTTTTTATTGCGCCTACTGTGGCTAAACAAGGCATGTAAAGTAAAACAAAGGCCAAGAATGTATAGGCGCTTAAAGCAGTAAAATGAGTTGTCATTGTAGAGGATAAGACACCTTCACTTACGCCATAAATAATCGCCATTGTCGAAACAATTACTTCTTTTGCCAGGAATCCAGCAATAAGAGATGCACCGGCTTGCCATGTTCCAAAGCCAAGTGGGATAAACAACACACCAAAAGCGCCCCCAATAATTGCTAAAAAGCTGTCATCCATATTGACGTTAGCGCCATGTGGTCCTAAATAAGAAAGAAGCCAAATAATAACGGAGCCAGCAAAGATAATAGTACCAGCTTTGCGGAAAAATCCTTTCCCTTTTTCCCAAGTGGAACGCCAAAGTGTTTTAAGTTGTGGTACATGATAGGCTGGTAACTCAACAAAAAATACAGAGGTTTCATTTTTTAAAATTGTCATTGATAATATTTTTGTTACAATAAGCGCTATCACTATACCCATTACATAAAGGGAGAATACTACTAACGATTGATGTGCAGAAAAGAATGCTGCACCGAACAAAGCATATACAGGTAACCTTGCTGAGCAACTCATAAACGGCGCAACAAGAATTGTTAATAGTCGTTCTCTTGGCTGTTCAATTGTTCTCGCAGCCATTACACCTGGAACATTACATCCAAAGCTTACAATCATCGGAATAAAGGCTTTGCCGTTTAAACCGAAAAATTCCATAAGGCGATCCATCACAACAGCGATTCTCGCCATATACCCTGAATCTTCTAATAGAGAAATAAAGAAAAATAGTACAAAGATTTGCGGAATGAAAACTAAAACACCGCCAACACCTGCAATTATTCCATCACATATTAAATGAACAATAAAAGGAGCTGCACCAATAGCTTCTAATCCCTGAGTAACAGTATCTGTAAGAGGGCCTCCTACAATGCCATCTAGGAAATCAGAAAGTGGGGTACCGATCCACGCAAACGTTGCTTGAAACATTAAAAACATAAGCGCTAAGAAAATTGGAACACCTAAAATTGGATGTGTTAGAATTTTATCAATTTTCTCTGACCATTGTGTTTCACTTTTCTCTTGTATAATTACTTCGCTATAGATGTTAGAAATATATAAATCACGTTTTTTAGCAATAGTTTTATTTAATGGTTCACCTATTTGCTTCTCTAAAGCATCTCGTATTGAAGCTAGCTGTTCAAAGTATTCCTTCTCTTTCAAATAAGCGTCAACAGCGTCATTTCCCATTAAAAATTGAATCGTACACCATCTTCTTTGTTCTTCAGGAATATGCTGTAACAATGCTTCAATTTTTGCGATACCTTCTTCAATTAGATCATCATAGGTTAATGTAAAACGTTGTTGAGTATGATCTGAGGCTTGAATCGCGGCATAAATACCTTCGACACCTTTCCCAGTACGAGCGCTTATTGGAATAACAGGTACTCCTAGAGAACTCTGTAATTTTTCGACATCAATTGAAATGCCTTTCTTTTTCGCTACGTCTATCATATTTAAACAAATGAAAACAGGTTTTCTAAGTTCAAGTATATCTACAGTTAATTGCATATTTCGTTCGAAATTAGAGGCATCGATAATATTTAAAATTCCATCTACCTGATCTTCAAGTAAAAATGAAGTCACAACACTTTCATCTCTTGAAATCGGGTTAAGTGTATAGACACCAGGTAAATCAATAATTTCTTTTTGTAGTTTTTTTACTTGTCCTACTTTTTTTTCAACGGTTACACCACTCCAATTGCCAACGTATTCATACGAATTTGTCAACGTATTGAACAATGATGTTTTGCCGATATTGGGGTTTCCTATTAAAGCTAATCTATTCATACTTGTTCGACCTTTATATCCATTAAATCTTTTTTTCTAAGTCCGATTTTCTGTCCTTGGCATTCCAAAATACAAGCTCCAGAAAACCATCCTTTTTGGACCATACAAACTTGACAGCCTTCTTTTATACCAAAAGCATTTAATCGTTTACATAAAAGAGAGTCAATTTGCTGTAGATCTTTTACTGTAACTTTTTCTCCCAATTGAACCGCGTGAAGGTTCATAAGATCTACCTACTTTCTTGTGAGTGATAATCATTATCAAAAAAATCTTATCATTTTTTATCTAGTGTATCAATAATAAGTTTACTGTTGAAAGTAATATTGGAATAGCAGAGTTAAAGTAAAATCAAACCTTATTCTTCATCGTGACAACGAAGCATTCTATACCCAACGCGGACATGTGTCTGGATTAACTTTGGGTTAGCTGGATTGTTCTCTATTTTCTTTCGAAGAGTAGCCATAAAAACCCTTAGACTTGGAACATCCGATTGAAGTGCGTTGTGCCAAACTTCCTTTAAAATAAAATTATGCGTTAAAACTTTGCCGACATGCTTTGATAAAATAACCAAGAGCTTATATTCAATAGGCGTCAAATGTACTTCTTTTTTATTTACAAACACTGTATTTGCCGCATAGTTTATTTGTAAGTGACCATTTACAAAGACAGAAGGTTCATTTTCTTGCTGATGCTCAAACGACATTCTTCTCAAAGCTACTCGAATTCGGGCTAATAGCTCTTCAACACTGAAAGGCTTTGTAACATAATCGTCTGCACCGGCATCTAAAGCATTGATTTTATCGTACTCTTCGCCGCGTGCACTAACAACGATAATAGGTGTTTGAGTCCAGCTTCTAATTTTCGTTATAAGCTCGACGCCGTCTATGTCTGGTAGTCCTAAATCCAAAATAATAACGTCTGGATTCATGGCAAGAGCCTTTTGTAGAGCACTATGACCATCTCGTGCAATGTCGAATTCATACTGCTGAGTAGCTAATGTCATTTTAATTAAATTGCCAATGGCTATATCGTCTTCTACTACTAGAATTCGTTTATTCATCGAATTACACTACTCCTTTTTAGTTTATCACCATCGTGAAGGGTTGATTTCCGCTACGACTGAGCGCTTTCCTAGGGCGTCCGACTTATCCGAAGGAGTCGCCCAGTCTTCGCTTCAACCAACTCATATAGATGGCATACGTTTTAACAAATGTCATCCCCAACTTTTGATGATAAGTTTCCTTTTTTTAGAGCGAAATTAAAAACCGTTCCTTTTGGTCTATTATCCGAAACTGTTATTTCACTACCATGTAATTTTAAAATAGTTTGACATAGAGCTAAGCCTAATCCTAAGCCTCTTCGACTATCGCTACGCTGTACTTTTCCGGTAGTAAATGGCTCAAAAAGGCTGCTTTTTATAGCATCATCAATGCCCGGGCCATCATCTGCAATGCTAAAGTGTACGAAACGTTCAGATTCATTGACCTTTATAGTAATAACACTACCTGATGGTGTGTAAGTCAATGCATTATCAATAATATTAATTAGAACTTGAATAATCAGTCGTGCATCCATTACAGCAAATAAAAATTCTGGTTCAATATGATAGGATATTTCATGTGTATTGTTTAGACGAACAACATGCGTTAGTGCTTCTTGAATAATATCTTCTACAAGTTCCAATTGCATCTCCATTGCAAATTGTCCATCTTCTAACTTAGACACAGCAAGTAAGTTTTCAACCATTTGTACAAGCCATTTCGAATTTTTATAAATATCCTCATATATTTTGCTTTTTTCATCCTCACGAATTTGAGATGCACTGGATAGTAATATATCTGCATTACCGGAAATAGCAGTTAGTGGTGTTCTTAAATCATGAGAAACGGCGCGCAAAAGGTTTGCTCGCATTTGTTCCATTTCAGCTTCTCTAGCTACTTCTGCATTGAGTTTTTGTAAATACCATTTATCAAGTGCGAATGAAAAATCATTAATAATGGCATGCAAAATATTACGCTCAAATGCAGGTAATGGTGATTGCTTTGACAGGGCAATACCAATAACGCCTTTAACACTCCCATTTGAAATAACCGGTAAATAGTAGGCATTCACCTCAGGAAATATATCAGTGGATACGCCTGCTACATGCTTATTATTGATAACCCAGCTTACTACACCATGCTCATTCGGATTCTCAAAGAGGGAAGCTATCTTCTTATTTTCAATACTAGATATGCTCTCGGTACGGAAAAAAATAGAGTTCACAATTAAGTTATTTTCTATTTCAAAAAATTGTACTGGCTTTTCTACTAATTTAACGATTTGTGACATGCCTTCAGTAATAATTTCTTCTATTGACTTAGCATGTTGAAGCCTACGATTTGTATCAAGGAGCACCTCCATTCTATAAGATTTACGAACAGCTACAATGGTTTGCTCCTTTATTTTTTTCGTTAAGCTACTTGTAATCACTCCTGAAAGGAACATGATCACAAAGGTCATCGGATAGTCGCGATGATAGGCGTTAAATGAAAATCGTGGTTCTGTAAAAAAATAATTAAAAAGTAGTACGGCTATGATGGAGCTAATAATGCTCATCATCCATCCTGATGACCAAATGGCAAGAATTAAAACACCTAAAATGTAGATAGTGATAATGTTCGAGTCGCTGACACCAATTGTGTAAAAATATAGCCCGACAACTGATGCTATGCCAAACACTATAGCCATTTTTAATAAATCAAGCCATTCAAATGACAGCTTATTTTTTATAGTAGGGAAGTAGAATTGTTCGTTTTCCTGATCTGGCACTATATGTATGGCTAAATTCGGCACTAATTCGTTGAGTCGATCACTAATTTTTGTGTTTGGTCGCCACCATTTTTTTCTCATGCTAGTTCTACCGAGGACTAATTTGGTGACACCACTAATTTGTGCGTAGTTGGCAAGAGCAGCAGCTACATCATCTTCCTGAACGATTACGACATGACCGCCAAGCTGTTCAACAAGCTTTATATGCTGCTGAAGTCTTTCAGAATTTGCGTTATTCCTATCATGTTCATGTACGTTTTGTACGTAAAGAGCTGTAAATTTCCCGTGTAATGCCTGTGCTAGTCGCGCGGTAGTTCGAATAACCTTGGCATTTGTAGGAGAGCTACTAATACCAACAAGTAAATGCTCTTCGATTTGTACATGATGCTTGATAGATTCGTCGCTGTTTACCTGCTTATAGTTAATCGTATCAGCAGCTCTCCGTAGTGCAATTTCTCGAAGCGATACTAAATTTTGTTTACGAAAAAAAGATTGCAACGCTTTTTCAGCTTGTTGTCTTATATAAATTTTGCCTTCTAGTAGGCGCTGGATTAACTCATCTGGTTCAATATCGACAATTTTTATTTGTGCGGCTTGATCAATCAAATAATCTGGAATACGCTCTCGTACTTTTATCCCGGTTATTTCTTCTACTATATCGTGTAGGCTTTCAATATGTTGAATATTTACGGTTGTATAGACATGAATACCTTTTGCAAGTAATTCCTCTACATCTCCAAAACGTTTCTTGTGACGCATTGTTGGAACATTGGTATGTGCCAATTCATCAATAAGGACAATTTCCGGTTTGCGCTTCAGTACTTCATCAATATCTAATTCCTGAAAAGGTTTCCCTTTATAAATTATTTTTTTCGTAGGGACTTGCTCAAGTCCTTCGAGTAAAGCTAACGTATCTGGACGAGGATGTGGTTCTACATAGCCAACTACCACATCTTTACCAAGTTTTTGTGCTTGATGTGCTGCATCTAGCATTGCATAAGTTTTACCTACTCCAGCAGCATAACCAAGAAAAATCTTTAGCTTCCCTATAAATTGTTCTTCCTGTTGAAGCCTCGCTAAAAACGTCTCTGGAGTTGGACGTGTATTTTCCATCCTCTTTCACCTCATTTGTATTATAGCGTTATCTTCCATTAAGAAAGTATTAAGATTTTCCCTCTTTATAGTTTCTTAATAGGAAAAGCGATTTCCTAACACTACATTAATTTAAAAGTCAGTATGATGAGAGCATCCAAATTAGAGAAGGGGTGTTTCGATTGATGGACTTTTATATGATTGGCTTACTCATTATAAGCTTTACATGTCTAGATGCATTAACAGCTTGGTGCTACAAGTTAGTCGATGAAAAGTAAGGAGGAATAAAAAATGTGGATTGTTATGGGGATTGTACTTGTGTTCCTTTTTGGTTATCTAGGGCATGCATTACTTTATCCTGAAAACTATTAATAGGCTTATAGGAGGTATTGCGGTATGTGGCAAATCGCCATCGTATTAATTATTTCTTTACCAATCGTTATTTTAACTGGTCACTATCTATTTCGAGTGACAATGCAACAAAAAACATGGCTTGATCCAATAATGGATAGATTTGATGCAGTTATTTATAAGTTATGTGGCATTAAGCAAGGAGACATGACTGGTAAACAGTATATTCTTTCATTAATTTTGTCGAATGCCTTTATGGTGTTTATTGGATATGTTCTTTTACGAATTCAAGCGATGTTGTTTTTAAACCCAAATGATATTGACAATATGGAAGCAACACTTTCGTTTAATACCATTATTTCATTTATGACGAATACAAATCTTCAGCACTATAGTGGCGAATCAGGACTAAGTTATTTATCACAGATGCTAATCATTATCTTTATGATGTTTACATCTGCAGCTACTGGTTATGCGGCTTGTATGGCGTTCTGCCGTCGTCTCGTTGCTAAAACCGACACTATTGGCAATTTCTTCGTGGATTTTGTGCGTGTTATCACACGTGTGTTAATGCCTATATCTATTGTAGTTGCTATTATTTTAGTATCTCAAGGTTCACCACAAACCTTAAGTGCGAATAAAACGGTACAAACAATAGAAGGTAAATTACAAGATATTGCACTTGGACCTGTAGCTTCTCTTGAATCTATCAAGCATATAGGAACAAATGGTGGTGGCTTTAATGGGGCGAATTCAACAACACCTTTCGAAAACCCAACGGTCATTTCTAATATTGTGGAAATGCTATCTATGATGCTATTACCAGGTGCTTGTGTAGTTGCATTTAGTTTAATGGTTGCATATGGAAAAAGGAAAACTATCTTTGGAAAGCAAGGGCTAGCCATTTTTGTGGCAATGAGTGCGCTATTCCTAGTTGGATTGGTGACGGTGTATGTTGCGGAGAGAGCTGGTAATCCGATCATTAGTGAGCTCGGAATTGCACAGGAGCTTGGTAGTATGGAAGGAAAAGAGATGCGCTTTGGGGTGGCACAATCAGCGTTATTTACGACAGTGACAACTGCTTTTACAACTGGGTCTGTCAACAATATGCATGATACATTAACGCCGCTTGGTGGTCTAGTACCGATGTTTAATATGATGCTAAATGTTGTGTTTGGAGGCAAGGGAGTCGGCCTGATGAACATGATGATGTATGTGTTATTAACAATTTTTATTGCCTGTTTGATGATTGGTCGAACACCTCAGTTTTTAGGTAAGAAAATTGAGGAGAAGGAAATGAAGCTAATTGCGCTTTGTATTCTAATCCATCCTGCTATTATTTTGCTATTTTCAGCACTTGCAGTACTAACACCGTCAGGAGTAGCAGCCATAACGAATCCAGGTGCACATGGTTTATCTCAAGTTCTATATGAATTTGCCTCAGCCTCTGCTAACAATGGCTCAGGTTTTGAAGGATTAGCTGACAACTCAACATTTTGGAATGTGACGACAGGGCTTGCAATGTTCTTCGGACGTTATTTGACGATCATTATTCAACTAGCTATAGCGTCTCTACTTGCGAAAAAAATGTTTCACAGTGATTCGGTGGGAACATTGAGAACAGATAATACTATTTTCACATTTTTACTTGTTGCTATCGTTTTAATGATTGGTGCTCTTACATTTTTACCGGCATTAGCACTCGGGCCAATTACAGAGCACTTACAACTTTATCTTCATTCAGCTGAAGACTCCCGTCTTCTGAATGTGGTGAGATGAATGCGGATGTGGTTCCTTTTAAATAACTACTGAAATAGAGGAACTCAGTCTAAGAACGCCACGTCCTGTGGCAATGACTGAGTGACCAACATCATGCTGCTGACGCTACGTTAGCACTGCGCATTCGCACAGAAAACATTTGCTGCTGCCGCTGCGTTAGCACTACGCTTTCGCACAGAAAACATTTGCTGCTGCCGCTGCGTTAGCACTACGCTTTCGCGCAAAAAACATCTGTTGACCTAAGCCTCCGGCGGATGTCACGGATTTTGAAAGGAATGAATAAAGGATGTTAGCCTAAAACCTTCGCATCCTGCGAAAACGGCTAACTGACCTGCGTCGTGCAGGCCCGGGCACAATTCAAAATCCGGACGCAATTACGCCAAGGCGAAATTGATTTTTAATAAGGAGAGACACCTATGGAAACAGCAAGAAAAGATTTGATGACGGGCAATATGCTAAAAAGCTCGATTCTAGATGCTTTAAAGAAATTTAGTCCACTATATATGCTAAAAAATCCAGTTATGTTTGTAGTAGAAGTAGGGTTTATGTTTGTCCTGCTATTAACCCTCTTTCCGAATATGCTTGGTAGCGGGCTAGGAGAACATGATCGATTGTTTAATGCGATCGTCGCTGTCATTCTTTTTGTAACTATTCTATTTGCAAACTTTGCTGAGTCGATTGCTGAAGGACGAGGAAAGGCACAGGTTCAAACGTTAAAAAATACTAAAACAGTTACACAGGCACGTGTTTTACTTAGTGATGGTTCTGAAATACTTAAACAGGCACATGAATTAAAAAAGGGTGATATTGTTTTAGTTCAGGCAGGAGAGGTTATTCCAAATGATGGAGAAGTCATTGAAGGAATTGCTACAGTTGATGAATCGGCGATAACAGGTGAATCAGCGCCTGTTGTAAAGGAGCGAGGTGGCGATTTTTCATCAGTTACAGGTGGTACGACTGTTACGAGTGATTGGTTGATGATCGAAATTACCTCGATGCCTGGAGAATCTTTTTTAGATAAAATGATCACGCTCATTGAAGGAGCTAGTCGTAAAAAGACACCAAATGAGATAGCACTCAATACACTTTTAGTAAGCTTAACGATTATTTTCTTATTAGTTGTTGTGACACTTTATCCGATGACAACTTATTTAAATGTACCGATTTCTATCGCAACATTAATTGCCCTGACAGTTTGTTTAATTCCTACAACGATTGGTGGATTATTGTCGGCAATCGGTATTGCTGGAATGGATAGGGTTACACAGTTTAACGTTATTGCGATGTCTGGAAGAGCCGTAGAGGCGTGTGGAGATGTAGATACTTTAATCTTAGATAAAACAGGAACTATTACTTACGGAAATCGCATGGCAGCTGAATTTCTCCCAGTAAAAGGGGTGGAAAGTAAAGATTTAATGCAAGCTGCATGGCTTAGTTCTTTAACAGATGATACACCTGAAGGAAAGTCTATTTTGTCACTCGCTTGTGAATTAGGAGTGAATACTGATGATGAAGAAAACATTATCAAATCAAGTGAACATATTCCTTTTACCGCACAGACTCGTATGAGTGGTTTAGATATGAAGGATGGCACAAAAATTCGAAAAGGAGCCTATGATACGATAAAAAAAGAGAGCATAAAGGCAGGTCATAGCATTCCTACAAATTTGGAACAGCTGATTCAACAAGTATCTTCTGTTGGCGGAACACCACTAGTAGTAGCGTTAAACGATAAAATTTTGGGTGTTATTTACTTAAAGGATGTCGTAAAGGCTGGACTTAAGGAACGCTTTGATCAGCTTCGTGCCATGGGCATTAAAACGGTCATGTGTACAGGAGATAATCCATTAACTGCAGCAGCTATCGCTAAGGAAGCTGGAGTAGATAGCTTTATTGCAGAAAGTAAGCCAGAAGATAAAATTCAAGTTATTAAAGATGAGCAGGCACAGGGGAAAGTTGTAGCTATGACTGGTGACGGTACGAATGATGCGCCAGCACTGGCACAGGCGAATGTAGGGCTTGCCATGAATTCAGGAACGAATGCAGCGAAGGAAGCTGCTAATATGGTCGATTTAGATTCAAATCCAACTAAAATTATTGAAGTTGTAGAGATTGGGAAGCAATTGCTGATGACTCGCGGTGCCTTAACAACATTTAGTATTGCAAACGATATCGCAAAATATTTTGCCATTATCCCAGCTATGTTAATGGTTGCTGTCCCTGAGATGAGTGCATTAAACATTATGAATCTCAAATCTCCTTCAAGTGCGATTATTTCTGCTTTAATTTTTAACGCAGTGATCATACCGCTATTAATACCTATTGCAATGAAGGGGGTTAAGTATCAGCCGATGAGTGCTGAAAAATTATTAAATAAAAATTTACTTGTTTATGGCGTTGGCGGTATTATTGCTCCTTTTATTGGTATTAAGTTGATTGATATATTAGTTGGGCCACTATTCCATACGTTTGGTTTATAGGAGGAAGGTATATGCGAAAGTTTTTTGAGAACTCAAAGCAGGCATTACTTATCACAATAACAATGTTCGTTTTATGTGGTTTTATATACCCGTTTGCAGTGACTGCATTAGCCCAAGGGTTATTTCATCATAAAGCAAATGGTAGTTTAATAGAGACGGATGGTGAAGTAGTAGGTTCAGAATTAATCGGTCAAGCTTTTACTACACCGGAATATTTCTGGGGGCGTGTCTCCTCTGTTAACTATAATGTCTATACGAAAGAGGATACGATCCCAGACGAAAATGGCCAGGTGAACTATAGTGGTGTTAGCTCTGGAACTTTTAACTTTGCACCATCCAATCCAAAATTAAAGAAACGAATCGAAGCAGATATTGAGAAGTTTTTACTAGAAAACCCATCCGTAAAACGACAAGACATACCTGCTGATTTAATGACTGCCTCAGGCTCAGGGTTGGATCCACATATTAGTGTGAAGGCAGCAGAAATACAAGTCGAACGAATTGTCCAAGCAAGTGGGCTTTCCAAGGATGAGATTGAAAAAATTATAGAAGTAAATACAGAAAAACGTACGTTAGGAATTTTTGGAGAAAATAAGATGAACTACCTAATGGCCAATCTAGATATTATGAAAAAAATGGAGAAAAAAGAGGGTTAACAAAATCAAAAACAGGTAGAGAAAAGCTTCTTAGTTTTCTCTACCTGTCGCTATAAATAAATTAAGCTTGTGAATTTACAAGGATTTTAATATGATTTTTTTCTTTCATTAGTGCCTCGAAGCCTTCTGTTACGACTTCATCAAGAACAATTCGTTTCGTAACAAGTTTTTCGGCAGGGAAGTAGCCTTGTTTCATTAATTCCATAACGGCTGGGAAAATATCGCGATAAGCAATAATGCCTTTTACAGAACGCTCTGTTAGTACGAGATTGTTAGGTAGAATAGAAGCTGCATTTTCCCAAATCGAAACGATAATTGTTTCACCTTCAAATGTTGTTGAATCAATAGCTTGCTGTAACACTACAGGAACACCAGTTACTTCAAATGCAACATCTACGCCGCCACTTGTTAATTCATGTAGACGAGCTACTGCATCCTCATCTTTAGGATTAATAACTGCTGTAGCGCCAAGCTCTAATGCTTTGGCAGCACGCTCTGCAGAAAGCTCTACCGCATAAATTTCGGCTGCTCCAGCAGCACGCAATGCCTCGATTACAAGAAGACCGATTGGCCCAGTACCAAAGACAGCTGCTGTATCTCCAGCCTTTAGTTTACTTTGACGAACTGCATGTAATGCTACTGCCGCTGGTTCAACAAGTGCACCTTGTTCATAGGAAAGACCCTCTGGCATTTTGTGTACCATTTTTTCATCTACCATTGTATATTCAGAGAAACCTCCGCCACCGCCAGAAAGACCGTGGAACCCTAAGTGTTTACAAATATTGTACTTTCCTTTTTTGCAAGCTGCACATTCGCCACATGCAAGAATAGGTTCTACAACTACAGGATCTCCTACATGTACTTTTGTAACACCTTCGCCAATTTCTACAACTTCACCAGAGAACTCATGTCCCATAACAATTGGCGCAATATCTTTACTTACATAGTGAGGTTGTTCCACTGGAATGAATATTGGACCAGCTGCGTACTCATGTAAATCACTACCACAAATCCCTGTCCAATGTACTTTAATTTTTACTTTTCCAGGTGAAATTACTGGTTCTTCAATGTTTTCTACACGGATGTCTTTTGCTTTATACCATCTTGCTGCTTTCATAATAAGTCAACCTCCTCTAGTATCTTACATTTTTATCGTAACATATGGTAATTCTTCAAGGCATTAGTTAACAATAAATTGACATGAAAAAAACTAATTTTTTACTTTTTTTAACAGCGTTTTAGCACTTCAGTTTGTCGAAAAAATAATAAATATAAAATAAAGTGTATTAAAAAAGGTTGATTTTCACTCCGAATGGGCGCTTTCCATGTCGGACGCAATTACGCCAAGGCAAAATTTATTGCATATTTACTGCATTTCGAGTAACTTTGATAAGGGCTTCGCTACAGTTATGATAAAAATATAAAATTATGTTCATGCTTTAGATAATAGGACGTTAATATACCTACAAGTTGAATCATGATACAATGGGAAAGATGTTAGGAGGAACGAATTATGTCAAAATATACTGATTATAATTTTCAGCCATTTTTGCAGGACGCAATTGCAAGACTTGGCTTTACAGAACCAACGCCGATTCAAAAGGAAATCATTCCGTTACTTTTAAAAGGCAAGAGTGCAATCGGACAAGCACATACAGGGACGGGAAAAACACATAGTTTTTTAATTCCGATTGTACAACGAATTAATGCTGACAAGCAGGAAGTACAAGCTGTTATTACGTCACCTACACGTGAGCTTGCGCAACAGATTTTTGATGCGTTAAATCAATTAATAGAAGGAACAACTATTCAAGCGAAACTATTTATTGGAGGTACGGACAAACAACGCTCCATTGATAAGTTAAAAACCCAACCACAAATTGTTGTCGGGACACCAGGACGTATTCGTGATCTAGTTTCAGCGCAAGCGTTATTTGTGCATACGACGTCAATGTTAGTTGTCGACGAGGCGGATTTAGCCTTCGATATGGGCTTCATAGAAGAAATCGATGGTTTTGCTTCCCAAATGCCAGAAAAGCTTGAAATGTTTGTATTCTCAGCAACAATTCCAGAAAAGCTTCAGCCTTTCTTAAAAAAATATATGGAAGCACCTGTTCATATCCAAATGAACGATAAACGCCCGGTCGCAGAAGGAATTGACTTTGTGCTTGTACCAGTGCGTTCTAAATCACGTAACAAACGTTTGTTGGATGTCATTGAAGGAATCAACCCATTTTTAGCGGTAATTTTCACCAATACACGCAAAACTGCAGAGCATGTTGCAGGCTTCTTAAATGAAAACGGGATTCGTTGTGGTCAAATACATGGTGATTTAAGTCCACGTGATCGTAAGAAGATGATGAAGCAAATTCGAGATTTGGACTATCAATATATCGTTGCAACAGATCTTGCAGCGCGTGGTATCGATATTCAAGGAATTTCACATGTCATTAACTACGAAATTCCAGAGGACTTAGAATTCTTTATTCATCGTGTGGGACGTACAGCGCGTGCAGGGAATAAAGGAACTGCTATCACTTTGTTTGAGCCATCAGATGAGGATGCAGTAGTACGTGTTGAGAAAATGGGCATTCCATTGGTTCAAAAAGATGTAAAAGATGGCGAATGGTCTGAACTAAAAGATCGCCATGCACGTAAAAATCGTGTGAAGCATGAAAATGAAATCGATGCAAAAGCAAAAGCATTAGTGCGTAAGCCGAAAAAAGTAAAACCAGGCTACAAGCGTAATATGAAATGGGAAATGGAAAAAGTTAAAAAACGTGAACGTCGTTTAAAAGCTCGCGGTAAAAAATAAGGAGGCATTCAAATGCTACTTGGATCACATGTTTCAATGAGCGGAAAAGAAATGCTGCTCGGATCAAGTAAAGAGGCCCTTTCATATGGGGCAAATACCTTTATGATTTATACAGGAGCACCGCAAAACACTCGTCGTAAGGCAATTGCTGACCTCAATATTATGAACGGTTTATTACACATGAAAGAGCATGGTATGACGAATATTGTTGTCCATGCTCCATACATTATAAATATTGCGAACACAGAAAAACCTGAAACTTTCCGTCTAGGTGTAGATTTTTTACAAACTGAAATCGAACGTACAGCGGCGTTGGAAGCAACACAAATTGTTTTACATCCAGGTGCCCATGTAGGTGCGGGAGCAGACGCAGGTATTGCCAAGATTATTGAAGGTTTAAACGAAGTATTGTCACAGGATTATCCTGTACAAATCGCATTAGAGACAATGGCGGGAAAGGGAACTGAATGTGGTCGTTCCTTTGAAGAGCTTGCTAAAATTATAGATGGTGTAACACATAATGAGCGTCTTTCAGTATGCTTTGATACATGCCATACTCATGACGCTGGTTATAATATTGTAGAAGATTTTGATGGCGTTTTAAATGAGTTTGATAAACTAATAGGTGTTGATCGTATCAAAGTCCTGCATATCAATGATTCAAAAAATGTCCGTGGTGCAGGAAAAGACCGTCACGAAAATATTGGCTTCGGTCATATTGGCTTTGATGCATTAAAAAATATTGTGCATCATCCACAATTAATGGAGGTTCCTAAAATCCTAGAAACACCATATGTTGCATTAAATAGTGATGCCAAATCAAAATCGGCTCCTTATAAACATGAAATTGAAATGCTTCGTAATGGCGAGTTTAAACCAGAGTTAATCGATGCTCTAAGAGGATAGAATAAAAAGCCCGAAATCAGCTAGCATAAGACTGATTTTCGGGCCTTTCTTTTATTTCGTAAACAATGCAATTAGTTGTCTGGAACGCTTTCTACCTAAAACAGCTTCAACCTCTACAAGAATATCTTTTGGAATACCTAAAAAGAGCCACGTAAATGAGAATTGCTCCAAATAAGGCCGGAGTTTTCTTACTTCAGAAGTAGTAATTTCAAATCCTTCAGCACGTGCAATCGCAACAACTTCCTTATCACTACTTTGTGTTAATTGCTGTAAAAATTGAATACTCAAAGCTAATCCTCCTTTTAAAGTTGTTTAGTTTCTTGAAACAAAATCATTCTTGCGAACGTCGTGACAGCTATGAAAACCTTCACATTAATGTGTCAGAATCAATGTCTATAACAACTTGAAATATTAACAGTAGAATAGCAATCTTATTTTCTTTACAAAAACTGTACTTTCATTTATACTTACAATTTGTAAATCGTAATGATTTTGAATTAGAAAGAAGAGAGCATACATGAAAAAATCATTAATTGATATTGAAAACGTGTCATTTCAATATGACTATACTCAAGTATTAAAAAATATCTCTTTCCGTGTAGAAGAGGGAGATTTTTTAGCACTTCTCGGTCCGAACGGGTCAGGGAAATCTACATTATTAAAAATTATTTTAGGGTTACTAAAACCAATGTCAGGAGAAATAAAGCTATTTGGTGAACCAAGTACGACTTTTAAGCATCGTGAATGGATAGGGTATGTGTCACAAAAATCTAATGCCTTCAATTCAGGGTTTCCAGCAACCGTCCAAGAAGTAGTGAAAAGTGGATTATCCAAAAAATTAGGATTATTTAAAAGACCTGGACGAGATGCGAAAGAAAAAGTGTTAGAAGCATTAAAAGCTGTTGGAATGGAAGCATTTATGAATCGTAATATTGGTGAATTATCTGGTGGGCAACAGCAACGTGTCTTTATTGCAAGAGCATTAGTTAGTGAACCGAGGCTATTAATATTAGATGAACCAACTGTCGGCATTGATCATGAGAATGTGCAGTCATTTTATGATATGCTGGCGAAATTGAATCGGGAACAGGGAATTACAATGATTCTTGTAACACACGATGTTGATACAGTATCGAACCGTATCAGTCATGTGGCATGTTTAAATCAAACAATCCACTTCCACGGTTACAAAAATGAATTTGATACAATTTCTCAGGATGCGCTTGATGCATGGTATGGCCATTCTGTGAGAAAGATTCACTAGAAGGAGAAGGCATAATGATCGAAGCAATTTTTAACTATGAATTTTTACAAAATGCCTTTTTCTCTGGGCTATTAATTGGCATATTGGCACCGCTGCTAGGTGTTTTTATTGTCGTTCGCAGGCTTTCACTTATTGCAGATGCCTTGTCACATGTGACACTGGCAGGTATAGCGGGAAGCTTATATATCAGTCAATCTGTTACAGCCTTGGCAATGCTAAATCCAATTTACTTAGGCATACTGGCCTCTGTCAGTGGTTCAATATTAATTGAGCGTCTTAGACGTTTATATAAGCACTATGAAGAGCTTGCCATTCCAATTATTATGTCAGGTGGGATTGGTATTAGTGCTATATTTATCTCGCTTGCAAGTGGCTTTAGCACGGATTTAATGAGCTATTTATTTGGTTCAGTGTCAGCTGTATCACGTCAGGATTTATGGGTAGTGGTAGGAATTGCTGTCGTTGTTATTATCTTTTTGTTTATATTTTTTAAGGAACTTTTTGTTTTATCTTTCGATGAGGAATATGCAAAAGCTAGCGGTCTGCCTGCACGTTGGATTCATCTCTTATTTATGATTGTTACAGCGCTTGTTATTGCTGCAAGTATGCGCATCGTCGGTATTTTACTGGTATCATCACTTATGACGTTACCAGTGGCTGCTGCAATGCGACTTGCAAAGGGCTTTAAGCAAACAATCATCTATGCAATTGTCTTTGGCGAAGCGGCTGTGTTAATCGGTTTAGTCAGTGCCTTTTATTTAGATTTAGCACCTGGTGGTACAATTGTCGTCACTTCTATCTTAATTTTGTTACTTGTTATACTAGTGAAGAAAATAGTATTTAAAATGGCTACAAAACGGGAGGAGGTAGCGCAGTGAATATTTCTAGAGCGTGGGAAATTTTAAAAGATAACGGCTTTAAAAAAACAGATAAGCGGGAGTTAATATTAGATATGTTTGCAGCAACAGATAAATATCTAACTGCTCGAGACTTATTAGATGTTTTGAAAAAAGATTTTCCAGGTATGAGTTTCGATACGATATATCGCAACCTTGCAACGTTTGTGAAGCTAGGAATATTGGAGGAAACTGAGTTATCTGGGGAGCGAAATTTCCGTATGCATTGTGAGTCTGAACATCATCACCATCATTTTATTTGTATGGATTGCGGCAATGTTAAGGAGCTAAATCTCTGCCCTATGGAAATGCTTGGAGAAAAGCTACCAGACTATGAAATTGAAAATCATAAATTTGAGATCTATGGTAAATGTCCAGAGTGTAAGCATGAAACTCTGTAAAATTTGACATGACAATATTTGAAGAAAGGGGTAGTTTCAAGTGAGGTTTCACTTGGAACTACCCCTTTAATAATAACTATGTTTTTCTAAGTAGCTTCAATGTTAGAGTTATTGCAGGTGTATCAGGTTACAAAGGCCTCCACCAACTATTATTGTGACTCACTCTAATAATCTATGATTTTTGAGTGAAAAGAGATTGGTAATATGTCCGCTAGGCATTTAAAAAGATTTATTTTCTTACATATTGAAAGAAAGGTATTTGCTGCTTTACGGGCATTTATCTTCTGCCGCAAATTAAAAAGACGAATGATTACGTTAAGTAAATCATTCGTCGGTCTTTTTATTATTGATGTTTTTGTTGGAATTCTACCATAAAGTCCCGTAATGCTTCACATGCCTCTAACGGTACAGCGTTGTAAGTAGAAGCACGGCAGCCGCCTACAGAACGGTGTCCATTAAGTCCTACAAATCCTGCTGCTTTTGCTTCAACAAGGAATTGTTTTTCAAGCTCTTCATCAGCAACTCGGAAAGTGATATTCATTAAAGAACGGCTTTCAGGTGTTGCATGACCTGTATAGAATCCGTTGCTATTGTCTATAGCATCATAAATTACTTTTGCTTTTAACTCGTTATGCTTTGCAATTTCAGCAACGCCGCCTTTTGATTCTACCCATTTTAATACTTCACCTAACATATAGATACCAAAAGTTGGAGGTGTATTGTATAAAGAGTTGCTGTCAGCATGCGTTGAATATTTAAGCATTGTAGGAATATTTTTATTCGCTTTCTCTAACAAATCTTTGCGAATAATGACTACTGTTACACCAGAAGGACCAAGATTTTTTTGAGCCCCTGCATAAATAAGACCAAATTTACTTACATCGACTGGTTTAGAAAGAATATCACTAGACATATCGGCAACTAAAGGTACATTACCCGTTTCAGGGAATTCTTTCCATTGTGTACCGTAAATCGTATTGTTTGAAGTGATATGCAAATATGCATCCTCTTCATTGAACTTAATATCTGCTAAAGCTGGGATATTGCGATATTGATTTTCTTTTGTACTAGCAGCTTCTACGGGCTTACCAAATAATTTAGCCTCTTTGAATGCTTTTTCAGACCATGAACCTGATAATACATAGCTTGCTTTTTGATCTGCTTGTAGGAAGTTCATCGGTATCATAGTAAATTGAAGACTAGCTCCACCTTGTAGGAAAAGGACTTCATAGTTTTCTGGGATAGCATAAAGCTTTTTCAATAAAGCAATTGCTTCATTATGTACTTCATCGAAAATGGCACTGCGGTGGCTCATTTCCATAATTGACATGCCTGAGTCACGGAAGTTTACTAATTGTTGTTGGGCTTTTTCTAATACTTCTAGTGGTAGGGCAGATGGGCCTGCGTTAAAATTGTATGCACGTTGTGTCAAAGTGGTACACTCCTTGTTTGGTTTTATAAGGTTAAACCTTAATTATAGGTTTTTTAGCCTCTACTAATTGGTTATTGAATCTATCGGGCCTTTTACAATCAGTTCATAGTCATCTAGCTAACTTTTTTCATTTATAGATAATAGATTAAGCGGAATACTGACCGTTAAAAGCACTTTACTGGATTATAACTCAATTTTCAAGAGAAAAAATAAAATTCTCACTATTCAAGCAGAATAATGACAGGCTCGCAACAAAATGTACACAATTGAGGTAAAATTCATAATAGCGATTTAGGTTTAAATACGAACAAACTGAAAAATGGATGTGCATGTATGAGTTAATATTTCGCGATTTACACATTGCTTAAACATTGGAATTATAAAACGTTCGTGTTTGTTCAAATTGGATTTCTCCTATCAAATATGTGCTCGCTTGTACATTCCACTCCAGAAGGACGTTTTCTGCGGGTGTAGTCTAAGCTCTTATAGGGTATAGATTAATACATTGAGAAGGGATAGTTAGGTAGAGAGAAAGGAACACAAAAAACAGCCAACATTGACTGCTTTTCTAGGACTGATTAAGTTAGATGGCCGAAATTTTTCTAACCTACCACATGAATAGGTAACTTTCGGTATAATGAATTGTGAATACAGATAGAAGGGGTGTTTTAAATGTTTACAATAGAAGAAGTGTGTTTAGTTGTCGTTGATGTACAAGGTAAGTTAGCGACAATTGTTGATGATAGTGAAGCGGTGATTGAAAATGTGGCAAAGCTGGTACAAGCTATGCAAGCATTGGAGGTACCTATTTTATGGCTCGAACAAAATCCTAGTCGTTTAGGTGGGACTGCGTTAAATATTGCTCAGCATATTCAAGGTCAACAACCTATTGCTAAAATGGCTTTTAGTGCTTGCCAGGAACAAGAGTTTGTCGATGCATTGAAAGCAAGTGGGCGTTCTCAATTTATCGTGACAGGTATCGAAACACATATTTGTGTCTATCAAACAGCACGACAGCTAAAAGAACAAGGATTTGAAGTTGAAGTTGTTGCAGATGCAGTGTCCTCCCGTACAAAGGCCAATAAAGAGATCGGGCTTGAGAAAATGAAGGCACTGGGAATTTTACCTACAAGCGTGGAAATGATTTTATACGAGTTACTTCAACATGCAGATCATCCACATTTTAAAACGGTGTTACAACTTGTTAAATAACAAAAAAACTCATCATTATGATGAGTTTTTTTATTAAGCAGGCATATCAGTCGGTGTTGGTTTTGCGTAGCCTTCTTTATAAGTCTCATCAATTGTTTGACGAATTTCTTTCAGGCTCATACCGTCTTTATGCATTTTTGCAGACTGTACAGCAATCTCTAAGCAAACGAGACAACGGGTACCGTGATCGTCCCAGACAATTGTTCCGTCCTCTCGCTTCTCCTGAATAAAGCAGTTTAAATTGCTTTTATGTCCAGCTGATTCACCACATCCACAATAGCATGGTATCCACTCTAAAATTTCTGTAGACTGTCCAGCAATTTGATACACTAAGCGGATATCTTCTGATTTATTATCTAAAAACGATGGTAAAACATCAGCAGATGCAGTTTCCTCCTGAATATCTCCAGAAGCATCTCCATGTTCTTCATGTGAAGCTTCTTTTTGTGCTCCGCTCTGATTTTTTCCAACAACCTGTTTATCGACACCACAAGCACTTAACACGAATAACGACAAAACAAAAATAGATAGAAGTTTTTTCAACAAAAGCGCCTCCTACATGTTTACAATACTTCCATTATAACATCGTTCACTTAAACATTTACAGGAAGCGCAAGTGGAAATTAGTGAAATATATCTAATCCGCGTGTTTTGTTCATGAAAAGTTCCATTTTCTCACTCAGTAATTTTTTCAAGAAGAAACCAAATAGAATGAAAATGAGCCAGAAGAAAGATAAAAAGGCAAGATCAACCCATACCTTTGACCAAATAATACCACCAACTGCTTCTCGCATCATTCCAATTGCATAAGTGAAAGGAAGAAATGGATTTATTATTTGGAAAAAATTAGGTAGTAATTCTACAGGGTATGTGCCACCCGAACCAGCTATTTGCAGCACTAACATGACAATGGCTAACGCTTTTCCAACATTTCCGAATACGGATACTAGCGTATAGACAACTGTAATAAACACTAAACTAATAAATAACCCAAATGGAATAAAGAAGTAAGGAGCACTAATGGATCCATCTAAAATAACAATATCTCCTATTGTAATAATGAGCGTTTGAATAAATGAAAAAGTTGCAAATGTTAATAAACGTCCAAAGTATATTTGGCGAATACTATATTGATTATTGTTGTGAATATCTACAGATAAAAGAGAAATTAATAATAAACAACCAACCCAAATGGAAAGCACAGTGTAAAACGGTGTCATAGCTGTTCCATAATTAGCAATTGGAAACATTCTATGTTCCTCAAGCTTAATAGGCTCCTCAAAGAAATCTCGCTCAGCGTTAACGTCGTTTTTCAATAATTGAACGATTTCAGAAATATCAGCTTCGCTTTCCAATTTTCTCAGCTTGTCTGCAAGAGCTTTAATTTTTGCACTTAAAGCAGGAAAATCTGATTGTACTGTACCAATTGTCTTATTAGCTGTTGCTAACATATTTTTAGCATTTGTTAAACGATCAGTTGCTTGAGGTAGAAGACTTTTTACATTTGTTAGCATGGTTGATGCATTTGTTAACGTATTTTTCGCAGAAGCCAAGGTCGTATGAATTTGTGGCTCTAGGTTATCGTTATAATGGGTAAGGAATTGATGAAGATTGTTTGAAGCATTTTGTGCAACATTTTGAACATCGGCAAGATCTTTTTTTATCGTTTCGACATCAATATTATTTAATTGCTGTACTTTATTAGAGACGTCTGTTAGTAATGTATTTAGCTGATTTAGTGCTGTTAGAGAGCTTAAGGAATAATCGGTTAAACTAGGATTTGCCTGTAAATCTCCACGTATAGCTTCAAGTTGTGCAATAATTTTATTATTAGCTAGCAACGTCTTAACATCTTCAGAATTGCTTTGCTGTAGTGCCGTCAGGATGTTTTGTACTTTGTTTTCAAGTTGTTTACGAGTCGAAGCATCAGCTTGTGTTAATTTTTGAAGTGCTTCAAGTGTTTGGATGCTAGAGTTTACTTTATCACGGGATGCATCCAGTTGATTTCTAATCGTCTCCTTTATTTGTGCAATCGTAGCTGAATCTACATTAGCATTTTGTAGTTTCCCTATTATATCTGTAAATCGTTGAGCAATATTTTGCACAGATTCTAGATCTTTTTTTATGATAGGGGATAGCTGGTTGAACAGTGTATCAGCTTCATTAATCAATGTTAAACCTTGATGGATAGTTGTAAGGCCATCATTTGTTAATTTTTCAACCTCAGGAACTTGGGTAATCGTATGATTAAGTAATGTTTCAGCTTCTTTGCCGCCCTTTGCAGATTTCGTTAAAAATGTTTCAATATCTGGAAGATGATGTTCGATTGTAAAAATGTAATTTTCGAATTTCTTAAAATCTGGAATTTCCTTTTCCATCTCAACACCAACCGTATTAAAAATAGAAAAAAGTGTTCCATTGACAGTTGAGATAAACTCACTAGATACTTGTTGCGTTAGACCACTAGCACCTTTACTTGTAATTTTGGGTGCGATTGGGTTTATTTTTTCATTAACATAATAGTCGATATGCGCTTTAGTAGGCACATTTGACAGGATGGAGGTTAGTTTTTGAGAAAAATCACTAGGGACAACAATAACCGCAAAATAGTTACCGTTTTTTAAATTATCAATGGCTTGTTCATGAGAGGTAAAATCCCAAGTAAAGTTTTGATTGGTACCTAAAGTGTCTACTACCTCGTTACCGACATTAATATCCTCTCCTCTAACATTTGCTCCTGTGTCTTCATTAACAATAGCAATTTTCATGTTGGCTGTATGAGCGTAGGGATCCATAGAGGCATAGATATTGAGCCAAGCGTAAAGAGAAGGTAAAAAAATGAGCCCACCAATAATGACAGCAACTACCCAGTTTGTTAAGATATTATGGATATCACGTTTATAAATTTGAAAAACATTTCGGATAGTGTGTTTCATATTAACCACTCCACATTCGTATTGAGCATTCTATATGTATGTTCCCAAACTTAGGCCAAATTATGTTTGAATTATGGAAAAACTTATTTTCAAAGACTAATTAGTTTACTAGGATTTAAAAACCATTTATAATCAATCGCGAATACACTAAAACTAGGGTTTTTAGTGTGAAAAAGGAGGAACACATTCTAGTGAAAAAATTACTTATTATTGGCTCAGTTATTGTTTTGTTATTTGTGGCAATTATTGTGCTAACAAATGTATCGAACAACAGTAAATTAGCAAGTGCGAATAATCCTTATGGCGACAAAGAACTGAAACAAGAAACAATTGATCAATTGGATGATAAAAATTACCAAAATATTATGTTACCCGATGAGCTCGAAAAAAAATTGGCAGCCGGTGAAGATGTAAATGCTTATTTCTTCAGTCCAGTATGTGTGCACTGTAAAGCTTTTACACCCAAGCTAATGCCTATTGCTAAGGAGCTTGGTGTTGATATTGCCCAAATAAATGTTTATGAATACCAAGATTTATGGGATAAATACCATATTGAAGCGACACCAACTTTTATACGCTTTGAAGGTGGTAAAGAGGTTCAACGTTTTGTAGGTGCGTTATCAGAAGAAGATTTGCGTACATTTTTAAATAAAGAAGTATTAAAAAAATAAGTAAAGCTGAGACTGTATCAAAAGTTATTTTTGATCAGTCTTTTTTATTTTTGTAGTGTATACTAAATATACTGAAGAGTTGTACATTGGAGGAATATTGAATGACAATGGATGATTATTTTTATAATGGTGAGCTAATGAAGTGTTATGAGGCGGCTAAGCAAGTTACAGATGAAAACGAGAAAGCGTTAGCTGATAAATATATTAAATTATTAGAAGAGTATGATTTTGCTAGCTATCCAAAGACTGCACTAGTTGTTGAAACCCAACATGAAGAACGAGCGGATGAAAGTTATCCTGAATCGGATGCCGTGGTCGAAATTCGTGCGATAAAAGATGAAACAGAGTTTTCAAAGCGTGTTAAAGAACTTGAGGATGTAGCGACAACAGGTACTTCAAATGAAAAGGCACAATCATATTTTACCCAAGGTGAACTGTTTTTGTTTGCACATCATTACAACGAGAGTGTCCATTGTTTTAGACAAGCAGTAAAAGAAAACTCGAACAAGGCGTTATATTGGGGGATCACAGGTCAAACGATGCATCGCTTTGGGTGGTTGCCATTCGATGCACTTGGCTACTTAGAGCAAGCTATTAACTTAGATCCAAAAAATGCGCGTTGGAAATGGAATAAAGCACTTGTCCTTATTCAATTAGCGAAGGATTTGCAAATGGCACCGTTTATGGCAAATGCTGCGATTACATTAGAGGAGGCACTAGACGTTTGTGGTGAGCATCAGCGATCATTAAAAGATGCTATACAAAATACAATCGATAATATGGATAGCTATGTATTTTCATAGCAGATAGAAGATGTCTCAAAAGCTGAGGCATCTTTTTTATCTTCATTCAGCACGTGTTTTTTTGTAGCGATACTTTTTATCCCGAAGCCCGATTAGTGAAGATTCATAATCAGTGTAGGATGAAGAACCCCCTCCTACTGATTAAAGTTTCACTTTATTTTATTATTTAGTCCTGAATTTTTATTTTTATTTTGGTTAAAAAGTCGATACTTCATGATAATTTTATAGTATAATTATCCTAAAACCATCAATAAAACAGTAGATGGAGGAAATTATTTAGAGATTAAGAAGGGGAGTTATGATGTGGAAATTTAATGAGGATTTTTCTTTTGTGAAGCAGGGCATTCAATTCATCCTATTATCAATGATTTTATTAATTGTTATTGGTTTGGGTAGTGATAAATTTTATGGGATATTTGGAGAGAACAATTATGTAACGATTCATTTAATGATGGAAATGCTTATTACTGTAGTGACAATGTCTATTTCAATTCAGACATGGTTAATTACGCCTTATATTTTATCTAATAGAGTTCTTTATGCAGGCACTTTATTTTTAACGATTAGCTTATTAGAAATGGCTCACGCGCTCTCCTATAAAGGAATGCCTTTTTTCATTACTGAAAGTACGCCGTATGCATCAACATGGTTTTACATGTTTAGCCGATTACTATTATCGATTGGTTTTCTCATTATTTTTTTTATAAAGGAGAAGGAAATAAAATCAATTTATCGTTGGTTTATTTATAGCTTGCCGTTTGTAATAATCACTGGTTGTTTTGTCGTCATCTATGCCCCAACGCCTATATTGCCACCACTTATGATAGAAAGTGAAGGTCCTACTGTTTTAAAAAATACTTTGCAATATGTAGCTGTAGCGATACATTTAGTGATTATGGTTCTGTTGCTTAAAAATTTTGAAAAAGCACCTAAAATTGTATTTTTATTATTTGGCAGTTCACTTTATTTAATTATGAGCGATTATCTTTTTACAATTTATCGAGATGTCTATGATATTAAAAATTTTATTGGACATATTTTTCAGTTAAGTGCATTTTATCTTTTATTTAGAGCTATTTATTTTTCATCTATCGAAAAACCTTTTCAGCAGTTAGTTGATACACAAGAGCATTTAGAAGAATCTCGTGAAAAGATGCATTATATGGCGTATCATAATGAGATTACGAATTTACCAAATGAACGTTTTTTGATGGAACTATTAAAACAAGATTTATACATATCTAGTTCACAAAAGGCAATTCTTACTATCGGTATAGAAAGAATTTCTGCTATTAAAGCGTCTTTAGGCAGTACATATGCAGACCAAATGATAGGTCTTATCGCGCAAAGATTGAAAAATGTTTTACCAGAGAAATATCTACTATGCATACTGAGAGAAGATTATTTTGTCGTTTATATTGATGAGGTGAATAATACTCATCAATTGACCCAACTAAGTCAACAGCTTCAATTTGTCATGGAAGAATCATTCCAAATACAACATTTTTCTCTAAATAGTCAATTAAATATTGGTATTGCTTTATTTCCAACACATTCTAGTAGGGAAGAGGAACTTATAAGATTTGCACTTTATGCCATGCATGAAGCACAGAAAACGCCAACACGTATACGGTTTTATGAGTCTTCAATATCAAATGAAACGACTGAACGACTTTTATTAGAAAATGATTTACATGATGCATTAGCTAATCAAGAGCTTTTTTTAGAATATCAACCGCAACTAGATTTACATACTGGCCAAATTAAGTCAGTAGAGGCTTTAGTCAGATGGCAGCATCCGAAAAAGGGTTGGATTTCGCCGGGAGGCTTTATTCCAATTGCTGAGGAATCGGGATTAATAGTTCCTATAGGACAATGGGTACTAGAAACAGCCTGTAAACAAGTAAAGAGTTGGGAAGCAGCTGGATTGCCACCCATTAAAGTAGCGGTCAATCTGTCATTAGGTCAACTTTTTCAGCAAAATTTAGTTGAAATTATTCATAATGTTCTTGAGAAAACACAATTAGAGCCGAAATATTTGCAGCTAGAAATCACGGAAAGTATGACCATCAATATTGATCATATGACGACGATCTTACACAAATTGAAGGCACTTGGGGTTACGATCGCAGTAGATGATTTTGGGACAGGCTATTCGTCATTATCTTATTTGAAGGATTTTCCTATAGATTGCTTGAAAATTGATCGATCATTCGTTCAGAAAATACAATCGAACTCTACAGATAAGGCATTAGTTGACATGATTCTCTCTATGGCAAAGCATCTACAGTTAAAGGTAGTTGCAGAAGGGATAGAAGAGATCGAACAGCTATCATATCTAATAGAAAGCAAATGCGATACTGTACAGGGCTTCTTATTCAGTAAACCAATACCTCCCAATATATTACAGGAGAACTACCAAACACTTCACAATGAGGCAAAGTATATTTTAGATTCAATTACTACTTCTGAAGTATAAAGTGTTCATACAACATCCTTGTTTTGTCTTATGACGAGGATGTTTTTTTGTTAGCTATGTAAATCTATGGCAGCCTATATGGCTGGCAGATCTAAACGTTACCCATTTCTTTATATTCTACAATCATGATATGATAGTGGAGAAATGATTTGTAGATAAAAAGGACGGGTTTTTTTGATGGCACAAGAAGTGGCAAATAAATTTATTGAAAATGTATGTAATCATTTAGTGCGCAATATGAATATTACGAAGGTTGAAGAGCACTTTAAAGCAGTAATAGAGATACAGCGTAAATCAGCACAATCTCAAATTGACTTTTGGGATAGGTTAATGATGAATATGCTGTATTTTACTGAAAGTGAGCAAGTTTGGGAAAAAGAGTTTTTGAAGATGCTCGAAAAGAAAGAGTGGTTAAAGACCACTGTACTTGAGGAAGAGCTATTGATGCATCAAATGCGTATTCGTCAGCAGGTCGCGGAACAAATGGATGCCGCTAAAGAATTGTTTCATAAGCAGTATGTGACAGACAATGTGACAGAGGAAGATATTGTTTACGATTATGCTTATAGCTCTGCGGGACATTCAATGCGCGTAGATTTATTAACGGTACTTGTCTCAACACCAGAGCAATCAAAAGTGCTATTTAACGCTGACCCACAAGAAACGATTCGCATAATTAACGGCTATATTGCCTATCACACAGATGGGATTATTAATAAAACAGAAATAATATAGTTTGGCTCATCACTAAAAATTGGGGTGACATTTGTTAAAACGTATGTCATGTATATAAGTTGATTGGAGTGAAGGCTGGGCGACTCCTTGGGGATCAGCGATAGAGGAACGAAGGCTAAAAGCATCACATCCTGTGATAACGCCTTCGTGACCAACATCCTGTCGCTGCCGCTACGTTGCACTACGCTTTCGCACAAAAAACATCCTGTCGCTGCCGCTACGTTGCACTACGCTTTCGCACAAGCCCCGACGCCCCCAGGAAAGCGCCCAGTCGGAACGGAAATCAACCCACAATATGGCGAAAGGCCTATAGTTTATTAATAATGATAGCTAATATCTTTTGCAGTATAATAAGGTGACACTAAGTTCACCTGAAAGGAATTTTATAATGAATACACCATTTACATTTAAACATACACAACCAACGAATATGGACCCAAATAAAAAATATCCAGCGATTTTTTTATTACATGGAATGGGTAGCAATGAAGATGATTTACCGCAATTAGTGCAGGAATTTAAAGAGCAATGCCATGTTTTTAGCTTACGCGGACCTATTGCGCAAAAGCCTGGCTATGCTTTTTTCACGATCCAAGATGTCGGTAATCCAGACCGTGAAATTTTCGATAAAGTGTTAGTTGCGCTACAACGATTTGTGTTAGAGGCAATTGATGAATATCAAATTGATCCACATAAGGTGTACGTGCTTGGATTTAGTCAAGGGGCAGTTTTGGCACAGTCACTTGCTTTTGCAATGGGGAATTTAATTACAGGAATAGTAGCATTAAGTGGCTACACACCAAAATTCGTGACAGAAGAATATGCAATTCGCCCAGTGAATCATTTACATGCATTTATTTCTCATGGTGATTACGATTATGTTATCCCTTCGCAATGGGGTGCTGAAAGTAAAGAAAAATTTGAGCAATTTGGTGCTACTGTAACATTTAAACAGTACCCAGACGGTCATGGTGTTACACCTGAAAATCTGCGTGATCTAACTGCATTTTTAGCACAGGAATTACAAGATAATATTCAATAAAAAACAAAATGGTCAAGGAAATCCTTTAAAATGAGTTGATTCGTTCAAGGCTATTCTCCTATGGGGATATGTTGAGTCGTTCCTACGCTTATGTTGTTGCTGACGCTACGTTAACACTACGCTTTCGCACAGAAAACATTTGTTGCTGACGCTACGCTTTAATGCAGACAAGACCGTGAAGTTAAAGTTTCGTTTTATCACTATATATTATAGTTAAATGACAGTAAGTACATGCTATGTGTAGTGGTTGATTGGAGTGGAGACTGAGCGACTCCTTGGGGATTAGCGTCACAGATGAGACCCTGGAGCGAGCATCGCGAGTGAAGCGGCTCATCGGACGCCCCCAGGAAAGCGCTCAGTCGGAACGGAAATCAACTCCTCACTTTGCCGAAGAGCTATAACTTTATTTAAAATTACACATTAAACAAAATGAAAACCGAGACATTTAGAATGTCTCGGTTTCATTTTATTTTTAGTGTATCAATCAAGAGTTATTTTGATAAGCTTCGATCTTTGTCAGTCACAGCAGCTACTGCATCGTGAATCGTTGTTTCAAAATGATTGCTTTGTAATGAGGATACACCTTGAATAGTTGTTCCTCCCGGTGAGCATACCTGATCTACAAGTGCCCAGGGATGTTCCTGTGATTGTATAATCATTTTTGCACTGCCGAGTACTGCATTTGCTGCAATATCAAGCGCCATGCTTTTTGGCATCCCTTCACGTACAGCAGCACGTGCTAAAGCGTCAATATACATATAGGTGAAGGCTGGAGAAGCACCACCAATTGTTGTAAATATGGAAAATAAATGTTCAGGCACCTCAATTATTGTGCCAACTGTTTCAAACAGTGAAATGACATGCTGAAGCTGCACATCTGGTACTTCTTCACTCGCTATATAGCAGCTTGTAGAGGCACCGATAAGCGCATTAATATTTGGCATTACACGAATAATAGGGGTAACTTCAGATAAATAACCTTGAAAATATGAAATATTTTTACCTGCAGCAATGGAAACAATGACATGGTTGTCTTGTAAATGCTTTTTCACCTCTGGCAAAACATCTGGTAACATTTGGGGTTTAACACCGAGGATAATGACGTCACAATTTGACATAATATCTTCAATAGAGCTTACGGCTTGAATACCGTAAGAGGTTGCTAATTTTGTTGTTTTTGCTTTGGTACGATTATGGCCATAAATAAAAGTAGGATCAAAATCTCCGCTTTTACACATTCCTTTAATAATAGCCGTAGTCATATTCCCAAGGCCGATAAATCCGTATTTCACGTGGTAGACACTCCTTCATATAGTTAAAACATACACCTAAGTATAGAGTAGATTGTTTTACTTGAATAGTAATATGCAAAGAATCAAGCCAATTAGGTTCAAATTCACGTCAGTCGGTGGTATCATAGAGGATGTTGTGAATGAACGTGTATCTCTATTTTCATTAGGTAGAAAATAAAAGAATAAAGAAAATCATGTACTTTATGTGAACATTGAGACAGACTCTATCTAAAAGAGGTAGAATAATAATTTGATATGTCTAATGCAAAATTTGTCGCTTTCTAATGGAAATCGTGTAGAAATTAAGAGAGAAAAGGAATTAAGATGAATGGAACAAAATCTAAAAACGGAGCATAAACAACAACCTTCCAAGAAGTCATTGGAGAAGTCCTCACGCTCTTCTATTTTAGCGCAGACAGTAAAAACAGGAATCATTAAATCCAATTTAATTCCTATGTGGGCTGGATTAACGCTAGGTATGTACAAAAATAAAATGACTTTTGTAGAGAGTATACCTGAAATTATTTTCACAACGATTGGCTCAGCACTTGTTATTGGTGCTGCTGGAACATTTAATAATGTGTATGACCGAGACATTGACGCTATAATGCCTCGTACGAAAAGTCGACCAACTGTAACTGGTGAAATGTCAGCTAAATCAGCGTTAACTTTAGCTTTTGCCATGCTCATTCTCGGGGCAGCTGTGTTGGCACTCGCTTCTCCACTAGCTGCAGGATTTGGTCTATTAGGAGTATTTTTATATGTAGTACCTTATACAATGTGGACAAAACGTCGCACGATTTATAATACGGAAATAGGGAGTATAGGTGGGGCGGTTCCAGCTTTAATTGGTTGGGCTGCAGTTTCTACTGATATTACACATCCTGCGATACTTGGCCTATTTTTAGTTATGGTTATTTGGCAGATGCCTCATTTCTATGCTATTGCCATTCGTAAGCATGCTGATTACGAAGCGGCCAACGTTCCAATGCTTCCAGTTGTAAAAGGGATGCGTCGTACTTATTATCAATCGAACTTTTATTTAATCTTATTAATATTATCAAGCTTTTTATTTGGCACATTAAGTGTTGGCATTATGCTTGTTGCTCTATTGCTAAGCATTGCCTGGCTTGTGATGAGTATTTACGGTTATCATAGTAATAAAGATCAAATAAAGTGGGCGACAAAAATGTTTGTTTTCTCACTTATCCATATGACCATTTTATTTACAACGGTTATTGTGTACTCTTTAGTAGGTGTTATTTTTAAATTGTATTAAAGCTTTATCTTCATCAGCACGAAAAGCCAACAGGTTATTCTACACTTGTTGGCTTTTCCTTTTCCACAGAGATTATTTGACGACTTGGCCATTCTAATGCGTGTAACTTACCTCCAAAAACAGCTCCACCATCAATCCCAATAATATTATTTTCACCAAAATAGACACTGTAATCAGTTGGACTTTGGTGAAGTCTGTAGGTAGGTGTATGACCAAAGATTACAGTTTTCTCGCCTTGATAACCTACATGAAACTCTTCACGAATCCATAAAAATTGTATGGGATCTGTCTCTGCTAAAGCTACTCCAGGAACAACACCGCCATGTACAAAAATGGCATCCTCTAATTCGATGTAAGTATCAAAGGTTTCGATAAGCTGTAAATGTTCTTCGAGCTTTGGTAAGGTCTGAATAAAGCTAGGTAATGTATCATTTTCAATGGCTTCTTTAAAATCGTCTAACTGATAACCATAGCTTGCAAGTGTTGCATCACCACCGCAAAGTCCCACCCAATGATTCCATGGCTTAGGATGACCAGAGCGACATGCTTTTAGCATAATGGCTTCATGATTTCCTAGTAGAACACGTGCACCTTTTGCTTGCAATTCTCCCACTAAGTTTAAAACGCCACAAGATGCAGGTCCTCGATCAATATAATCACCAAGTAAAAATAGTTGATCTTGCATAGTATCATAATTAGCTTGTAATAATAATTCTTCAAAAAGTTCTAATTCCCCATGTATATCACTAATTGCTAGTATTCGATCCATAAAAGAGCATCCTTTCCAGTATTAGAGAAGTTATTATTAAGTATAGAGAATAGTTTTACAAATTTCGACTAATGTATCTTTTACCAAAAGTTTGAATGAAAAGTTATCCCATACTATCGGTTTCTAGTTACACTTTATCATATGACGAAGTGATTCCATTTCCTTATTCATTTGTCTATAGTGTTGAAATAGCGAAGAGAGAGAATTATTTACTACAGCCATTTCAATAAGATTATGAAGTATATAGTGATGCCATTTTTTAATGTATTCAGTGATGTTTCAGTAGCTAAGGAGTAATAATGGAACAGAAAATCCATCTTTATAGGAGGTAAGGTGATGGAAATTTAAGGCATGGATGTAATGGCATTATGAAAAGAGCTAAGAGAGGTGAGAGTAAGCAATAAATAAAGAAAAAGGGCGAACGGAGAAAGGTGGTGGTGTGGTGCAAGTGCAGCATTAACAAATATTCTTGCAATTCTAGTACTACTCGCGCATAAGTAGAAGTATTTAATGCTGCTACGCTATGCGCAAGTACAGTATTTAACTTCTTTCAGCAAGTGTTTTGGTAGCGAAAGCAAAGCGTCAGCTACAGAAGTCTCTCACCTCTATAGGTGGTGAGATGAATGCGGTTTTAAGTCACTTTTCAGTGGGTGTCCAAACATCCGCTGAAATAGAGGAACTCAGTCTGAAGACGGAGCAACGGATAGAAAAGGCAAAGTAATGGATAGAACCAGCAAAGTCGTGGATAGAAGAGCCGAAGTAGAACGCCCGTCCTGTGGCATTGCCGAAATGACCGACATCGTGTCGGCCCTTATGCAAGCCTAAGCACAAAGCCGATTCCGGACGCAATTATGCCTCGGCATAATTGCGTTATTCCTGAAGATTTTCCCATACTTGCTGTACTATTGACTCGTCGAATGTTGATAGTAGTCGATAGTTTTCTGTATCTAAAATTCGAAAATGCTGACTAATGACGTTTTGTTGTAGGCGATAACCATTGTACTCGCTAAGATTTTTCCACCATATGTATCCACCCATCGTTTTTTCCTTAGGTTGTAAGGTTCCGTTATTAGCGATTAAGTCGGCAACTTCAAGTGGATCCCCGCCAAGTGCATGCTGTAAAATTGAGCTTTCACGGCATAATGCACAAACCGCAACCGTTGTGGTCCAGCCAGTATAAATACGACCTTTTTCAATTTGAACAAGTGTTTTTTTAGAGAGCCCAAGTAAATCACTCATCTGATCCTGTGTTAAATCTTTTTCGGTACGGATTAATTTCAGTTTTTCTGAAATAAGTGTGATTAATTGTTCACGATTCATCCAAAACACCCTTTCTTCCAAATAGTTAAATACTATTATACATGAAAGTGCTAAGAGATGTTTTTTGTTTCCCGGGTAACTGTGGTTAAATTAAGAGTAAAGTAATAATAATTGAAGCGTAAAAAAACAGACTGTCCAGCAATCTATACATAGGACAGTCTGTTAGATAATTAAACCTCGTATTTTTTCGTGTCAGAAATAACACGGAAATGGATACCTTTGATTTGAGCGCTTACTTTATGACGTAGTGTATCAATATCTACTAGCTCATCATTTTCATTGACACATTCTGCAATCTCTTGTAATAGCTTCGTAAATGCCTCTTTGAAGAGTGAACGCATATTATCAAAATCTAAGCTACGGAAATTTCCGTCAATATCAAATGCCTCTACAGAATTTAATTGCTTTGAAGCACCAGCAAAGCGATCATCGTACACTGTGTAGTTTTCATCTGTTACGACGATAATATATAATACTTCACCTGTAATTGTTTTTAATTCAATGTTAGTTTTGTGTTTTTTGACGTCGGTAATAATATGAATACCGTCCGAATGATATAGTTTAAACAATTTCATATGTAATGCCCCCTGAAAATAGAATCATATCCATATATTTATTATATATGGATATGCCTAATAATGGAATAAGAAAAAAGTATTTGGAAAAACTAGAATGGCCCTATATGAATGATACTAGTGAAGCTAAAATTGTTATAAACTATTAAGAAAACCATATCGGTCAGTCAGATTATGCTTCTAAAACAGTTGGTAATTGCGAAGGGGACGGACTTCGATGTAATGAATCTGATGGCCTTGCTGCTCATAAATACTAAATACATATGGGGCCAACTCAATATTTTTAGTTGCTTTAATGCCATTATTTAATGTTAAAAACCAACCGCCCAATGTTTCGACTTCTTCTGCTTCAAGTGTTACATTTAATAGTTTTTCAACATCTTCAATGAGCATTTTTGCATTTAAAATATAGTGTTGGTCACTTACTTTTCGGATTTCTGCAATTTCATCATCATCGAACTCATCGCGAATCTCACCTACAATTTCTTCTAAAATATCCTCGACTGTTACAAGCCCCGATGTCCCACCGTATTCATCCATTAAAATGGCCATATGAATTCGCTCTTTTTGCATACGCACAAGTAATTCTTGAATTGGAATCGTTTCAATTACTCGTATGACAGGATTAACGAAATCTTCAAGGATTAATGAATCATCTGTAAGTTGCTCAAGCAAACTGTGTGTAAACAATTCCTTAACGTTGATAAAGCCTAAAATATTATCACGATCACCATCATAAACAGGATAACGAGTATATTTTTCTTCGGCGATAAAATGAATCATATTTGTAAAAGATTCATTTTTTTCAATTCCAATAATCTCTGTTCGAGGAACCATAATTTCACGAGCGATACGTTCATCAAATTCAAAGACATTATTTACAAACTTTAGCTCTGTTTTATTGATTTCACCACTTTCAAAGCTTTCAGATAGCAGTAATCGTAATTCTTCCTCTGTATGTGATAACTCATGATCTGAAGCTGGCTTCATACCAAATATGCCAATTAATACTCGAGCTGAGCCGTTCAAGAACCAGATAAATGGATACATCGCTTTATAGAACAACATAATAGGTTTGGCAAAATGGAGTGTAATCGTTTCAGCCTTTTGAATCGCAGCAGTTTTTGGTGCCAACTCCCCTACAACAACATGTAAAAATGTTGCAATGGCAAAAGCACTACCAATTGTAAAGACCGTCATATATTTATCTGAAATGCCAATCAAGCTAAAAAGAGGGTGTAGCATAAACTCAAAGGTTTTTTCACCGACCATCCCGATACCAAGCGCTGTTACAGTAATACCAAGCTGACAGGCAGATAAGTACTCGTCTAAATGATTGACAACATACTTTGCAGAAATGGCTCTCTTATTGCCCTCCGCAATTAATTGGTCAAGCCTTGAGGAACGTACTTTTACAATAGCAAATTCCGTTGCCACGAAAAAGCCAGTTAAAGCTAATAAAATGGTAAAAATCGATAAGTTGAGTATGGTCTCCAAATAGTCGTTCTGTATGAACAGAACGTCACCTCCTAATTATGAATAAGTAAAAATAAAGATTGCATAAGTGCAATACTTTCGGGTGAAACATTTTTTTTAATCTTTTCAATATATTTATTGTCTTGTTTGTTTATTTGTTCAAGTAGAGAAGTTACATCCTGCATTTTTACACGTAGCATTTGCACATCGATTTCTTCATGCGAAGTGTTTAGTTCATGTTGTATTTCTATGAGTGAAAGACCTTGTTGTTTGCGTTGCTCAATAATATGAAGTCGTTCAATCATTGTAGAGTCATAGTAGCGATAATTGGATGCAGAACGTTCGGCTTCTAATAAGCCAATGTTTGTATAATAATCGATTGTTCTTTTGGTAATGCCTGTTTTTTCTGCAAGCTCGCCAATTTTTAATCTCTCTGTCCCAATGCAAACACCTCCAAACCATCACGTGATACTTTGATTATAACTTGCTGGTTTGGTCGATTTCAAATAAGAGAATCCAATATTTCAAAATTGTAAGATTTCTTTTAGTGAAAGGGCTTATTTGCTGAAGAACATAAAATAGCTCCTAGCAACCAAATGTTTAATCGTGAAGGATGAAATGAATAATATAAACTATGCAATAGTATCTATCGCATACATTGTTATTGTTTGCTTTGCTCAAGTTTTTTTATGATTCGATTCTTTTGCAACTGCTTATTCTTCCTTTTATCATTGTGCCTATTTATATTTTCTTTTTGTTAATAAAATTTAAATTAGAATTCCACAAATGCTTACTTTCTATATATTTAGGATTCTTTTGTTCTGTTATTATTTATTCTTTTATAATTTTATTCCCTTCGCCCTCTAAAGAACTGCCACCGGGCGAGATTTTTTTAGGCGCAGATGTTATATTTATATTTTGGACATCAACAATACAATTTTCTATTCTGAGCTTATTAACTGTCGTTTTATATTTACTCCACAGACTATTTAAGAAAAGATATAAAGGGTAGTAATAGCAACGATCCTTTAGAAAAGCCTTTAAAAAACAATCTCATATATTGAAATTTGCTACCGATAATTTATATAATGTCAATCGTTACAGTGTATAAGGGAGGTTATTATGAAGAAGGTATTCAAGCTTATCACTATATTGCTCGCGGCAGTACTTGTTTTTTTCCTTTGCCTACACTTACTTATCGTGTCTCAAGGCAAAAATACTGCGAAAGAAAATGCAGATTACCTCATTATTTTAGGTACTCGTTTATCAGGGGATCAACCGTCTAGTCTGCTGTTAGAGCGCATCACGACCGCAGCTGCATACTTAAAAGAAAATCCAAATACAATTGCCATCGCTTCTGGTGGCCAGGGGCAGGACGAAATTGTGTCTGAAGCTTCTGTAATTAAAGAATCATTAATGCAATTAGGTATTGATGAACAACGAATCATCACCGAATCCAATTCTACTCGCACTCTTGAAAACTTTCAGTATTCATTGGATTACATAGACAAAGATTCCACAGTTGTAGTTGTGACAAATCGATTCCATCTATATCGAGCCGAATCCATTGGTGAAGATTTAGGACTTAACGTTACCGGCTTACCAGCTGCAACACCATCTGAATTTCGTATTAAGTACTACTCCAGAGAATATTTAGCTATCGTGAAGTATTATTTAGAAAAAATACATATCCTCTCAACATCACAGGCTAAGAGTTCCGATAGGGAGAATAACATTTCATTTCCAGACATCTTTATACCGGAAAAAAGAAGATAGCTATGAAAAGGCAAAAGAGTACTTAAAAATTGGAGAGACTAAAGACATTTTCGATGTTCAAGATGATTATATTGAGATTCAAGATGGCTACTTCATTAAGAATATCGAGGAACCCCAGTATACAATGACATTTGGTGAAATATTAGTAAATGGTTCAAATGTTAAAACGTGTTCTAAGAACGGTATATTACTTAGAAGCTTAAAACCTGGTCTAAAATTAAAAGTTAGGTCGGTAGCGTTTGTTTCTAATGAGGTTTCGGTATATGGAATAAACGATAAAGAATTCATTAGCAGTGATGAGAACATTCAATATGTAATGGGTGCTTTTGAATTTAATTCGGATTCCCATATATCAATTAACATACGTATCACCCGGATGGCTTACGAAAATCGAAAACAGACGGTGCAACAACGTACAATTATTACTATGATGGCTCTAATTTAGTCCGTGTCACAGATGCAAACCAAAAAACGATTTGGGCGATTACTTGGAACAATGGCAAAGTAGTAAATCTAACAAACGCAGCAGGGGAATCATTCGAATACGTAACGAACTACCGTGGTGATGTCGTTCGCATTCAAGACCAAAATGGTGCAACCGTTGCGACATACGATTATGATCCATGGGGTAACTTACTATCAGCTGAACCAACCGACAGTCGTATAAAAGGGCAACCAATTCTCTACGCAGGCTATGTCTACGATGCCGAAACAAAGCTATACTATTTACAAGCTCGTTACTACAATCCAGCAACAGCACGTTTCATCTCTCGTGACCCTGATCCAGGAGACGAAGATGACCCTGTTACAATGAACGGTTACACATACGGAGATGATAATCCAATAACGAAAACAGACCCAGATGGTAAATGGGTATGGCTCGTTATCAACGCAGGTTTTGCAATCTACGATGGTTATAAAGCATATAAAGCAGGGAAAAACAAAAAGCAAATTGCCTGGGCAGTGGCATCAAATTTTCTTCCTATCGGAAAAGTGAAGCGCCTATATCGTGCAACAAAGATTACTAAGGGTGTAGGTAAAACGGTAAAAGCCGGATGTAATTGCTTTGTCGCAGGAACAAAGGTTTTAACGGATGAAGGAGAGAAGAATATCGAAGACATTGAAGTCGGAGATATGGTTCTTGCTAAGGATGAAGTAGCAGGTGAACAGGCTTACAAAGAAGTCACACTTTTATATCGAAATGATAAGGAAATCATCTATGAACTAACGGTAGGTGACCAAGTCATTGAAACAACTGATAATCATCCATTCTGGGTTGAGGGTAAAGGTTGGGTGTTAGCGGCTGACTTGCAAGTGGGGGACAAGTTACAGCAGAGTAATGGAAATACCTTGACGATTGACGAAATTAACATAGTTAAGCACGATGAGTTGGTCAAGGTTTATAACTTTACTGTTGATGAATTCCATACGTACTATGTAAGTGATTTGGGCATTTGGGTTCATAATATTAATAAGTTCTGCGGTTCAGCCTCCGACTTGGCGAATTTGGCTAGAAGGTCGAAGAAAAACGATGGTTTGCAAGGTACGAAAGTTTCAGCTAACTTAATATATAATGCAGCAATTAATTTTGTTGGTAAGGGAGCGAAAGTGCAAAAAATTAACGGTGGAATGCTCTATACTAGTAAAGATGGATTAAGGTCTGTAAGGACAGGAAGAAAGTATGGCAAAGGTGTATACGAAGCGAATTTTGAAACGTTTAATAACAAAGGTAACAGACTTACGAATTACCATGTTGAACTTGAATAATTTTTGATTTGGAGTGATTTTTTTGATAGTTCCTGTTTTGAAAAGAATTCTATTACGTGGTGAGCCTGAGATAGTAGATGATTTCGTACTCCCTGCAAGTGCAGATATAGGGACTGCTGATTCAGAGGGAGTTGAATATTTTTATTTTAGGATTATGACACCTAAAAGATTACTTTCAATTTTAGAAGAAGATAAGCTACTAGATGGCAGAGCAACTTTTTTGGTAAATGAACTTGATCTGACGTTAATAGAAAAAGAAATAAATTTAATATTGGAAGATTGTATACGACCAACTTGGGATGAGGTAGCTAAGGCTATTAATCGTCACCTGAATTGGGAATATGATAACATCCAATATGAAACGCTTGATGAGGCTATGGGAAGACTAAAAAAAGATATTTGATTTAGAAGACCTTGGGGACAGCAATCCTCAAGGTCTTACTTTTACCCTCACCCTGTTCCGAATGAATCGTATGGCACGTTCTAATATAAGTGTCTAATAATATCCCCTTTATGGCAAGTCTCCTCCATTGAATTCCAATATTACAATTGGATTAAAATGCCTGTTTGGATAGGTGAGGATGATTACTACGATATTCTTGAATTTGGACCAAAGGAAAGCCCAGCTGATGCAGTATTATATTGTGATTTGGTTATCTCCATCATTAGAATGGGCTATTTGGGGGAAAGAGAATTTGGAGTTTGTGTTATAGCGTTTAATGATATTGCTGTAGAAAATCAGTTAATTCCAGATTTGAAAACTTGGCATACACATGATAACACAGTGTTATCATGGATTGAAATGAATTTTAGAAATCAGCGCCTATATCAAAAAAATATAAAGGCTCTCAAAATCAATTAAACTGACAATAAATGATAGTAAATGGGTGTTTTATTGTGAAAGGCGATTGACTATTGCAATATAAGGGTGCGAGTTTGTACAGAGTTTTGTACTAACTCGCACATTTCAATGTCGTCAAAGTTCCATTATTGTATATAAGGCGAAAACATCTATTTATTTTTGTCTATGACTATTGCATTATTTACGATGATTCTAGAAAAACCACGAGGTTGAACACCTGAAATTTTTAAATTAAATTGTTGAATAGCTTCTTGTTTAAAATATTCATCACAATAATAATTATGATATTGAGCCACCCATTTATATTTAGAATATATTTTTTTATTATCTCTAAATTCTTCTAATCATTCTTTTATGATAGCTTTATGTCTCAGTATATGTAGCTTATAAATATGAAAATCATTCGTGTCTAAATAATATTCATGAAGGCCATCCAGATAATTTATAAAACATATATCATCTGTATCTTTTAGCCCGGTTCGCACACGATGGGTGTTTTCTGATTCATTATTGTTGATGGGAAAATCGAACAGAAATATAGTAAAAAATCTATTACGGCAAATAAAAGAGGCTGGGACAAAAGTGTTTCAGCCAACAAAAATACCGAACTATCCAATGAAACGCTCATGAAGTGTTTCGAAATAGTTCGGTTTTTCTATTTATCGTGTTTTGTTAATTTAGAGATTATTCGGCTTTATGAAGGAACCATTTAGTTATGTCCCAGCCTCTTTTTTTGTTAGAATTATTAGTCGTGGTGGGGTTGAAATAAAGTTTGATTAGAATCCATGAGTTCTTGTTTAAATTCTTGAGATATTATAAAAAAGATTGATCAAAATAAATCAAGAAAATACGAATTTTATAATGTTCGCTCCCGAATAGGTAAATCATAAAATGTAGCCGAAGATATAATATGTACTTGTTGTTCTTTTACACCTATTTGAATTAATTTTTCTCTAAACAGCTCGATTTGATTTTCATTTAATCATATCTTGACCTAGCAAAGTAGGAATAAAGCGAAATGGAAGTTACGATAAATTGCATATACTGTATATTATAAGTTTAAAACTGTTGTAAAAAAAGAAACTATTGTTAATCATATAGTAGAAATGTATACGGATAATAATAAAGAAAATTTATATCAAGAACTATGAATATTATTGATGGTAATTTAGAAATTTATTTTAAAATATTTCCAAATTATGTACATATAAGAAAAATAATAGATAAATATTCCAAATAACATTGTTATAATGTGTGTTAAATGTTAATATTTAACTCGTATTAGTATTTTTGAATAATGCTAATTTTATAATATTTATTTTGGGAGGATGAATTATGAATTTTACAAAAGGAATTAAAGGATTAGCACTAACTACTGCTCTTATAGGTGGAATAAGCTTTTTACCTAATAGTGCAGGAGCTGAAACATTAGGTTGGAGTGAAGATACAGGTTATGTTAATGGTGTGAATGAGAATGAGAATACTATGAATTCTCCAATTTTGTATGCTGCAAGTAGTAAACCAGACTCTCATACTGCAACGAAAGAATATCGTAGTCAGTCTAGTCCAGATACCGAAAGGGTAAAAGCTACAACAAAGTGGAAAGGTGTGGAACATTATTCTCGTGCAAGATATGAAAACGCATTTGGAACTGTAAAGGCAGACAGTGGCAGAAGCTATGGTGTTGATATAAGTTCAGCAACATCTGGATGGATTGATAAAAGTCTATCAACATACGTTGCTAAAACTTATTGGGGTATATAAGCTACTATAATTTTAAAAACTAATGTGAGTATTAAAATTATACTTACATTAGTTTTATTTATACTGTAATTTTCTGCATAAAGATTATAGTATAAATAAATGATTTATAAATACATTGTTTCTAAGAGTGGAATGAATATATGAATATAAAAAGGAAAATTAATATTGATGATTTATTGTTAAGTGTTTTTATTGTTATTACAACATTTATGTTAATGATGGTTAGTTCTTATTTTGTAAAAAAAAATGATATAGATAAATTAACAAATGAACTTTACAGTTCAACAAGTATTCATTTCAGTATTAAAGATTCTAAGGCAGATCAGCATTTAAATAGTTTTATTAAAGAAACTAAAAATAGTAATTATACTCTCTTTAAAGAAAACGTTGGTGAAAAACATATAAGAGGGGTTTATTCAAGTCAATCTATAAATAATATTCCTATGAAAAGCGGACGTTTTTTTCAAAAAGAGGATTTTTTTCACAATAAAAAATTAGCAGTAGTTGGTAAAGATTTTAAAGATATAAAAAATATAAACGAAAAAAAATGTTTTAATTATCAAGGGTATTGTTTCGAAATTATAGGTGTGATTGGCACTGAAGTAAAATCTAATGTTGATAATATGGTCTATTTAAATTTAGACGCTCTTTTTGATTTGAATTTTAGTTCTACAGGAATATACGTTTTGGATAGTGGAAAAAACACTCAAATTTCATATGAAAAATTAAAGACATTCTTTATGAATGATGATTCGATTTTTCAAATAGAGAATAAAGTAAAAGGAACAGAGAGACTGTTTAAAAGTGAAGAGATTAATAATAAGATTTTAACTTTTCTTTCTATAATTGTATTAACTATGAATATATTATTTTCAAGTTATTGGATTTATAAAAAGAGAATATTAATTGCTATGCAATATTTAATTGGACATCGATCTTTTGTAATTTATAGTTCAGTATGTAAAAAATATATGTTTATATCTTTAGGATCTTATGTTGCGGGGATTTTATTGTTTTTAATATTTAATATTGATATATATATGATTCATTCGGGTATATATCATAAAATCTTTTTCATAGGATTATTATATATGATCATTTTTACTTTAGGATTATTTTTATTATCTAGCCTTATTTATTCTTCGAAAAATTGTATGAAGGTGTTGAAATCGAATTGAAACAAATTTTTATGGAAGTAAAAGAGAGTTTATTAAAGAAGAAATTTTTTTCTATATTGCTCTTTATACAAGCAACGGTATTATTTGTGTTACTATCGGTTTTGTTTTTGCATTTTAATAATGTAGATTCAAGGACAAAGAGTTTTTACGCACAATATGAAGGGAAAAATATTTATCAATTATCAGATAATTTATTTGGTGAAAAAGAGGAACAATTTGTAAGGAATGAAAATAGTCTAAGGATTTTGAAGGATTTTTATAATCACCTCGGAAAAAGTAAAGATTTCATTTATTTAAACACTGCATTACAGCCAATAGGAGTTCGTGATTTTAATGGAAATGATACATATTTGGAAGGATACGGTGAAGGAGATGGGGTGCTCCCTCCTTATGATATTGATGGAAAACAATACAAAAGGGTTAAATCTTTACAAATAAATGAGCAGGTACTTAATACATTTGATGTTGAATTAGAACAAGGAAGGAAATTTCAAACTGAAGACTTTTTGTATACAGATAATAAAGTAATTCCAATAATTTTAGGATCTGACTACAAATCTATGTATAAAATAGGTGATAAACTCAAAATAGAGTATATATTTAAACAAATGGAAGCTGAAGTTGTAGGGATATTGAAATCAGATACAATATTACCTGTAAGAGAAAATATAGAATTTTATACAGATAAACATATAATAATGCCAAGCTTAATTTTAGAACAAGAACCATTAAATGAAGATGATAATACCTTTCAGAAAAGACAATATTTGCAACTTATTAATGGTCAAGTTTTTACAGAAAAAGATACTTTACAAGTAAGAAAAATAATAAATGAAATTTCACAATCTACTAATTTTTACGATTTAACAGTAATAGGTGCTAATGGTGTAGGAATAGATTTAATGATGTCAATGTTTAATCAAAATATGAATTTACTGATTATGTTAGTAGTCATATTATTTTGTTTCTGTATATTTAGTATTTTCTTATCATTCATTATGAAATGGAACATAAATATAAAAAAGTACTCCATTCATTTTATTTCAGGAGCAACATTATATAATATTTTAAGTTATATGTTTGTAGAAGTACTTTTTATTATGTTTTTAAGTATTAGTTTTGCTTTTATAGGTATTACATTTGTGGGGATTATGCCAATGTCTTATTACTTTTTATTAATTAGTATAGGATTAGTGATTACAATATTGGGGATGTTGCCTTTATATATTAGAATTAAAAATTTAGATATATCTAATTTATTAAAGAAAAAGGTGTAGAATATTGATTACGCTAACTAAATTGAAAAAATCTTATAGTATTGGAAAGAGAAATCAAGATGTATTAAAAGAAATTAATTTAACAGTAAAAAAAGGTGAAATGCTTGCAATAAAAGGGCGTAGTGGTACAGGAAAATCAACTTTGTTACATATACTAGGGGGATTAGAACAGGCGACAAGTGGAAATTATTATTTTTATGATACAGACATTACAGAACTTAGCTACAAAGAAACTACTTCATGGAGAAAAGAAAATATTGGTTTTATTTTGCAAAATTACGCTTTAATAGAGGAAAAAAATATATTTGATAATGTATCTCTGCCTTTATTATATTCCAAAAAAAGTAAAGGGGAAGTAAAATCTAAGGTGTTTTCTTTACTAAAGCAGTTGGGATTAGAAGACAAAGCTTTTCAATATCCACGAGAATTATCTGGTGGTCAAGCTCAGAGAGTAGCAATTGCAAGAGCATTAATTAACGAACCAGAACTTATTTTAGCTGATGAACCAACAGGTTCATTAGACGAAGAAACGGAAAAGCTTATTTTAAATATTTTTAAGAAAATAAATCAAGAAGGAAAAACATTTATTTTAGTAACACATGACGAAACAGTTTCTGCTATATGTGATCGAATTGTTAAAATAAAAGATGGGTACATTGAGGAAGATTTTCAGTGATCTGTTAGGAAAATATATAAACAAGAGTTTTTTATGATAAGATTTGTACCGTTTTCCCTGGTATAACGTTCCAAGATGTTTCTGAATGAATATTATATTATGATATGTAGAGAACCCTGTAGCTCATCGGAGAATTGAACTGCACCCCAATTGTTAGACACATCTAACAATTGGAGGTGCAGTTTTTCTATGGCTAAATATACTGTAGAAGATAAATTACAAGCAGTTGA
>NZ_JBNNVG010000007.1:151060-184025 GCF_050280425.1 Lysinibacillus sp. NPDC093190 | reverse complement strand
TCTGTTCTACATGTGGATGAAACCTATGCGCAAATAATCAAACGTTCAGACGGAAAATCTGGTCAATCGAACGCCTATAATTGGGTGTTCCGAAGCGTGCCAAGTCAAGGGCCGATCATCGTTCTTTTTCAAAGCGCTTTATCGAGAAGCCGTTCTGTATTAGAAGACTTTACAGCTGGTTTTCAAGGAACTGTGATTTGTGATGGTTATTCTGCATACGGGAATCTACCTGACGTTACGTTCGCCAACTGTTGGGCGCATGTGCGACGCTATTGGCTGAAAGCTGAAAGCTGATAGCAAAAACGGCAAAATTGGCGTCGATTATTGTGATCAACTATATGATTTAGAACGCCAATTTAAGCATCTTTCACCAGGTAAACGCCGAAAAGCAAGGCAAAAACATTCAAAGCCGATTGTAGAGAAATTCTTAAAATGGGTGGATGAATCACCTTTCTTCGGAAAAAATGCCTTAGCCAAAGCTGCAGAATACACATTAAATCGTATCCACGGTTTAAAAGCTTTTCTGTTCGACGGTAGGATTGAAATCGATAATAATCCAGCTGAAAATGCGATTCGCCCAACTGTGATTGGTCGCAAGAACTGGCTTTTTTCTGTTAGTGAAGCCGGTGCTAAAGCGAATGCCATCTGTTTAAGTTTGGCTGAAACGGCAAAAGCAAACGGCATCGATTTCTATCAATACCTAGTGACGTTAATGACAGAATTGCCAAATTTACCGATTTTCATTTGCCCCAGGTCTTTATGATTTAACAGAATTACAGCGAGATGCCAATAAATTATTTGGCTATTCGGCAAAAGAAACATTAAATATTATGCAAAAGCTATATGAATCTCATAAAGTGCTGACATACCCTCGAACGGATTCACGTTATTTATCATCTGATATTGTAGGCACATTACCTGAGCGTCTAAAAGCATGTGGCATCGGCGAATACCGTACATTTACGAATAAAATTTTAACTAAGCCGATTAAAGCGAATAAATCATTTGTAGATGACAGTAAAGTATCCGATCACCATGCTATTATTCCAACTGAAGGCTATGTGAACTTATCTGCATTCAATGATAAAGAGCGTAAAATTTATGATTTAGTAGTAAAACGATTTTTAGCTGTATTATTCCCAGCACAAGAATATGAGCAATTAACAGTACAAGCTCAAATCGGTAATGAGAAATTTATTGCCAAAGGGAAAACAGTCACTATTGCTGGTTGGAAAGAAGTATATCAAAATCGTTTTGATGATGAAGAATCAACGGATGATGTCAAAGAGCAACTGCTTCCTCGTTTAGAACAAGGACAAGTGTTAAAAACAAAGTTAATTGCCCAAACATCTGGTCAAACAAAACCACCAGCACGTTTTACAGAAGCGACATTACTATCAGCTATGGAAAATCCTACGAAGTATATGGAAACGAACGACAAGAAACTTGTAGATACGTTGAAATCAACAGGCGGGTTAGGGACAGTTGCAACACGAGCAGATATTATTGAGAAGCTATTTAATTCATTCTTAATTGAAAAACGTGGCGGCAAAGAAATTTACATTACATCTAAAGGTCGTCAATTGCTTGACTTAGTGCCTGAAGAATTACGTTCTCCTGCGACAACAGCCGAGTGGGAACAAAAGCTTGAGCTAATTTCAAAAGGTAAGTTAAAAAAAGACGTGTTCATCAATGAAATGAAAATGCACACGAAAGAAATAGTCGCTGAAATTAAAGCAAGTGATAAAAAATATAAGCATGACAATATCTCAACAAAGTCCTGTCCTGATTGTGGCAAGCCAATGCTTGAAGTCAACGGTAAAAAAGGCAAAATGCTTGTCTGCCAAGACCGTGATTGTGGACATCGTAAAAACGTATCTCGCGTCACAAACGCACGATGCCCGCAGTGTAAGAAAAAGCTAGAACTACGTGGTGAAGGTGATGGCCAAATCTTTGTATGTAAATGTGGATATCGTGAGAAACTATCTGCTTTTGAAGCTCGCCGTAAAAAAGAAGGCGGTGGCAAAGTAGATAAGCGTAGCGTGCAGAAATACATGAAGCAGCAAGAAAAAGAAGCTGAACCTATTAATAATGCGTTTGCGGATTTGTTAAAAGGGATGAAGTTTGACGAATAGTTATAAATAATAAAACAGCGGGAGTGTTAAATAAATTAACATTCCCGCTTTTTCATTCGTTATAAACAGAAATTTCAGAAAATATGTTGAATTGTGAAAATATTTATGCTACTGTATGTAACATGAAAATGAAGTTTAAACTTCAAAAAATAAAATTAGAAGGACGTACTTCTATAATGGATAATCAAACAATTCAACAAGTCATTCAACATAAATACCAGGAGCTTTCGAAGAGTCAGCAAAAGGTAGCGATCTTTATCCTCAAAAATTTGCAGACTGTCGGTGTTCATTCAGCTGCATATGTGGGGGAGAAGGCAGGGGTAAGTGAAACGACGGTTATCCGCTTTTGCTACGCTATAGGATTATCGGGTTATGCTGAGTTGCAGCGGGAGATTACGATGCAGCTATTCAATGAAGGCAATGCTAGTAGCTTGCACAGTTATTTGCAATCAAAGCAGGCACTTTTTGAAACGCCACGTTTTTATGAAAAAACAATGGAAAAGGATGCATCGAGTATTTTAAATGTTGCTAAGAACATTAACGAGGCAGATTTTAATCGTGCTGCCATCCTGCTGCATACGAAGAAAAAAATCTATATTGTTGGGAATGGGTCCTCTCATTTAGCGGCACAATGGTTGTATTTTACGTTAAATATGTTACGTCCTAACGTAGCGCTTTTAGATTTTGAAACTAGTGAAATCATTAGAGCTTTACAAGAAATTGATGAGGACAGTGTAGTCATTATTTTGTCGTTCCATCGTTATTTTAAAGAACCGATTCAGTTGGCAGCTGAAATTCAAGAAAAACATTGTGAGATTATTGGTATTACGGATTCTAAAATTGCGCCTATCACGCAATATGCGACGATTACTTTTGTGAATGAACAACAGGAAATGTCTACGATTGATGCAATGCCTGCACTGATCTCATTTTTAAATACACTAATTGCAGGTATGACTGCACAAGATCACGACTATTATGAAAATCAACGCGTAAAATATGATGATTTCCAAAATAGCTTTTTAGCAAATCGATGGAGTTGAATAAAATGAACCAAGCTTTACAAAACTTACAGCCGAGATTGGCTGATATTTTTACACATCTTCATGAGCATCCGGAAATTAGCTGGCAGGAGAAGAAGACAACGCAATACATCGCCAATTTATTGAAGGAGGCACAGATGGAGCCTCAGTTGTTCGAGGATATGACGGGACTGTATGTAGATATCGGGGAAGGGATACCGAGAGTCGGATTTCGTACGGATATTGATGCATTATGGCAGGAAGTAGATGGTGAATTTAAGGCCAATCATTCTTGTGGTCATGATGGTCACATGACGATGGCTATTGGGACGGCACTAGTGTTAAAGGATATGGAGCATTTACTTCCCGGCGCTGTACGTATTCTTTTCCAGCCTGCTGAAGAGAAGGCACAGGGAGCTCGCGCATTCGTTGAGAAGGGGCTTATTGATCATCTAAAATACTTATTTGGTGTTCATGTTCGTCCATTAAAAGAATTACAGGACGGAACGTATGCCCCAGCATTGTACCATGGTGCGGCAAAGCTTTTTACTGGGACCATTATTGGAGAAGAGGCACATGGCGCACGACCTGAACTTGGCATTAATGCTATTGAGGTAGGGGCAGCGATTGTAGAAGGTTTACAAAAAATTTGGACGGACCCCACTGTCTCAGCGTCAGTTAAAATGACGCAATTTAATGCAGGAGGTACTGCTACAAATATTATTCCTGGGAAAGCAACATTTAGTATTGATGCACGAGCACAAACAAATGAAGTAATGCAAGCTATCACAGATGGTATTGAACGTGTAAAGGCATCGGTAGAAGCGATGTATGGTGCGAAAATTTCCTTACATGTTGATGCATTTATTGTTGCAGCGTTAGTGAATGATGAGGCATTACAACATATGAATTCGGCTATTGTTGACACAGTCGGTGAAAAAGCATGCGCTTCACCAGTCGTCACTCCTGGAGGAGAAGATTTCCATTTTTATACGTATGAGCGTCCGAATCTGAAAGCAACAATGCTTGGCTTAGGTTGTGGTGTAACACCAGGATTACATCATCCGAAAATGACCTTTAATCGAGAGCGGCTTATTACAGGTGTGAACATTATTACGAGAGCTATTTTAAGAGCTTTATAGACCCTAAGTTAGGCCGTTAATATGGGATAAAGTATAGAAAGAAGTGATAGCAATGATTGACGTAAGGGAAATAAAGACAATCGAACAGCTGGAGCAAGTTCAACAATTGGAATATGACGTTTGGAGCATGCCTTCTATTCCCATTCATCAAACTTTAACGGCTGTGAAAAATGGCGGTATCGTTGTTGGTGCCTTTGATGGTGATCAATTAGTTGGCTTTAGCTATGGCTTTTCGGGATTTCGAGAGGGCAAAAGTTACCTATGCTCCCATATGTTAGGGATAGATGAAAATTACCGCTCCAAAGGAATAGGTGAACAATTAAAATATGCCCAGCAAGCTATTGCTATTGAGCGGGGTTACGATTTAATGGTGTGGACCTTTGATCCGCTGGAAACACGAAATGGTTTTCTCAATCTGTCCAAATTAAAGGGTATTTGTTATACGTATATAGAAAACTGCTACGGTGAAATGCAGGATGGCTTAAATAAGGGATTACCTTCAGATCGTTTTGAGGTGTGCTGGTATATAACCTCTGATTACGTAAGTAAAAATGTTTCAATAGATACAACGGATGCCATACCAGTGGCAAGCTGTGTACTAAATGAACAAGGATTTCCACACTTGAATATAACTGAAAATTTAAAATATAACAAAGATTTATATACACTACCTGTGCCAAAGGATTTTCAAGCATTGAAGCTGCAAGATCCAACATTAGCATTGGACTGGCGCTTCAAAACGAGATATATATTACAACGATTATTTGCACAAGGTTATGCGGCAGTTCAATTGCAACAGCAAGAACATTACAACGAGTATGTTCTCGTAAAATTAGAAACTTTAGGTCTGGAAGGAGCAAACGAATATGAAGATTGCAGAAATTACCATTAGACATTTAAAAATGAAATTAAAAGAACCATTTACAACTAGTTTTGGCACATTTGATGATAAAGACTTTTTAGTTTTAGAGGCAAAAGATGAAGCAGGAACAGTCGGTTGGGGAGAATCTGTAGCGTTCCATTCACCTTGGTACAACGAGGAAACATTGCAAACGAACTGGCATATGCTAGAGGATTTTTTAATTCCTCTTATTTTAAATAAAGAGCTTCAGCATCCGGATGAGGTCAATGAGCTATTTAAACCGATTCGCAAAAATAATATGGCGAAATCAACGATTGAAGGTGCTATTTGGGATATTTATGCTCAACAGACGAATCAATCACTTGCAGCTGCACTCGGTGGCAAAAAGGGCAACATTGAAGTAGGAATCAGTATTGGTATTCAAAAATCAATCGAGGACTTAGTAGCGTTAGTAGATGGTTTTGTTAAAGAAGGCTATAAACGAATGAAAATCAAAATCAAGCCAGGTTGGGATGTAGAAGTCATGCGTACATTACGTGAAGCGTTCCCTGATGTGGCATTTATGGCGGATGCAAATTCAGCTTATCGTCTCGAAGATGCTGAAACGCTCAAGCAGCTAGATGCTTTTAATTTAACGATGATCGAGCAACCATTGGCGTCAGATGACATCATTGACCACGCAGCATTACAAAAATTAATTGATACGCCAATTTGCTTGGATGAAAGTATCCATTCGTTAGAGGATGCACGTAAAGCTGTTGAGTTAGGCAGTACTAAAATTATTAACATTAAAATTGGACGTGTTGGTGGCTTAACAGAAGCAAAGAACATACATGATTATTGTGAAGCAAATAACATTCCGGTCTGGTGTGGAGGCATGCTTGAGTCTGGTATTGGTCGTGCACATAACGTGGCATTAACTACATTATCGAATTTTATTTTACCTGGAGATACTGCAGGTTCAAGTCGTTATTGGGAAAAGGATATTATCGACCCAGAAGTTGTGGTGAAGGACGGTTATATTGAAGTTCCCCACAAAGCGGGTATCGGCTATGAAGTGAACAGGGAGACAATCGATTTATTCACAGTAGCGCAGAAAACATATAAATAGCGTGACCTGAGTAGTACAAGAAGTATATCTCGTTAGGAAGCCTATGAATATAATTGATTAGATAAGCAGGTGTTCTATGAAAAAAAGTTGGCAGATAGGTGGCGCGTTTGTAGGATTAATCGTTGGTGCTGGCTTTGCATCAGGACAAGAAATTATGCAATACTTTACGAGCTTTGGTCTTTACGGTATAGCAGGAGGAATTGTCGCAACAATTGCATTTGCCTTTTTAGGGATGAGTCTAGCGCAATTAGGAGCGGATTCACAAACGACATCCCATAAAGATGTTATATATCAAATTGGTGGACGTTATGTTGGGGTACTATTAGATATTGTCATTACATTCTTCTTATTTGGTGTTGCGGTTGTTATGTTTGCTGGATCGGGGTCAACATTCGAGCAAATGTTTAGTATAAATCCGATGATTGGCAGTATTTTTATGGTAATCATTACGATTTTAACATTGCTATTAAATGTAAAAAATATTATTAATATAATAGCTTTAGTGACACCATATTTAATGGGAATCGTTTTTATTATTTTAATTTACTCCATTTTCACAATGGACTTAACCATTGCAGAACAGAATGTGTTAGCGAAAGGGCAAACATCTGCGGCTTCAAATTGGATACTTGGGGCTCTGCTTTATGTATCTTATAACATAGCTGCTGGTACTGCGATGTTAATTGTTATGGGGGGAACAGTAAAAGAGCGTAATATTGCTGGTTTAGGCGGTCTTCTTGGGGGGGGAATGCTCGGTGTCTTAATCATACTAATTAATATCGCTATGTTCGTTAAAATGGACGTAGTTAGTGGGGCTGCAATGCCGACATTAGAGCTAGCAAAACAAATTCATCCTGTAGTGGGTATCTTAATGTCCATTGCTTTATTAGGCATGATGTACAATACAGCTGTAGGGATGCTTTATGCATTTACAGTACGTTTTATAGCGCCTGATCATCAATATTTTAAATTGGGTATTGTGGTGATTGGCTTAATAGGCTTTGTCGCGAGTTTAGTAGGGTTCACGACATTAGTTGGCAAGGTTTATTCAACAATGGGGTATTTAGGTTTTGCATTAATCATTGCGATTATCATCTCGTGGCTACGTAAAATACCAAAATCTTTATAAATTGTTTTTGAGATTCTCTAGCGTTATTGTACAGCGCTAGGGAATTTTTTTAGGATATTAGTAATGAGAACAAGGTTGAATTCATACAGTAAGTGTATGTTTGTTCACTTGTGCCGAACTGCGAAATTCTGCTTTATGTAGAATAAATTCTCGTAATTATAAATAAAATCTATCTTGAAGCTGGACACTAATTTTTGCGAATGCTATATTAATGGTGTCATAGTTTTTTTATAATTAAGAAAAATCAGGTTTCGTCATCGAGAGATGGTATGGCATTTTGCTAAAATATATGCCATATGCGTAAGTTGATTGGAGTGGAGGCTGGGCGACTCCTTGGGGATCAGCGAAAGAGGAACGAAGGCTAAAACCATCACATCCTGTGATAACGCCTTCGTGACCAACATCGTGTTGGCCCGAGACCCTGGAGCGAGCAGCGTGAGTGAAGCGGCTCATCGGACGCCCCCCAGGAAAGCGCCCAGCCGGAACGGAAATCAACCCATGCTATGGCGATGACCCAAAACTTTTTCTAATTATAAGGAGTGATGGAGTAAAGAGTTATAAGAAGGATGATAGATGCCTATGGTAAAGAAAACATTAAAACAACGCATTGTTGACGCTTCTGTAGTGCTATTTCAGGAAGATGGCTATCGCAATGTCACTGTTGATCGCATTGTTGAATATATTGGTGCATCAAAGGGTGGATTTTATCATAATTTTAAATCGAAAGATGAATTGTTGTATGAAATTCACGATGTATTTATTTCATATGTTATTAAACAGTCACAGGAGGCATATGACAAATACGATACACCAATTACACGTTTATGTGCAATGCTGCAAACACTGACACAAGTATTTGATATGTACCAAGCACATATTACTGTTTTTTATGAGGAAAGTCGTTCATTACCAGAGGAATATAGTGAAATTATTCATAAAAAACGTGATCAATATCGGGATATTTTACAAAAAGTCATAGCGGAAGGCCAGCAAACAAAGGATTTTCGTACGGAACTACCTTGTACTATCGTAACGATGGCTATTGTTGGGATGATTAACTGGACATATAAATGGTTTAAGCAATCAGGTCCATTAACAATGGAGGAAATTACAGAAGTATTTACGGATATGGTATTGCGTGCGATTGTCACTGAACAAGCAATGGAAGAAGCCGTTCAATTTATGGTAAAGGGGTAGCCAGTAGCAAAAACTGGTTTTATTAATAATTAATACAAACCGACTAGTCGGTATTAACTTATTTCAACGGGTGTCCAAATACCCGTTGAAATAAAGGAACTCAGTCTAAGAACGCCACGTCCTGTGGCAATTTATCTGTGCGAAAGCGCAGCGACAGCAACACACGACTGAGTGACCAACATCATGCCGCTGACGCTGCGTTAGCACTACGCTTTCGCGCAAAAAACATCTGTTGGCCCAAAGCCTCCGGCGGATGTCACGGAATCGGAAAGGAGTTCTTAGGGGATGTTAGCCTAAAATCATCGCATTCATGCGATAACGGCTAACTGACCTGCATCGTGCAGGCCTAGGCACAAAGCCGATTCCGGACGCAATTATGCCGAGGCATAATTGATTTTTGGCAACTGACATCTGAACGAAATCTGCTATGGCACATTAAACATTAGGGGGACTGGGAATGAACTTTGAACTAACGAAAGAGCAAGCGATGATTCGAGACATGGTGCGTGATTTTGCTGAAAATGAAATTAAACCGTATGCTCGTGAGGTTGACGAGACATCGACGATGAGAATAGAGAGTTTTAAAAAGATGGCAGAGCTAGGCTTATTAGGTATCCCATTTCCTGAAGAGTACGGCGGTTCAGGCGGAGATACGGTTTCCTATGCACTTGCTGTTGAAGAAATCGGTCGTGCGTGTGGCGGCACAGGATTAAGCTATGCAGCAGCAGTTAGCTTAGGTGCTTCACCTATTTACAATTTCGGCACAGAGGAGCAAAAGCAGGAATGGCTTGTTCCGTTAGCGAAGGGGGAAACATTAGGTTCGTTTGGTTTAACAGAGCCTAATGCAGGTTCAGATGCAGGTGGGACACGTACAACAGCCGTAATTGATGGTGATGATTACATCATTAATGGTGAAAAATGCTGGATCACAAATGCTGGCCATTCACGTCAAATTATTGTGACAGCAGTGACAGGTAAACGTGAAGATGGTAAAAAAATTATCTCAGCTATCATTGTACCGACTAATACTCCTGGCGTAACGATCAACTGCAATTACGACAAAATGGGCGTACGTGGCTCTAATACGTGTGAGATTATTTTGCAAAACGTTCGTGTACCAAAGGCTAATCTTTTAGGGGATGAAAAACGAGGATTTAGTCAATTTTTAAATACTTTAGACGGCGGGCGTATTTCTATAGCAGCATTATCTGTAGGAATTGCACAGGCAGCTTATGAGAAAGCATTAAAATACGCAAAAGAACGTGAACAATTTGGTGCACCAATATCAAAACTTCAGGCAATACAATTTAAATTAGCCGATATGGCAATGGAGATAGAGCTTGCACGTACGTTAGTACATAAGGCGGCATGGCTTAAAGATCAAAAGAAACCGTTCGGGAAGGAAGCGGCAATGGCAAAATTATTTGCTTCTGAAATGGGCTTCCGCACTTGTAATCAAGCCATTCAAATTCACGGCGGTTCAGGATATATGAAAGAATACGACGTAGAGCGTCATCTGCGTGACATTAAGTTAATGGAAATCGGTGAAGGAACGTCTGAAATTCAACGTCTCGTTATTTCTCGTCTAATTGGCTGTTAATTTGGCTGTTAATTATCTTAAATGGCATAAATAAGGAGGATTTTCATGGCAGAACTTGTGTATCAAACTATTGGTCAATTGCTAGATGAACAATCTGAAAAGTATCCACAGCGGGAAGCACTAGTGTATGCAGACAGGGATTTACGTATGACCTACGAGGAGCTCAATCGGCAAAGTCGTTTAGTAGCTAAAGGGTTGATGGCTCTTGGAATAGAGAAGGGCGAGCATATTGCAGTATGGACGACCAATGTCCCGGAATGGGTACAGCTGCAATTTGGTACAGGTAAAATGGGTGCTCCTATCGTAACTGTCAACACTAATTATCGTTCAAGCGAGTTGGAATATTTATTGAAGCAATCCGATGCAAAAACGATTATTTTAATTGAAAATTATCGAGACCATTCTTTTCTGAATACACTGCAAGAGTTATGTCCAGAGCTTGAACATTGTGAACCAGGTAATTTGCAATCAAAGCGACTACCTTTATTGAAAAATGTTATTTTAATTGGCGAGACAAAATACCCTGGAGTGCTAAACTGGTCTGATGTTTTATCTGCTGCAGAGCAAATAACAGAGGAGCAATTAGATCAAAGACAGCAAGAGCTTCATTATGATGATGTTATTAATATTCAATATACTTCGGGAACAACAGGTTTTCCGAAAGGTGTTATGTTAACGCATTATAACTTAGTCAATAATGCGATTAATATTGCAGAATGTATGCGTTTAACTTATGAAGATCGCTTGTGCATCCCTGTCCCATTCTTCCATTGCTTTGGCTGTGTAATTGGAACATTAGCAATTACAACTAGTGGCGGGACGATGGTGCCAGTACAGGAATTTTCAGCTGCCGAGGTGTTACAAACGGTTGAAAAAGAAAAGTGTACCGCGTTACATGGCGTACCAACGATGTTCATTAGTGAACTGAATTTACCGAATTTTGAGTCTTTTGATCTATCAACGTTGCGTACTGGAGTAATGGCTGGCTCTAACTGTCCTATTGAGGTGATGAAGGCCGTTATCGACAAAATAGGGATGAAGGATATTACGATTTGTTACGGGCAAACAGAATCCTCACCTGTTATTACACAAACGAGAGCAGATGACCCGCTAATGTTAAAGGTTGAAACAGTTGGCCGCGCATTGCCAAATCTAGAAGTTAAAATTGTCATTCCTGGTACCAACGAAGAAGCTGCGCCGAATGAGCAAGGGGAGCTATGTACGAGAGGCTATCATGTCATGAAAGGTTACTATAAAAACCCAGAAGAAACGCTTCTTGCAATTGATGAGGCTGGTTGGCTGCATACCGGGGATTTGGCAACGATGGATGAGGCGGGTTATGTACGTGTAACAGGGCGTTTAAAAGATATGATTATTCGTGGTGGTGAAAATGTGTCTCCTCGAGAAATTGAAGAATTCCTTTACACACACCAAAAAATTGCAGATGTACAAGTTGCAGGTGTTCCTGATCCTGTTTATGGAGAGGAAGCGGCAGCTTGGATCATTTTGCGAGAAGGAGAGCAGGCAACAGAGGAAGAGATTCGGGATTATTGTCGGGATAAAATCTCTAGACATAAAATACCACGGCATATTTTCTTTATCGACGACTATCCGATGACTGCATCAGGAAAAGTCCAAAAATATAGATTGCGAGAGAGTTTTGGTGCAACAGTGAAGTAAAAAGGGGGCCGGTGTTATGTTCAAGAAGATTTTAATTGCAAATCGTGGAGAGATAGCAAGGCGTGTTATAAGAACATGCAAACGACTAAATGTTCAAACAGTTGCGGTATATTCCGAGGCTGACGCTGAAAGCTTACATGTTAAGGAAGCGGATGAGGCGTTCTGTATCGGAAAACCACCTGTTGCACAAAGCTATTTAAATATTGATCGTATTCTTGAGGTGGCGAAGGAAAGCGGTGCTGACGCTGTTCATCCAGGCTATGGTTTATTATCAGAAAACGCTGAGTTTGCTAAACGTTGTACAGAGGCGGGCTTAGTTTTTATTGGGCCAAGTGCGGACGTGATTGCTTCGATGGGTAGTAAATTAGAAGCCCGAAAAACAATGAAGGCAGCAGGTGTACCAATAGTTGAAGGCGTAGAGGCACCGGTGAAAGATGTAACAGAAGCTATAGAAATTGCTTCCCATCTAGGCTATCCAATTATGTTAAAAGCCTCTGCTGGCGGTGGGGGTATCGGAATGCAACTCGTTGAAAATGCAGAGGAATTGGCAAAAGCCTTTGAAGGAAATCAAAAGCGTGCACAGTCATTCTTTGGTGATGGCACGATGTATATGGAACGATTTATTGCTAATCCTCATCACGTTGAGGTACAAATTATTGCGGACCATGATGGCAATGTCGTACCACTATTTGAACGTGAGTGCTCGATTCAACGCAGAAATCAAAAAGTAGTTGAGGAGGCACCATCTCCTTTCATTTCTGAAGAAACAAGAAAAAGTATGCTAGATGCGTCAGTCAAGGCAGTTCAGCATATTGGCTATGTGAATGCTGGAACGATTGAGTATTTAGTAGATGCAGCGCAAAACTTTTATTTCTTAGAGATGAATACTCGTCTACAGGTGGAGCATCCAGTGACAGAGGAAATTACAAAGCTGGATCTTGTAGAGGAGCAATTAAAGATTGCAGCTAAACAACCATTAGCATTTACTCGCGATAGCATACAAAGAAAAGGGCATGCGATTGAAGTACGTATCTACGCCGAAAATCCTTCGACCTTTTTCCCTTCTCCAGGCACAATCACGGCTTTTGAATTACCTACAGGTGAAGGTATTCGTCATGAATGCGGAGTAGAGGCTGGTACTACGGTAACACCTTTTTACGATCCAATGATTAGCAAATTAGTAGTGTGGGGAGAAACACGAGCAATTGCATGTGAAAGACTTATTGAGGCACTTAAAGCGTATAAAGTAGAAGGAATTCAAACAAATATTCCGATGCTGTTAAAAACAGTCACACATGAACAATTTTTAAAGGGCTATACAACAACTAAATTTGTAGATGAATATTATCTACCTCAATTAGCGGAAACGAAGTGAATTAAAGCATTCGCACTTAAACAATTAGTGCGAATGCGTTATCCGTACATTCATACATTCATACATTCATACATTTGGAGGGATTTACAATGGCAACAGTTAAAGCGAGCATGGCAGGAACAGTATGGAAGATCGTTGTAGCAGAGGGCGAGAAAGTAACAGCAGGACAAGATGTGGCAATTTTAGAGTCGATGAAAATGGAGATTCCTATTGCAGCAGAAGAAGATGGCGTAGTAACAAAAATCATTGCGAACGAAGGGGATTTCATTAACGTTGATGATGATATTTTAGAAATCGAATAAGGAGGCTTCTTTATGCAGCTACCAAAGCATGTAACGTTAAAGGAAGTAGGTCCTCGTGACGGTTTGCAAAATGAGAAAATGCATCTTGCAACTGCCGATAAAGTACAGCTAGTGAATTTACTTAGCCAAACTGGATTGAATTATATCGAGGTAACTTCTTTTGTGCATCCGAAGTGGATTCCACAGCTGGCAGATGCAGTGGAGGTACTTCAAGCCATTAAACGCCAAAAAGATATAACGTATGCGGCACTCGTACCGAACATGCGTGGATTAGAACGTGCATTGCAGGTTGAAGTAGATGAAGTGAGCATTTTTATGTCGGCAAGTGAAAGCCACAATCAAAGCAATATAAATAAAGCAATTAATGAAACATTCCCGATATTAGAGGAAGTAGTTGTAGGGGCAAAGGCAGCGCATAAAAATGTCCGAGGTTATATCTCAACGGTGATTGGGTGTCCATATGAAGGCTACATACAACCAGAAAAGGTTTTGCGAGTAACAGAAAAATTATTAGAAATGGGTGTCGATGAAATTTCGCTTGGTGACACGATTGGTGTTGGTGTACCGACACAGGTGGAAAGTCTTTTAGAAGAATTGTTAAAAAGATACCCTGTGGAAAATTTTGCGATGCATTTTCATGATACACGTGGCACAGCACTAGCGAATATTGTTAAATCTTTAGAAATGGGAATTACCAAGTTTGATAGCGCACTTGGTGGGCTTGGAGGCTGTCCATATGCCAAAGGAGCATCAGGTAATGTAGCCACAGAGGATTTATTGTATTTATTAGATGGAATGGGTATTAACACGGGTGTAGAACTGAATAAAGTGCTAGAGGCGGCGCTATTTATTGAACAGAAACTAGGGAAAGCAGTTGCCTCTAAACAAATGGCAATTGCCCGTAATGAAAGGAGTGCAAGTCAATTATGACGCAACTCGTTCGCTTTGAATTATTAGATGGTTGCATTGGGCTTATCACACTTTCCAGACCTGAAGCTGCGAATGCAATGTCTGTACAATTACTCCAAGAACTGAGCACGACACTCGACAACATAAATGGTGATCCGGCAGTGCGAGTCGTCTTACTAACAGGGGCAGGGGAAAAAGCTTTTTGCGCAGGAGCAGATTTAAAAGAGCGTAAAGGGATGCCAGACCGACAAGTAAAGCAGATTGTGCAATTAATCGGGGCAACAGTAGCGAAAGTAGAAGCACTCGCTCAACCAGTTATCGCCGTATTAAATGGTGTTGCTTTTGGTGGCGGGCTCGAACTAGCGTTAGCCTGTGATTTACGTCTTGCAGCTGCACATGCAAAGATAGGCCTTACAGAGACATCTCTCGGCATCATCCCAGGGGCAGGAGGCACACAACGACTTCCGCGACTAATTGGCATTGGAAAAGCGAAGGAATTAATTTATACAGCACGTCGATTAAATGCAGAGGAAGCAAGAAGCTACGGTATTGTAGAGTATGTTCATGAGGGACATGAAGTACTTGAAAAGGCTCAGCAGCTTGCGTTCGAAATGGCAAAAAATGCTCCGCTTTCTTTAGTACAGGCAAAAATCGCAATGAATCAAGGTGTTGAAGTAGATTTAGCTACTGGTTTAAAAATCGAATCACTTGCATATAATGCTCTGATTCCTACAGAAGATCGATTAGAGGGCTTACTAGCTTTCCAGGAAAAGCGAACACCGCAATATGTAGGGAAATAAATGGAGGCATTTAACCAAAAGGCAAAGGCATGCCTAAATCAAAAGTTGAAGATAATCTATGCCAAGACTAAAAGTTGATTGGAGTGGAGGCTGGGCGACTCCTCGGGGATCAACAATAGAGGAACGAAGGCTAAAACCATCACGTCCTGTGATAACGCCTTCGTGATCAACATTGTGCTGTTGCTGTCGCTACGCTTTCGCACAGACAAAACACGTTGCTGCCGCTACGTTAGCACTACGCTTTCGCGCAAAAAACATCTGTTGGCCCGAGACCCTGCAGCGAAGCGGATGTTTTCTGTGCGAAAGCGAAGCGTCAGCAACAAAGCGCCCAGTCGGAATGGAAGTCAACCTCACACTTTGTTGATGATCTGAAATCTAGGTAAAAATTATGTGTATGTAAGAGAGAAGAAATACGAAGTGTTAACGCAATTATGCTAAGGCGTAACCGATTCGGCAAAAGGAGGAATTAACTATGAGCAATGTACCGACAGAAAATACGACTAAAACAATGAAGGAACAAATTTTAGCAGGGGGCCTGCCAAAATATCACGATAAAAATGCACAACAAGGAAAGCTATTTGTACGTGAACGACTCGAATTATTATTAGATGATGGACTTCAGTCAGAAGATGGCTTGTATGCGAACTGCTTAGCAGGTGACCTACCAGCAGATGGCGTTGTCACAGGAATCGGTAAAATCCATGGCCGTACTGTTTGCGTCTTAGCAAACGATTCGACGATTAAAGCTGGCTCTTGGGGGAAACGTACAGTAGAAAAAATGATTCGTATTCAAGAAACAGCTGAAAAGCTAAATTGCCCATTACTGTATCTAGTCGATTCAGCAGGGGCGCGTATTACAGATCAATTAGAAATGTTCCCTGGTCGAAGAGGAGCAGGACGTATTTTTTATAATCAGGTAAAGCTTTCTGGTAAAATTCCTCAAATATGCTTACTGTTTGGACCTTCGGCAGCAGGAGGTGCATATATCCCTGCATTCTGCGATATTGTAGTCATGGTAGAGGGCAATGCATCGATGTATTTAGGATCCCCACGTATGGCGGAAATGGTGATAGGTGAGAAGGTAGATTTGGAAACAATGGGTGGAGCGAAAATGCACTGTTCTGTTTCCGGTTGCGGAGATGTACTTGCTAAAACAGAACAGGAAGCCATTTCCTATGCCCGTAAATACTTGAGCTATTTCCCGAACAACTTTGCAGAGCGCGGGAAGGTAGAGATTCCAAAACCGCCAGCTTCATTTGAGAAATCGATTGAGGAACTAATACCGAAAAATCAGAACGTTCCTTTTGATATGTATAAGTTAATTGATCGTATTATTGATGAAGATTCATTTTGTGAAGTAAAAAAATTATTCGCTCCTGAATTAATTACAGGGCTAGGGCGCATTAATGGGCAATCGGTTGGAATTATTGCCAACCAACCTCGCGTAAAGGGGGGCGTTTTGTTCCACGATTCAGCTGATAAAGCAGCAAAGTTCATTTCACTTTGTGATGCGTTTAATATTCCGCTTCTTTTCCTTGCAGATGTACCAGGCTTTATGATTGGTACGCAAGTTGAAAAAGCAGGGATTATACGCCATGGTGCGAAAATGATTTTTGCCATGAGTGAGGCAACCGTTCCAAAATTAACGGTCATTGTTCGTAAGGCATATGGTGCAGGGCTGTATGCGATGGCAGGACCTGCTTTTGAGCCAGACTGCTGTATTGCGCTATCCAACGCGCAAATTGCTGTAATGGGTCCAGAAGCTGCGGTCAACGCAGTATACGCAAATAAAATTGCTGAACTCCCAAAAGAGGAACAGGCAAGCTTTATTGCAGAGAAACGCAAGGAATATCAAGAGGAAATCGATGTCTATCGTCTAGCCTCAGAGCTGATCATTGACGATGTTATTGAGCCAAATGATTTAAGAAAAGCACTTGAATCACGTTTAGAGCTCTATATGTCAAAGTACTTATTATTCTCAGAACGTAAGCATGGAGTAAATCCTGTATAAAGTCTGAAATAATGCTGTCTCAGTTTAATTGAGGCAGCTTTTTTTTGTTCATCATAGAAAGTCGATGATGATATCTTGCTAAAATTTGTTTATTCATCTCTTTTCTAATTGAACCTGGACAAACGTATAGTATAGGGGGATAAAGTACTCCTAATGTGCTAGAAATGCCTTAAAACGCTTTACCCATCTTATTATTACCACTTGCATGGGGAAGAGGGGCATATTAAAATTATGAGAGGATACAGGGAAGTAGGTGGTATAGGCATGACAAAAAATAATATACAGGGTAGTGCCAAGCTACCGTTACCTTATCGTTCGTTGATAGATACATATTATTTACCGATCAAGATAACAGGTTGGATATTTTTTTGTATTTATTCCATTATAGCTTTTTATAAACTGGTCATTGATCGTCTAGTGAATGTAGTCATTATTTTATTCAATGGTGAATATTCTCTTGATGAATTAGGGTTGTTTGATTATAGTAACTGGCGATTAACTACAAATTTTGTTCCCTTTGATACAATTCTTCGCTATATAAATTACTCTCAGTATTTTAATGTTGATATCATTATTATTAATTTACTCGGCAATTTATTAATATTTACCCCAATGGGCTTCTTATTACCACTATTATCAAAAAAGTGTCGTCAAGCTTGGATAGTTATTTGTATAGGCTTTTTTTCTAGTCTAGCGGTAGAAACTATCCAGTTTATTTTTAGGGTCGGATCGGCAGATATTGATGATTTAATTTTAAATACACTTGGAGCATGGCTTGGTTACCTAGCCTATAAAAGTATTCTTATTAAACCTAAAAAAAATAGATAGAAACAGTCCTTGCCAAAGGGCTGTTTTTTTAGTGGTGAATTAACACCATTTATAAAGTGGTAACAGTAATAAATTTTATTGAAATTAAATATTGAAATACTAAATGAATAGAATATTTGGGGTTTGTTGAGGTCTTTATACCTATTTTGTCGAAAGTGATTTATTTCTTTAGGAGCTTAGTATTAATTAACTCTTGAATTTTATAAAGAAAATTCCGATAATTAGGATACAGAAACTGTTTAGATTGTATGAGTATAGTAAATAAAAGATTTGATCATATCTTTTATGTAACTTGCATATTAAATTAGAAAGCCGAGGTGAATTATATGAAACTATCAAGTGTAATAGAACAAGAAAGAATGTCATCACACTATAATCGTAAAAAGATTTTACAACGAAAACAAGCAGGTGATGCATATCGAAAAAACTCACTGTATTTTCCGCCAAAGAAAAATCCGTTATTGCTTGAACTAGAAAATTTACTATTAGGGCATACAGATCAAGATCTCTATGAGCAACAAAAAGAGGAATCTAAAGAAGTCACGCCTCAACAGCAAGCAATCATTCAAGATTTGCAACAAACGAAAAAGAATGTGCTCGCTCATGAGCAAGTGCCTATAGCAGATGAGGAGACGTTACAAATTCTAGAGCAGGTGCGGAATACAGCGCTAGCACCCACGCAACCATCACCACAGGATTTACGTGTAGCGGCAAGTGCAAATGCAATTCAACACATGCAAACGCAACTAAATGGTCAAGAGGTAGAAAAAGGTGACAGTGATCCTGCTTTTGTGCGTGAAGTAATTGAAGTTAAAGTTCCAGAACGTTTTTCGAAGGAATTGAAATTAAATCCATTTGCGGATACAATTTTCGGTAAGAGTTATGCAGAGGCATATAAGGCGCGAACATTTAAATACGCTTCTGAAAAATATGTCACTCATATTCAAATGGCGAAAGACGGCTATCGACCAGGAAATGACCCTATGTTCTCCATGATAGCCTAATGCTACAGATAGGAGTTTTTTACATGGCTAAGGCAAAACATGCGAAAACGAATGCTATAAGATTATTGGAGCAACAAAAAATACAGTTCGAAGTAATTGAATATGAGACTGGCGACGGCCAAGTTGACGGAATTTCGGTTGCTGAAAAAATTGGTCATCCAGTTTCTCGTGTTTTCAAAACATTAGTAGCAAAGGCAAGTGCACAAAAGCTTTTTGTATTTGTTATTCCTGTAGCAGATGAGCTTGATTTAAAAGCTGCTGCAAAGGTTGTAGGCGAGAAGAAAATCGACATGCTCCCTGTCAAGGAGTTACTCGGCTATACAGGCTATGCACGAGGCGGATGCTCTCCAGTCGGCATGAAGAAGCTTTATCCAACTGTCATCGACGCGTCGGCTAAGGAGCAAGGAAGTATTATTGTAAGTGCTGGAAAAATCGGCATGCAAATCCACGTACAGCTAGATGATTTAGTCGCTGCGACAAAGGCAAAGCTCGCACCAATTACCACTACCCAAGAATGATGCGTTGGGTAGTTTTTTTATTTAAGTTGTCAGGAAGTAAGAGTAGAAATGCTCAGGTAAGGTGAAGAACTGCTCAGCTAAGCGGAAGAACTGATAGTACAATCGCTCAGGTGTTCAACTACATGAAAATTCCGCCTAGAGAAGTTGTTACTAGCTCTATTAACGCTATATACACATTGCATAAGATACTTTGCAGAATCTTTTCTTCAACGGAGACAGCCAAAATTCATACTTCAAGATTTTTGTAGAAAATAGGGTGCAGTTAGAGCAATATCATACATAGAGAGAAGGATATGAAATGAGGAAAATTACGGGGTGGCGTTGGACGTTTTTTATTGGTGGCTTAATGGTGATGTCGCTTGGAATTACAATGTCCATTAAAGGGAAAATCGTAGGAACGAGCCCTTGGGATGTGTTGCATGTGGGTTTATTTCAGAATTTTGGTTTGTCAATTGGTACTTGGTCTATTTTAACAGGGCTTTTAATTGTTGTTTCAACTTCAATTATTTTACGAGAATGGCCAAAAATCGGGACATGGCTCAATATGCTACTTATCGGATCATTTATAGATGTTTTTAATTGGCTATTGCCGTCAACAAATATTTATGTCTTACAGATAACTTATTTTGTGGTAGGTTTATTTGTTTTAAGCTTTGGCTGTGGCATGTATATTGCACCGAATATGGGAGCGGGGCCACGGGATACAATAATGATGATTCTTGTTGAAAAATTTGGCGGGACGATTAAAACAGCACGAATGGGTATCGAGGTTCTTGTAACAATTTTTGGCTGGTTACTCGGAGGTCCTGTTGGCGTTGGTACTGTGGTCATTGCTTTAACATCAGGCTATATCGTGCAATATTCGTTACCTTATTGTCGTAAGGTATTAATGAAGTGTATTGGTAATATAGAGGGCATGAAGCCATTCTATTAAATAAGAAGCTACTTTTATTTGTAAAAAATAAAAGTAGCTCTTCATTTTTTAAAAGATCCCTTCATATAATGCAAGGCATAAGATAAAGGGGGATCGAAATTGAACGGAAATGTGACCTATTATTATGGACACGCACTGACTGGGCAAGGAGTTAAACATTTATATAAAGAAATGATGGAAGAGGCTGAATTAGTTTATATTTTGCAGGGTGCACCTACGTTTAAAGGATCGGAGCTTCTTAAAGAGCTTGGGTATTTTTATGTGAAACAAGGCTTTGCGGTGGAATGGTTTAAGCATGCTTTGCTGGAGGATATTGTTGAGGCGGTGTATGTTCAAGGATGTAATCGACTATTTGTATGGTCATCGGGGTGGGGGATTGAACCGATTTTCCTTGGCACAAAGCATCGGGTGATGTCATTTTATGATTGCTTAGAAGAAATCCAACTTGAAAAGGTTGGCGAACAGCTCGCTGATGCAATGACGGAACGAGAGTCATGGCGTGAGAAGTGTATTTCGAAGCTGAATAATGCTATAAAGATCCATGATGATTGGGAAGTAGTCACACAGAGCTGTATGAACTGGCAGGCATTAAATGACCAGGTTGAAAATTTAAAGACAGATGTTTTCCAATCGATTGTCTTAAATAAAACAGGAATGCGCACGCATCGTTTACTCGGAACATTAACACCGAGAGGGGCCGAAAATACAGTAGATAGCATAACAAAAAATGTAACTCGAAGATTGATGATCAAAGGGAAGCCAGGTACAGGTAAATCTTCTTTAATGAAAGGTTTAGCAGACGAAGCAAATACGAGAGGGCTCGATGCACAAATTATTTGGTGCGGCTTGGATTCAAACTCTGTTGATATGGTTATTATCCCGGAATTGAATTTCTGTATCTTTGATAGTACAGAGCCTCATATCTTTGACCCACAGGACGGAAGACTAGGGGATGAAATTTTCGATATAGGGAAACATTGCGCAATTTCACAGGAAGCAGGAGTCCAAATTGAAGATATTCGGGCAAAGTATAAAGAAGCAATGCAGGATGCAATGGGTTATTCGAAGCGTTATGCGGAAGCGGAGTATACAGTCCGTCGATTATTAGATAATTGTGTATCATCATCTCTTTGGCGAGAAAAAACTGCCCCACTATTCGAAAGATTAACAAAGTAATTTTTCTAATAGCATGCATGTGCTACACTAGGAACTAGAATAGTGTTCCTAGGAAAGGATGATACGCTTGTCAAAAGTATTGAATGCATTTTTAGATGAGAACCTAAAAGCCTTACACGATCAAGGCTTATACAATGAAATTGATCCAGTAGAGGGAGCAAACGGCCCAATTATTCAGGTACGTGGCAAAAATCTAATTAATCTATCTTCAAACAACTATCTTGGCTTAGCAACGAATGAAGATTTAAAGCGTATTGCCAAAGAAACAATTGAGACATACGGTGTGGGAGCTGGAGCAGTCCGTACTATTAATGGCACACTTGATTTACACGTAAAATTAGAGGAAAAGCTGGCTGAATTTAAAGGAACAGAAGCAGCTATCTCTTACCAATCAGGTTTTAACTGTAATATGGCAGCTATTTCAGCTGTTATGGATAAAAATGATGCAATTCTTTCAGACCAATTAAACCATGCATCGATTATTGATGGCTGTCGTTTATCTCGTGCAAAAATCATTGCCTTTAAACACTCAGATATGAACGATTTACGTGCGAAGGCAAAGGAAGCAAAAGAATCAGGCTTATACAATAAAGTCATGGTCATTACTGATGGTGTATTCTCAATGGACGGTGATATTGCAAAATTACCAGAAATCGTTGAGATTGCGAAAGAGTTTGATTTAATAACATATGTCGATGATGCGCACGGATCAGGTGTAACAGGTAAAGGAAAGGGCACTGTGAAGCATTTCGGTTTAGAAAAAGAAATTGACTTCCAAATTGGTACACTTTCTAAAGCAATTGGTGTTGTTGGTGGATATGTAGCAGGTAAGAAAAATTTAATTGACTGGCTGAAAGTGCGTTCTCGTCCATTTTTATTCTCAACAGCATTACCACCAGGTGATGTTGCTGCGATTACAGCGGCCGTGCAAATGCTGATTGACTCAACAGAGCTTCACGATAAGCTGTGGGAAAATGGCGATTATCTAAAAGCAGGTCTTGCTAAGCTCGGCTTTAATATCGGTGAATCTGAAACGCCAATTACACCATGTATTATTGGTGATGAAAAGCTTACGCAGGAATTTTCGCGTCGCCTATTTGAAGAGGGCGTCTACGCTAAATCAATCGTTTTCCCAACAGTTCCAAAAGGCACAGGACGTGTTCGTAACATGCCTACAGCGGCGCATACAAAAGAAATGCTGGACGACGCTCTAGCAATCTATGAAAAAGTCGGTCGTGAACTAGGCGTTATTCAATAAAAAATTGAGGCTGGGACATAACTAAATGGTTCCTTCATAAAGCCGAATAATCTCTAAATTAACAAAACACGATAAATAGAAAAACCGAACTATTTCGAAACACTTCATGAGCGTTTCATTGGATAGTTCGGTATTTTTGTTGGCTGAAACACTTTTGTCCCAGCCTCTTTTTAAGGTTCAGACGGATGGAAACGTCAAAGTGACGGATAGCCACCTCGAAATGGATAGCTTTATTTTGAGTGAATGACTTTCGCTGCTTTTAGATGCTTGATGTGTTCATCTGGTACATGCAATGATTTTAAAATATCTTCATTATGCTGTCCCAATGTGGGAGCGGCCTTCATTAGTTGCCCAGGCGTTTGTGAAAACTTCGCTGGGAAGCCAAGTGTACGCATTGGGCCGGCGACTGGATGTTCATAGGAAAGCACCATGCCACGTTCTAAAATATGGGGATCATTCAATGTTTGATCGTATGAATAGATGGGGCTAGCTGGTACACCATTTTCGTTTAATCGTTGAAGCCAATGAGTAGCTTGATGTTTTATTAATTCGCTTTCAATTTCTGCTTCAAGTACTTTCGCATTTTGAGCGCGTGAGTAGTTTGTCGCAAACAGAGGGTTGTCTAACCAATCGGGGCGATTCACGACTTTCGTGGCAAAAATCTCCCACAGCTTTTGATTGCCAGCTCCTATTAAAATATAGTCGTCTTTTGTTTTAAAGCCTTGATATGGAGCGGATATTCGGTGAGCAGTACCTGTACGTTCAGGTAATTCGCCATTTCCGAAATAAGCAGCAGCCTCCCAAACTGTCCATGCAAGCCCGGACTCGACAAGGGACACGTCGATGTATTGTCCTTCACCACTACGAAGTTTATAAATATATGCCATTAAAATAGACTGTAAAGCAGTTTGTGCAGCTGCAATATCGTTCACTGCAAAGCCAACTTTTACGGGTCTACCGCCAGCTTCACCAGTCATATGCATTAATCCGCTAAGCCCTTGTGCCATAATATCATAGCCGCCTTTTTGACTATATGGACCCGTTTGACCATAACCAGAAATGGAGCAATAAATAAGTCCAGGATTAATTTCTTTTAATGTTTCATAATCAATACCAAGTTTTTTTGTGACACCTGGCCGGTAATTTTCTACAAGAACATCTACAGATTGAATAAGTTCTTTGAATAATTCCAACCCTTTTGGCGTTTTTAAATTTATACAAACACCTTTTTTATTACGATTGACCATCATATACATATGGCTTTCTTCATTGACGAAGGGGCCCATTGTGCGCGTATCGTCTCCGTTTGGATATTTTTCGATTTTTATAACTTCGGCACCCATATCTGCTAGCACCATTGTGCAATAAGGGCCGGCAAGCACTTGTGATAAATCAACTACCTTTAAGCCTTCTAACGCTAGTTTCATCTATGATCGACTCCATCTTTTTTCACCAATGTGATATCACGTAGTCCCTTTATAGATATTGCCCCTGCTAATGCGATAGAGACTTTTAATTCATCATATAAATTCGTCATTACTTTTTCGACTCCTTGCTGTCCTTCTAATGCAAGCCCGTAGACGAAGGGACGACCAATGGCAACAGCATCTGCTCCTAAAGTGAGTGCCTTAAGAGCATCCATACCACGATACACACCGCTATCTAAAATAACAGGAATTCGTCCCTTTACAGCTTTAACAATGTCAGGAAGTGCATCAAGTGAACTAATTACGCCATCCAATTGGCGACCACCATGGTTTGATACGATAATACCGTCTATGCCGTTTTCTATAGCTAGTTTTGCGTCTTCAGGATGTAAGATTCCCTTTAATAAAATAGGGAGATTAGAACGGCGCTTTAATTCACGTACATTGTTCCAATTTAATGTTGGATGGAAAACATTTTGCAAAACGCCCTGTACATATGACTCAAATGAATCATCTGTTAAGGAAGCAGTAAAAACAGGGTCATTCATATAGTTTCCTCGTGCATACCCAAGCTTTAATGGTGAAAATTGATTGCGAACATCTTCTTCACGCCAGCCAAGCATGACTGTATCTACAGTTAAAACAATGGCCTCAAAACCAGCAGCCTCGGCTCGAGAGGCCATACTATATGCAATTTCCTCATTTGTTGACCAATATAATTGAAACCATTTAGTAGCAGTGGGAGCTGTTTGTGCTACATCCTCAAGTGCATAGCTTGAAACTGTACTTTGAATATAAGGAATTTTCAACTGATCAGCTGCACGTACAACGGCAAGCTCTCCTTCGTCATGCGCCATTCTGTTCATGCCAACAGGAGCAAATAAGAACGGAGTTGGATGTACTTTTCCGAACAATTCTATCGATGTATCAATGCTTGAAACATCATGTAAGAATCGTGGAATAATAGAGTATTTTTCAAAGGCTGCACGATTATTTCTTAATGTTTGCTCACCACCAGCACCTGAACGGATGTAACCAAACGGGCCAGCTTCCATTTTTTCCGCAACCGCCTTTTCTAAATCTGCAAAGCAAATAGGGAAGGGGGCTTGTGCATTAATATTTTTTAACAGTAGATCGCCATCTGTTGTCTTTGACATCGTTACTACCTCCCTTATTTATTGAAAATGGGCTTTCTTTTATTTAAAAATGCTTGGATACCTTCGTTGTAATCATCAGAGCTAAACGAATCAAGAATCATTTGAGCTAACTCTTCACTTTCTTCATTTTCACCATCGATAATGGCTTGAATGATTTTTTTTATGCCAGCATTTGCAACAGAGGATTTACTTAATAAATGATTAGCGAACTGAATTGTCGCGTTTTCAATATCCTCTGGCTCATATAAGGCAGTAATTAAACCGATATTTTTACCTTCGTCAGCTGTGAAAATATTCGCTGTATATAATATTTCCTTTGCTTTTGCCGCACCTACGATGTTCATTAGACGCTTTGTACTTTCAAGATTGTAGATGATACCGATGTTCGCTGCGGTGATGCCAAGCTTACTCTTAGGTGTTGCTAGTCGGAAATCACAAGCGTTGGCTAGCTCTAAGCCACCGCCAATAGCTACGCCTTGAATCATGGCAATTGTAGGGTGTGGAAATTTATAAAGAGCATCAATGGCTTTTAATGCTAAATCATTATAGTCTTTTGCATGATTGGTTGCATGACGAATGTCTAAAAACTCGCTAATATCTGCACCTGAAGAAAAGGCAACTTCATTAACACCACGAATAATTAAGATTTTAATAGAAGAATCTGTACGTAAAGCTTCAAGATTATCTAAAATGGTTTGGAACATAGCTTTCGATAAAGAGTTGCGTTTTTCAGGTCGATTTAACACCAGGGTAGCGATATAGCCATTTTTCTCTACATAAATTTCATTTGTCATCGTAATCCTCCTACTAATCTTTCTTTAGCTTCACGGCAAAGCGGTTACCTATTGATTGAATAATCTGAACAAGGATGATTAAGATAAACACTGTCGCATACATCACATCGACCTCATATCGTAAATGCCCGTAACGGTATGCAAGGTCACCTAAACCACCAGCACCAACCATTCCTGCCATTGCTGTTGCGCCTATAAGACCGATTGTGGCAATCGTTAAGCCCAAAATAATGGATGGGCGAGCCTCACGTAGTAAGACATTCCAAATAATATGACGACGTTTAATACCCATTGCTGTATAAGCTTCCACAACACCTGGATCAACTTCTAAAAGTGCCGTTTCCATAAGGCGCGCAATATAAGGCGCTGTATAAACAACAAGCGGCACAATAACACCTTTTACACCAATAGTTGTGCCAACGATTAGCTTCGTGAACGGTAAAATGAAGAATAGTAAAATAATGAACGGTACAGAGCGAATAATATTAATAAATAAATTGAAAAATTGATAGAGAAATTTATTTTCAAACGATTGCCCCGGACGAGTTAAAACGATTAAAAGCCCTAACGGAATCCCAATTAAAATAGAAAAGAATAATGAAATCCCGACCATTTGGAAGGTTTCGATAATGGATTTCCCAATAACATCTGACCAATCTGCAAAGAAGCTTTGAATGCTATTCATTTAATTCGCCTCCTAATTCTTCAACGCTTACCCCATTTTCTGCAAAATACTTAAGTGCTTTTTCTACGATATGTGCCTCACCGTGTAGATGCACGACAATATTACCGACAATGCCGTTTTTTAATTCAATGATATTGGCTGTTAAAATATTTGGTTGAACATCATAAACTTTGCTCACTTCTGCAAGTAATGGTTTTCCTGTACTCTCACCAAGGAATGTTAAACGAATAACACTTCCCGAAACATTTAATTGCTCGATAAGGGAAGGGGATAAATTACGTTGAGAAATGGTATTTAAAAACTTTCGGGTCGTTGGATGCTGAGGCTTCGAAAATAGTTCTATAGCAGAGCCATATTCCACAACTGTCCCTGATTCAAGAACGGATACATCATCGCAAATTTTTTGTATAACATTCATTTCATGTGTAATGAGTAAAATAGTGATGCCTAGCTCACGATTAATTTTCAAGAGAAGCTCAAGAATGGCGTCAGTTGTTTCAGGATCGAGTGCACTTGTCGCTTCATCACTGAGCAAAATCTCAGGCTCTTGGGCAAGGGCACGTGCAATAGCGACACGTTGTTTTTGACCACCTGAAAGCTGGCTAGGATAACTATCTAATTTCTCTGTTAGGCCAACAATTTCTGCATATTTTGCAACGCGTTTTTTTACTTCGGAGTCGTTATAGCCAAGAAGCTTTAATGGTACCGAAATATTGTTGTAAACAGTCGCTGTTTTTAAGAGGTTAAAATGCTGGAAGATCATCCCGATTTTTTGACGGGTTTTGCGGAGGTCGTTTAGAGAAAGGGAAGTAATATCTACATGATCAATCAATACCTTTCCTGTTGTTGGACGCTCTAATAAATTGACACAGCGAATAAGGGTACTTTTTCCTGCGCCACTATAGCCAATAACTCCATGAATTTCACCTTTTTTGACATGTAAGTTAATACCATCTATTGCTTTGACGATACCTTTTTTAGTTTTAAATTCTTTTGTTATATTTTCTAATTGAATCATACTGTGATATCTCCTTTCTAAGACCTTCTATAAAGCAAGAATCTGCTAGCTTTCCTGTAGGAGTCTTGCAGATTCTCGATTTTATGAAGGGTCCTTAATTGTCACTTACCAGCTTGGAATTACAGAACCTTGGAATTTTTCTTCTATAAATTTACGTACTTCATCAGATTGATAAGCTTCAACGAATTTTTTGATTGTTGGGTCGTCTTCGTTTTCAGCACGGACTGCAATGTAATTCACATAAGGAGAGTCAGTAGATTCTAAAAGGATTGAATCTTTTTTAGGATTAATGCCAGCATCAAGAGCGAAGTTCGTATTAATAGCTGCCACATCTACTTCACTAAGCTGTTTTGGAATTTGTGCAGCTTCTAATTCTATGAATTTTAAATTCTTTTTATTTTCTTCCACATCGCGAATAGATGCTGTTAAGCCGGTACCGTCTTTTAATTTAATATAGCCGGCCTCTTGAAGGACAAATAGGGCACGAGCTCCGTTCGTTGGATCATTTGGCAATCCGAATGTTGCACCATCAGGTACTTCATCGAGTGATTTATATTTTTCAGAGTAAATGCCTAAAGGATTTAAAATTGTTTTTCCTACTGGCACTAAATCTGTATTGTGATCTTTGTTAAATGTATCGAGGAATGGCTTGTGTTGATAGCTATTTACATCAAGATCACCCTCGGCTAACGATGTATTTGGTAAAACATAATCAGAGAAAGATTTTACTTCTACCTCTAAGCCCTGTTCTTTGGCAACTTTTGCAGCAACCTCTGCAATTTGCTCGTGTGGACCAGAAGTTACACCTACTACAATTTTATGTTCATTAATAGCCTTACTTTGACTATCTTTACTATCTTCTTTAGTACCACAGCCTACTAATGCTGCTACCAATGTGAGACTCGCTAAACCTAATAAAATTTTGTTTTTCTTTTTCATGAAACATACCTCCAAAGTTGTTTTATCGGTTTTTAAAAAAACAATTTCGCCTTGGCGTAATTGCCGTCCGGATTTTGAATTGTGCTAGCACAATTCAAAATCCGTGACATCCGCCGGAGGCTTTTATCTTCATATAAATGAAGATAAAAAAAACTCTCTTAAAAAATTAAGAGAGGCTCATGAAAAAGTGTCCTCTCTTATCTTTCAAACGATGATCGTTTGCAGGATTTAGCACCTTCCTTAAAAAAAGGAGGTTGCCGAGCTTCATAGGGCCAGTCCCTCAGCTACTCTTGATAAGAGATTTATAATATTTTTTTGTAAATCCGATAGAACTAATATAAATTATAGGATATAGTAAGTCAATCGAATTTTTAAAATTTTTTATTTTATTATAATATTTAGTTGAAACAGAATCCGCTAGAAGAAGGGCTGGAGCAACTAAAAAAGATAGTGAAATGAAAAACTGTTCCCATAGCAAGTTGAGCTAATGGAACAGTTTTTCGGGTAGAGTCTAGTCAGGTAGGGGGATTGAAATGTTCATGAGCTAAATAAGTTTAATTTTTCAATTCTGCTGATCGCTTCACATAAGCGGTCTTCGCTAACAAGTAAGCCAACCCGCACATAGCCTTCACCATATTGACCGAAGCCATTGCCTGCAGCTACTGCGATATCAGCTTTGTCGAGCAATAAATCGGCAAATTGTTCACTCGTAAAACCTAATGGAACAGGGAGCCATGCAAAGAAAGAGCCTCTCGGTGCTGTTACTTGCCAACCAATTCGCTGAGCTTCCTCAATCAGGACGTTTCGCCGACGCTCGTAAGTCGCTCTTAGTCCATCCGCGCAACTCTGGGAAGCAGTAAGTGCAACTGCCGCGGCTTGTTGCACTGCAGGAAATTGACTACAAAATAGATGATCTTGAATAAGGTTAATGGCTGCAACAATATCGGGGTTACCAACTGCAAAACCAATGCGCCAGCCTGCCATATTGTACGTTTTGGATAATGTATACATTTCAATACCGACATCTTTCGCACCGTCTGCTTGCAGGAAACTGATAGGTCTATTGCCGTCAAACCCAATCGCACCGTAGGCAAAATCATGTGATACGATAATATTGTGCTCTTTTGCAAAGCGTACTGTTTCCTCGAAAAATTCAAGTGTTGCAGTACCACCAGTTGGGTTATTCGGGTAATTCAAGTAAAGAAGCTTTGCCTTTTCTTTTACTTCATCGGATAAAGCATTATAATCAGGTAGGAAATTATTTTCTGCAAAAAGTGGCATGACTTCAAAATTTACATCACCTAATATAACACCAGATAAGTAATCTGGATATCCTGGATCCGGTAATAGCATTGTATCACCGGGATTTAAAACGGCTAACGGTAGCTCAACAAGACCGATTTTCGTACCACCGAGAATAGCTACCTCTGTTTCAGGGTCAATGTCAACATTGTATTCACGCTTGTAGAAGCTTGCTGCTGCTTGGCGTAATTCTACTATGCCACGAAATGGAGAGTATTTATGATTTTGAGGATTTTCTGCTGCCTCCTGTAATGCTTTAATAATATGTGGAGGAGTGGGTTGGTCTGGATTACCTTGGCCAAGATTAATAACATCACGCCCTTCAGCTAGAGCAGTGTTTACTTTTTGCACAAGTGCTGCAAAAAATTGAGTTGGGAGTTGCTGTAGTTTTTTTGAGAATTCCATGCACGTCCACCTTTTTCAGAATATAATAATTATTAAAGATATGATGCACATAATATTACTTTTTTTAGTAATTGTCTAGAGCCTTTTCAGTTAACTGAAAACAAAAAGAGACCCAAATGAGGTGGGAAAATTGAACAAAGTCTCATATTTTATCGTCAATGCTTTTACTACAGAGCTTTACAAGGGAAATCCCGCAGCAGTCTGTTTACTTGATTCAGCCATACCTGAGTCGACCATGCAGGAAATTGCTCAGGAGATTCCTGTACCAACAACAGCTTTTGTCCAAAAGAAAGATGATGATTTTTTTCTTAGATGGTTTACGCCAGCAAAGGAAATACCGATTTGTGGACATGGAACAATTGCTAGTGCTTTTTTACTCTGGAAACAAGGGATTGTACCCGTCAATTCTTCGATTACATTCCAGACTTTAAGTGGTCCTTTGCAAGCAAATTGGTTGAATGAACTAGTTGAAATAACAATTCAGAAGTATCGGTTAGAAGAGATGGAATGTCCTTTGGAGCTTGAAGAATGGCTTGGTATGAAACCAACATATGTAGGAAAAACAGAATTGGATTATATAGTGGAGCTAAGTCACGAAGAGTATATTGCAGATTTCAAAGCTGATTTTCTTGCGATGAAACAGTTCCCTGTACGTGGTGTTTGTATTACAAGTCGTTCTAAGGATGAGGGGATTGATATTGTCTCAAGATTCTTTTCTCCAGCACAAGGCATTGATGAAGATCATGTAAATGGTTCCTCTCATGGTGCGTTAGGACCTTACTGGTGTGAAAAATTATCAAAAGAAAGCATCGTTAGCAAACAGCTTTCAAAACGTGGTGGATTATTGTACGTTACACCAAAAATAAAAGATGTTGCTATTGCGGGTTCGGCAGTTCAAGTATTAAGTGGTGAAATATTAATCTAAATATTGAGCTTAAACCATGGAAGTAAGGTTGATTTATTGTAGTATAAATACAGAAAAGTACTGTCTAGAGGAGGAATAATAATGAAAATCGGTTGTATCCAATTAAACGTAGGCTTTGGCAAAGTAGAAGAAAATTTTGCTCGCGCTGAGGACAAGATTCGTGAAGCGGCAAAACAAGGTGCAGAAATTATTGTTCTACCAGAAATGTGGAATTCAGGATACGCACTTGAAAAATTACCAGACCTTGCAGATGTGGATGGAGAGCGTTCGAAAGCATTTTTATCAGATTTAGCGAAAGAGCTTGGCGTACATATTGTTGGTGGCTCTGTTTCAACGAAGAGGGGCGATAAATTTTACAACACGATGTATACGTTTGATAAAAATGGTGAGTTGGTAGGTGAATATAACAAGGCACATCTTTTCCGCTTAATGGATGAGCATTTATATTTAGAAGCAGGGGATGAAATGAATCGCTTTGCCCTTGGAGATATCGAGGCTGCGGGCGTGATATGCTATGATATCCGCTTCCCTGAATGGCTACGTGCTCACGCATTAGAGGGAGCAAAGGTATTGTTCGTACCAGCGCAATGGCCTACACCACGTATCGACCATTGGAAAACATTGTTACAAGCACGTGCCATTGAAAATCAATGCTTCGTCATCGCTGTTAATCGTATTTCTAGAAAGGTAGAAAACTTCAATGGTCAATCAATGATTATTCAACCATGGGGCGAAGTGCTGTGGGTTGGCGCAGAGGACGAAGAAGTAGCTGTTATCGATGTGGACTTTTCGATTGTCGATGAAGTACGAGGCCGAATTCCTGTTTATGACGACCGCAGACCTGGATTATATAGCGGAGTAGTTACCGAAAACTAAAATCTGATAGCACGCTCAAGGAGCAAAGCGATGTTGAGCGTGCTGTTAGGTGAACATCGCCGCAATTAGGTGAACATCGCTGATAAACAGGCGAACATCGCTGATAAACAGGTGAATATCGCTGATAAACAGGTGAACATCGCTGATAAACAGGCGAACATCGCTGATAAACAGGTGAACATCGCTGATAAACAGGTGAACATCGCTGATAAACAGGTGAACATCGCTGATAAACAGGTGAACATCGCTGATAAACAGGCGAACATCGCTGATAAACAGGCGAACATCGCTGATAAACAGGTGAACATCGCTGATAAACAGGTGAACATCGCTGATAAACAGGTGAACATCGCTGATAAACAGGTGAACATCGCTGATAAACAGGCGAACATCGCTGATAAACAGGCGAACATCGCTGATAAACAGGTGAACATCGCTGATAAA
>NZ_JBNNVG010000007.1:0-150961 GCF_050280425.1 Lysinibacillus sp. NPDC093190 | reverse complement strand
CGCTGATAAACAGGTGAACATCGCTGATAAACAGGCGAACATCGCTGATAAACAGGCGAACATCGCTGATAAACAGGTGAACATCGCTGATAAACCTGCGAACATCGCTGATAAACTCGCGAACATCGCCGGTAAACCCTCCAACAGCGCTGGTAACCCTGCAACAACTAAGAAATTAGCTCTTATCCTCAATTAAAGAATTAGCAAGCAACATAAATTCAAGTGTAATCCGATTGTGGCCCTTCATGAAATTTTCCCCTAAGAGACTTTCAAGCTTTTTTAAGCGATGGTAGAGTGTTTGGCGTACGATGAACAGTTGATTGGCTGTTTGTTTTTTGGAACCATTCGTTTGCAAGTATACTTGTAGAGTTTCTAGTAGCTTACTGTTATATTTTTTGTCGTATTCAATGACGGGCTGCAAATAATCTTGAATTACTTCCTGTAAATTTACTTGCATCTGTAATTTATAGATGAGGTGATACAGATGTAAATCATCGTAAAAATAAGATGTTGTTTGTACTTTACTGCAAATATACAATGTTTCGAGTGCCGTTTGATAGCTCTTTGGTATTTCTTCTACGTCTGCTACGACTTTGCCAATGGCTACTTGATAACCTTGGACCATTTGTTTTTTATAAAAATCAGTTTTCTGAACAGAAGAAACTAACGTATTTAATAATTCGCGACTCGATTTACTATCCTTCGTATGGAGTAAAATAAAAATGACATAGCTTTTTCTTTCAAATAAAAATGGTATAAATCCATTTTGCTCAAAAAGGTTGCGATAGTAGAGCTTACTATAAATAATATCCTCTTGCACCTTAGAGACGGCATTAGGAGTTGCTAAAATAAAAACAGCCCCGCTAGAAAGTTTATAGTTAGAATGATAGGTTACGATAAATTTATAAATTTCCTCTTTCGATAGTTTTTGGTCGATCCAATCCGCTAAAATAGAGGCATCCTCAATGTCCCTTTTCTCTTCAATATAAAAATCTCTCATTAACAGCTGTGCTAATGCAGTAGCTGTGCGGTCTAAAATAAGTAATTCAAACTCTGAGAATAGACCATCCTCTCTATAGAGCGTTAAATCTGCATAATGCTGGTCAAAAATAAAGATTGGTTCATTTTTAAATACTGGTGCTGATTTTTTCATCGTTAATAGTTGTTGGCGCTTATTATGAGGCATATTTGGAGAAAAGATAGGCTCTCGACCTTTAATAGAAAAGATAATTTGTGTCATTAATTCATTATACATATTTTGTAAAATTTCTTCTGCGGTTTGCCCTAATAGAGCATTTTTATTTAATGTTTGAGAGTAGGATTCTAAAGTAGAGATCATTAAATATTGTTGATTCATAATTTGACTATGTAAATCCTGTGTAATGCGGACAAAAGGGACAGAGTCATGAAAAACGATAATAGGGAAACTGTGACGGTTAGCAAGAGCTACAATCACTTCTGGGATGGTTTGTATGGAAGTCCCATATTCAATGCACAATGCAGCACAATTTTTTTGGATTAAGGACTCTACAAAAAAGATAAAATCCTCTATGCTATGCTGAAGGCTTATCCCTGTTGTTAAAACCAGTTCATCACCAGCTAGAAAATTATCTACTTGTATAATTTCAATGACATGGGCCCACTTTACAATTCGTAATAATCCATCCTCACCAGCTATGACCTCCGCACTTTGAAAATATGTATTTTCTAATACATCCTTCACTTGAAGCTTAAATTGACTCATGTTTATCCTCCTTCCTTTTAACATAGATCGTTTTCCGATTTTCTTAGTGAAGTGCGATTTTTGCTTAAATAAACAAAAATATTATGTTTTTAGAATCTTTAGTCTATTTTACATTATGTTTAAAACAAATGTATAGAATTTTACAGTTTGTCTATTACTTCGTTTCTATGTAACATGTAAAATTTTTGTAAGCGGTAATCCAATCTAATAAAAGAGGTGAACTGATATGGAGCAACAGACGCATTTACAAAGAGGGTTAAAGAAAAGGCATATGACGATGATCGCTATTGCAGGGGTTATCGGAGCCGGTCTATTTATGGGGAGTGGCTCAGTGATTAACTTAGCCGGCCCTGGCGCAATTTTATCTTATATATTTGCGGGTATTATCGTTATTCTTGTCATGCGAATGCTTGGAGAAATGGCAGCTGTCAATCCAACAAGTGGATCTTTTGCGCATTATGCACATGAAGCAATTGGTCCGTGGGCTGGCTTTATGATTGGCTGGTTATATTGGTTTTTCTGGGTTGTTGCAATTGCTTTAGAGGCAACGGCAGCAGCTGCGATTATTCAATATTGGTATGATGGGATTCCTTTATGGCTACTAAGTCTTTTATTAACCGTAGCACTTACTTTAACAAATGTTGTTTCCGTAAAAGCTTTTGGTGAATTTGAATATTGGTTCTCTCTTATTAAGGTTACAAGTATTATAGCTTTTTTGGCACTTGGTGCATTTATTATTTTCGGTATCGCACCTAATTTTGATGCGGTAGGTACTGCCAATTTAATCGGTGAGGGTGGCTTTTTACCAAATGGTTTTGGTGCTGTCTTGATGGGCGTAGTCATTGTTATTTTCTCCTTTATGGGCACGGAGATTGTTGCTATTGCAGCAGGGGAATCTGACGAACCGTTAGCAGCGGTGACAAAAGCTACAAATTCAATTACTTGGCGTATTTTGATTTTCTACGTTGGATCAATAACGGTAGTTGTCACATTATTACCTTGGCATTCCTCAGATATTTTAACAAGTCCCTATGTAGCAGTTTTGGATTATATCGGTATTCCCGCAGCTGCACAAATCATGAATTTTGTTGTCTTAACAGCAGTTTTATCGTGCTTAAACTCCGCGCTTTACGCTACATCTCGAATGGTATTTTCCTTAGCGGAGAAGGGGGAGGCCCCAAAAGCATTTTTGAAATTAAATAAAAAGGGAGCACCTGTTAATGCCATATTAACAGCGACATTCTTCTCTTATATTGCCGTTATCATGAACTATGTTTCACCAGATAAAGTATTTATGTTTTTACTTAGTTCATGTAGTGCAATCACGTTGATTCTTTACTTAATCATTGCTTTTTCACAATTAAAAATGCGACGGAAAATTGAGAAAGAAAATCCCGAGCTATTAAAGGTGAAAATGTGGTTATTCCCATATTTAACGTATTTCACAATATTGGCTATAACAGCTTTGCTAGTCGCTATGTTCTTTATTGAATCGATGCGCTCACAAATTTTATTTACATGTATCGTAGTGACAGTAGTGATGATTTTCTATTTAGTTACACAAAGGAAAAAGTCGTCAGGCCCAGTAGATGAAGCAAGTTCTATTTTCCAAAAGGAAGAATTGGATTTTGAATAACAATAAATAAGGAGTGGGGAATTATGACAGTTCAGCAAAAAATGAAAACGCTATCACATTTTATCAATGGTGTTGAAACAGCAGGTACTAGTGGTCGTTACTCGGAAGTATATAATCCAACAACAGGAGAGGTCATTGCGCAAGTTCCATTAGCTACTAGAGATGAGGTGAAACAGGCTATCCAGCTAGCGAAGGCAGCTTTCTCTTCATGGAAAAAGACATCGATTGGTAAACGGGTCGAGGTTTTGCATCGTTTCCGTCAGTTATTAGTAGAAAGACAGGATGAGCTTATTGAAGCGATTTGTGAGGAAAGTGGGAAAACGAAGGAAGATGCTAAGGGCGAAATTGTTCGTGGCATTGAATCCGTAGATATGGCAATAAGTGCTCCGCAAATGCTGAAGGGGGAATACTCGGTTAATGTAGGCGGCAATATTAATGCCTTCTCTGCAAAAGCCCCACTTGGAGTTGTTGCAACAATTGCGCCATTTAATTTCCCCGTTATGGTTCCACTGGCGATTACAAGTATGGCGGTTGCGGTAGGAAATGCAGTTATTTTAAAGCCATCTGAGCGTGTGCCGATCTCAGCATTATTTTTAAGTAACTTATGGAAAGAGGCAGGACTACCAGATGGAATTTGGACAGTTGTTAATGGTGATAAAGAAGCGGTTAATGAACTGCTTGAAAATAAAGAGATACAAGCAATTTCATTTGTTGGATCAACACCTATTGCGGAGTATATTTACCAAACAGGGACGAAGCACAATAAACGTGTCGCTGCGTTTGGTGGCGGGAAGAACTTTATGATTGTCATGCCAGATGCAAATTTAGAGCAAACGGCTAATGCCTTTTTAGGTGCAGCCTATGGAGCGGCGTCCCAACGTTGTATGGCTATTTCAGGAGCAATCGTCGTCGGGAAAGATACGGAACAACGCTTTACAGAAATATTAAAAGAGAAAATCTTGAAATTAAAGATTGGTCCATATACAGATGAGGAGGTAGACTTTGGTCCAGTTATTACGCAGCAATCAAAAGATACCATTCTTCGATATATCGATGGTGCTATTGCGGAAGGAGCAAATCTTGTAACGGACGGCCGAAATCCAAAAATATGTGAAACATCTAAAGGCTTCTATCTTGGTCCGACATTATTAAATAATATAACTCCAGAAATGACTATTTTTAAAGAGGAGATTTTTGGTCCTGCGCGTATTATTGTAGGCGCTGAAACCTTACAAGAAGCTATTGATTTAATTAATGACCACGAACTTGGGAATGGCGTCACGATGTTTACGAGTAGCGGTTCGGCAGCGCGTAAATTCCAAGAAGAAATTGAAGTAGGTATGGTAGGCGTTAATGTTCCGATTCCAATTCCAGTTGGCTATCACAATTTTGGCGGATGGAAGCGATCTAAGTTTGGCGAAGGGCATATGTTTGGACCGGACCAAGCGCGATTCTTTACGAAAGCAAAAACGATTTCTGAACGCTGGCCAGATGAAACAGAAGATACGACAAGTTCATTTGCGTTCCCAAGCAATAACGATGCGAATAAGTGAAAAAACATAAAGGGGTGTATAGATATGGTTCAAGTAAATCTTAAAAGTGATATTTTAAAGAAAGATGAACAATATGTATGGCATTCAATGAAACCTTACAATCCACAGGCGACGTATGTAGTAGAAAAATCGAATGGTGCGAGGATTGTTGATACAGATGGAGTTGAATACATCGATGCAATGGCAGGATTGTGGTGTGTAAATGTAGGTTATGGACGCAAGGAATTAGCGGATGTAGCACATGAGCAGATGATGAAAAATGCATATGCTCCTTTATCGCAGGGACATTTACCAGCAGTTGAACTGGCTGAAAAGATTAATGAAATGCTTGGTGGAGATTATGTTATTTTCTTCTCTAATAGTGGGTCAGAGGCTAATGAAACTGCGTTTAAAATTGCGCGTCAGTATCATCAACAAAAAGGGGAAAGCTCTCGCTATAAAATTATTTCTCGTTACCGTGCATATCACGGAAGTTCTTTTGGAGCATTGGCTGCAACAGGGCAAGCGGAACGAAAATATAAATATGAACCACTATCTCCTGGCTTTATCCATGTAGCACCACCTGATCAATATCGAGAACATGAAAGTGGTACACTTGCCCCAGCAGATTTAGCAAGCGTAAAGGCTGTAGATAAGACGATGACATGGGAGCTAAGTGACACAATAGCCGCAATGATTTTAGAGCCAATTATTACAGGTGGGGGCGTCATCATGCCTCCAGAGAACTATTTAAGGGGCATTGAAGAAGTGTGTAAAAAACATGGAGCTTTAATGATTGTAGATGAAGTAATTTGTGGCTTTGGTCGAACAGGTAAGCCATTTGGATTTATGAATTACGGTGTTAAACCTGATATTATTACGATGGCTAAAGGGATTACAAGTGCCTATTTACCATTATCAGCTACAGCGGTAAAACGGGAAATTTATGAGGCATTTACTGAGTCTGATGCATACGGTTATTTCCGTCATATCAATACATTTGGCGGATCACCAGTTGCATGTGCGGTCGCACTGAAAAATATTGAGATTCTTCAGCGAGAAGCATTATTTGAAAGATCTAGTGAGGTTGGAGCTGCTACTTTGCAAACACTTCAGCAAGCATTGGGTAATCACCAGAATGTTGGGGATGTTCGAGGCAAAGGTTTATTAATTGGCATTGAGTTAGTTTCAGATAAAACGTCGAAGGAGCCTTTACCAGTAGATAAAGTAAATGCTGTTATTGCTGCATGTAAGGAGCAGGGTGTTATTATAGGTAAAAATGGTGCAACTGTTGCAGGCTTTAATAACGTATTAACATTATCTCCACCACTTAATATTGTACAAGAGGATCTTGATACAATCATAAAAGTTGTCATTGATAGTATTCATAAAGTGAAGCTTTAATTAGTAGGAACCTTCCTAACTCGTTTTCGGTTTAGATAAATTACTACTAAAAAGCAAAGCTGTCTCTTAAGTAAACTTTAGAGACAGCTTTTTGAATGTTTTATAGCATAAGAAAGGCGAGGCGCACTATGAGTATGAACAAAACAACTCCTGTTAGGAACAGTAACAATAAAATTCTCTTTTTTAAAGTATCATCCATACACACCTTCACCTTACTCCTTTGTTGTTTTAAACATATAGCCGCTATAAGAATTGTAGATAATCATCACAATGCCCATTAACATGAAATTGGATATGAGTGAACTTCCGCCATAGCTTAAAAATGGCAATGTCATACCTGTTACAGGTAAAAGTCCAATTGTCATACCGATATTTTGTGTAATTTGGAAGGCTAATAAACTAGAAATACCTGCTCCCATCAGCGTCATAAATGGGTCCTTTGCTTCTACTGTAATGAGAACGATACGGTAAATAACAAAAAATAAAAGAGTAATAACAAATGCCGCTCCAATGAACCCGACCTCTTCAGCAATGTTGGCAAAAATGAAATCTGTATGCTTTTCCACGACATAGACATTGTTGTTCATGTAACCTTTTCCGGTAAACTGCCCTGAACCAATTGCCGAAAATCCCTGCCTAGTTTGATAAGATGAATCTGGATGTTCATTAGGTTGCAACCAGCCGTAAATTCTAGAAATTTGATGCCCTGATAATTTATTTAAAATTTTATCTGTGAAAAATTCATTAAACTTTACATAAAGAATAGCCACAACACTGAGAATTGATACTGGAATGGCTGTAAAGATGATCAGCAATTTTTTTTGTATACCTGAAAAGAAAATCATCGGTATAATCATCGACATATAAATCATCGCCATGCCCGTATCAGGCTGCTTATAAACAGCAAGCGTAGGCGGAAGGGTGATAACAGCAATTATGAAGAGGAGCCGCATATCCGTTAAAAAGGTAGGACGTACATATTTCTCTCGATGTGCAACAATGATCTTACTGACAACGATTAAAAGCGCGAACTTTAAAAACTCTGACGGCTGAAATGACCCTAATACTGGAATTTGGTACCAACGCTTCGCCTCATTTACAGTTCGGGCTATACTTTCGGGTGAAATAAATAAAGCAAATGTTAACAAGACCATCACCCAATAAAATGGCCAGCCAATTTTTTTTAGTTGCTCAATATCCAGCGTTGCTACTCCATACATAACTAAAAATCCGATTAGGTAATAAAAAAACTGCTTTATAATAAACGAGCTTGTATACTGCTCAAACACCGTACTACTGGAATGAACAAAGAGACAACTAATAATACCGAGCAATGCCAAGCTAATGACTAAACTTTTATCTAATTTATTAATTTGTAACATTCAAACACCTCCTTTTTACCACACTATTAATAGACAACGATAAGGAAATGAGAAGGTTGCAAGTTAAATGATTATTACAAAAATTAAAAATCGTAAACCAATTTTACTAATATATTAATTTTACATTTGATTCGTTATGGGTAGATTTATGGATTATTACAATCACGTTTGGTATATCTCCTGAGCTCTTCTGGTGAGTGCCTCTTTTGGTTACGAGTGTGTTATATGCGAAAGCGAAACGCTGAAACAGAATGTGCTGTTAAATATGATAATTTTGTGTTGGAGTAAATCAGTATAATTTCGCAACTCTTCGTGCAATCTTTACAAAAACATAACACTGGCTTTATATCTTCATACTATCATTATTGGTAAGAGTTGGAGAAGGAGCCAAGGATGATGCATTTTTTTCGATACATAATGGTGAAGGACAAGTTACTTGTGCTGATGATTGTTTGTGTACTATCGAACGTGTTGCTAGGTATTTTTAGTGTTGATTATTTACGGAAAATGTCATGGCATGCAAGTGAAAGCTATACAGAAGGACTTGTACCGATCGGATGGTTAAATCAACTAGAGGAATCACAACGACAATTAGATTATTTAGTGGATTCAGCTGGGGCTTATCAAGAAATGACTGTCATTTTAAAAAATGCTGAGCAGTCTTTCAATCATTTAGAAAGTCTAGAGATTGATAAAAAGATGAACCATCAGATGAAGAAATTTAAGACCTTACTAGCACAGGAAGTAGAATTGATTGAAGGCTATAAGCAATTGGGTCAAAATGAACAACAACAATTTTATGTTCAGTCTTATTTACCTGTAAGCAAGCAAAGTCATTCATTATTAGAAGAAACTCAAAGCTATTTGGTTCAGAGAGCTAAGGAACAGCAGCAGGCATACCAGAAAGATGTGCAATTTGGTTATTGGCTATTAGGAGGAGTATGTTTATTTGTTGTTATATTAGTAATCTGTATAGGTTTTATAGCAACAAAAGCTGTGAATATACCAACACGTCAATTGAAGTCATTATTAAAGCGTGCAGAGCAGGGTGACTTCACAGCGAATGCCAGTTATGTGGCGCAGGATGAGCTTGGCGAGGTAGTATTGTCTTACAATCAAATGGTAACAGAGATGAAAAGACTACTTCATACAGTATCAAATAGTGCACATGAGGTTGAAGAAATGACTGGGAAACTGCAGGAGTCCTCCGAGCAATCGTCAAACACGACGTACAAAATTGCAAAGGATGTGCAGTCTATTTCAGATTCAACTGCTGCTTCTACAAAAAAATTAGCTTCTAATACAGCATCTCTAGAGGAAGTGCTAAATGGTGTGCAAGTAATTTTAGAAAAAGTACAGGTTGTAGAAAATTTTGCTCATAAAACTGCACGTGATGCAGAAAGTGGTACGGAAATTGTACAGGCAAATTTAACACAAATACAGGCTATTAAACTTGCAGTTGAAAAATCGAATACAGCCATTTTTAATCTTGTAGAGAGAGCAGCTACAATCGATCAAATGGTTGAGGTGATTGAAAAAATTACCGCGCAAACAAATCTCCTAGCCTTAAATGCATCTATTGAGGCTGCTAGAGCAGGGGAGAATGGTAAAGGATTTGCGGTTGTGGCTAATGAAGTTCGTAAGCTCGCGGAGCAAACCGTTCATTCAACGCAAACGATTACGTCCATTGTACAAAACATTCATTTAGATTCTAACTATGCTGTGCAAATGATGGAAGGTGTGTTAGTTGCAACTGAAAAGGGTGTGCAAGTTACAGGGGATACGGCAACAAGCTTTGATCAAATTTTAGAAAAAGTACATACAATGAAGCCATATATAATGGAAGTATCTGCAACCGTTCAAGAAATTGCCAACCATACGAAAAAGGTTAGTGAAGATGCGGTAATGTTAACATCATTTTCTGATACGAATGCAGCATCAACTAAACATGTAGCTACTTTAACAGCCGATCAATTAAACGCGCAGCAGCAATTCCATGATTATATTAGAGAGCTACATAAGGTATCAAAAGTTTTACAAATAGCTGTAAAGCGTTTCTCAATTTAGAACAAATGGAACCTTCTTTGTATATAAAGAAGGTTCTTTTTTTGGACTAGTAGGTGCAAGGATCATTTCATCGAGCAAAATTATTACTGCTCCTATGTGGAAAAATGAGTAAATGTCCTTTTGAGGAGCACATATGTATTTTGTTTGTTTTTATAGCACAATATTTTATAGGTTCCATATACTGATGGTAAAGGATTTTTCATTCTAATTCCCAAAATTAAAAATATTATGGTTGTATTTTTAATATGAACAAATTATAATGAAATTCATTGGAAGTGTTATTAAATCAATGTTTATTTATATATTATTGTACATTCCGAAAGTACAATTGTTCATAGGTGGAGGTTTGGAGAAATGAAAAAGATAATGGTTACAGGAGCACTAGGTCAAATAGGTTCTGAGCTTGTAGAAAAACTTCGTAGTATTTATGGAGAGGACAATATATTAGCGACAGATATTCGAAAGCTTGAGCATTCTAAGGGTCCATTTGAAGTATTGGACGTGACGGATGGACAAAGAATGCATGATTTAGCGAAGGATTTTGGTGCAGATACAATGATGCATTTGGCGGCGTTATTATCAGCAACAGCGGAAAAAAATCCGTTACTAGCGTGGAATTTAAATATGGGTGGTTTAATGAATGCGTTAGAGGTTTCACGTGAGTTAAATTTGCAATTTTTCACACCGAGCTCAATAGGCGCGTTCGGCCCATCGACACCGAAGGATAATACGCCACAGGATACATTACAGCGTCCAACAACAATGTATGGGGTAAATAAAGTTGCTGGTGAGCTATTATGTGATTATTATTTCGATCGTTTTGGTGTAGATACTCGTGGTGTACGCTTCCCAGGGTTAATTTCATACGTAACTCCTCCAGGAGGTGGTACGACAGACTATGCAGTAGAGATCTTCTACGAGGCGATTAAGCAAGGAAAGTATACATCTTATATTCAAGAAGGTACGTACATGGACATGATGTACATGCCAGATGCATTGCAGGCTATTGTAGATGTAATGGAAGCCGATAGTAGCAAACTAATCCATCGCAATGCATTTAATATCACTGCAATGAGCTTCGAGCCATCTGAAATTGCGGCGGAAATTAAAAAGCATTTGCCACATTTCCGTATGGATTATAATGTGGATCCAGTACGTCAAGCGATAGCAGATAGTTGGCCAAACTCTTTAAATATAGAAGCTGCACAAAAAGAATGGGGCTTTAAAGCACAGTATGATTTAGCCAAAATGACAGCTGATATGCTAGAAAAATTAAAAATCAAACTACAAACGAAAGCCTGTTCATAAATAAACAATCCTAAACAGCGGACGAAGAATTTAGTTTTCTTCGTCTTTTAGTGTTGGAAAATTAAATGGTCAAGGAAGTCTTTGTGAATGCTGTGACACTTTAAATGGGGTAATTTCCGTTTGCTACTTACCTTAATAATAGGCTTATTACAGTGACGCGATTGTAAATCTATTGTTGTTGTCGCTGCGCTTTCGCACAGACAAACCGTTGTTGCTGAAGTTCGTTTTAGCACTTTAAATTAGAGTAACATAATAGAAGATATACGCTATGTGAAGTGGTTGATTGGAGTGGAGGCTGGGCGACTCCTTGGGGATCAGCGATAGAGGAACGAAGGTTAAAACCATCACATCCTGTGATAACGCCTTCGTGACCAACATCCTGCTGCTGCCGCTTTGCTTTCGCGCAAAAAACATCCTGCTGCTGCCGCTTTGCTTTCGCGCAAAAAACATCTGTTGGCCCAAGCGGCTCATCGGACGCCCCCAGGAAAGCGCCCAGCCGGAACGGAAATCAACCCTACGTTTTGCCAAAGAGCCATACTTTATTTAATATGGAACCTTGCTTTTATTGACACAATATTTTTTCAACAAAAGAGATGAAGAAAACAATTTAGTTTTCTTCATCTCTTTTTTATTTCTAATAGTTATTTTAGAAAAATTTAACAATAAAAAGAAAATCATTGGGATATATAGCTTAATTTATGATTTTTAAATATAATTATATCCAGAATATTAATAATTTTCAGTTAAAATTTTATTAATATTTCACAAGGGCAAAGAGAGGGAGTTCACAAGACGAAAGGATGGATGGTATTTATGATGCAAACGCCGTTAGTATTAACAAGCTTTTTTAAACGAGCAGAAAGCTATTTTGCTAGAAAGACTATTGTTTCACGGACGAGTCCACAGAAGATTCATCGTTTAACATATGGGGGATGGGCGAAAAGGACACGTCGCTTAGCAGATGCGCTCACAAAGCTGGGGATGACAAGAGGAATGAAGATTGGCTCCTTTGCCTGGAATCAGCATCGCCACTTAGAGGCCTATTTTGCGGTACCTTGTTCTGGTGCTATTTTGCACATGGTGAATATTCGTTTATCAGAAGAGCATTTAATTTATATTATTAATCATGCAGAAGATGAGATTTTAATAATTGATGTGGATTTACTACCAATTATTGAAAATATTGCGCCTGAGCTCAAGACAGTAAAACATTATATTATTATGACAGATGAGGATACTTTACCAGAAACGGCATTACCGAATGCATTATCATATGAGGATTTATTAGCATCAGCAGATGAAAACTATCAGTTCCCCGAGGATATAGGGGAAGAGGAGCCTGCTGGCATGTGCTATACAAGCGCTACAACAGGAAATCCAAAAGGGGTTGTTTATTCACATCGAGGTCTAGTGCTACATAGTATGATGCTGAGTATGTCTGATTCGATGGGCATTTCTGAGCGTGATGTCGTGATGTCGTGATGCCGATTGTACCAATGTTTCATGCAAATGCATGGGGCTTACCATTTGCAAGTGTCAATGTGGGTGCTACACAGGTATTGCCTGGTCCACAATTCACATCGGCAATCATTTTGGATTTAGTGGAGCAGGAGAAAGTTACATTAACAGCTGGAGTGCCGACAATTTGGATCGGTGCGTTGCAGGAACAGGAGAAGCGTGAGCGAGATATAAGTTCGCTACGAGCTATTTGTTGTGGTGGCTCTGCTTCACCTACTCGACTTATTCGTACATTTGAAGAGCAATATGGCATTCCATATATAGTCGTATATGGAATGACTGAAACAACACCGATTGTAGCGTTATCAAATTATATGTCTTGGATGGATGCATGGCCAATTGAAAAGCGTATTGAATCGCGAGCAATGCAAGGAATGACGATGGCCGTATTGAATCGAGTATTATTAATGACAATGGAGAAGTGCCATGGGATGGAGAGACAATGGGTGAGTTACGCTTACGAGGTCCATGGATTTCACACGAGTACTATCATGATGAACGTACAAATGATGCCTATCGTGACGGCTGGTTATATACAGGGGACATTGCGGTGCGAACAGAGGATGGCTTTATCAAAATAACAGATCGTACTAAGGATTTAATTAAATCAGGTGGGGAGTGGATCTCCTCAGTTGATTTAGAAAATACGTTAATGACCCATGATGCTGTTTTGGAAGCAGCAGTTATTGCAATTCCGCATGTCAAATGGCAAGAACGCCCGCTAGCTTGCGTAGTATTGAAGGAAGGAAAGTCAGCAAGTGAAGAGGAGCTTCTTGCATTTTTAGAAAGCCAATTTGCAAAATGGTGGGTACCAGATGATGTGGTATTTTTAGATGAAATTCCAAAAACATCAGTTGGAAAGTTTCTGAAAGCCAAGTTTCGAGACAATGTGGCGGAAATTTATCCGAAATTAGGTTCATTCGTATAGTTAAAAGAGCGATTTCCACAAAAGGAAGTCGCTCGTTGATTTTTCATTTATTTAACATTTGAAATACTTGTTCTACGTCTTTGTCTCCACGGCCAGAGATATTGATAATAATGCTCTCTTCTGAAGATAGTGTTGGCGCAAGCTTTAGTGCATGAGCAACTGCGTGGGAGCTTTCAAGTGCAGGAATAATTCCTTCAACTTTTGACAGCACTTGGAATGCTTCAAGCACCTCTTCATTCGTCACCGTTACATATTCTCCACGACCAATTGTTTTTAAATAACTATGCTCTGGACCAGCTCCAGGATAATCTAGTCCAGCGGCAATCGAATATGTTGGTAGTGGATTGCCCTCTGCATCTTGCAGTACTAAACATTTGAAGCCGTGTAATTCACCCGGTGTTCCTTCATTTAATGTTGCTGCCTTATCGGGTTCAATACCGATGAGGCGAACTTTTTCATCTGCAATATATTCTGCAAATGCACCAATCGCATTACTACCGCCACCGACACAAGCAAGTACTGCTGCTGGTAGCTTTCCTTCTTTTTCTAAAATTTGTTCACGACTTTCACGGCTAATGACTGATTGGAAATGCTTCACCATTGAAGGGAATGGGTGAGGTCCAACAGCGGAACCAAGTAAATAGAAAGTTGTCTCATAGTTTTCTACTAAATCAGCAAATGCTGCATCCACTGCATCCTTTAGTCGCCCTTGACCTTTATCAACTGCTACTACCTTTGCACCAAGAAGCTCCATACGGAAGACGTTTAATGCTTGACGCTTTGTATCCTCTAAACCCATATAAATTGTGCAATCCATCCCGAACATTGCACAAGCAGTTGCTGTTGCTACACCATGCTGACCTGCACCTGTTTCGGCGATAACACGATTAGCACCCATGCGCTTTGCCAATAAAATTTGACCTAGAACGTTATTAATTTTATGAGAACCTGTATGGTTAAGATCTTCACGCTTTAAATAAACTTTTGCGCCACCTAATTGTTTTGTTAAATTTTCAGCAAAATAAAGTGGAGATTTGCGCCCAATATATTCATGGAAATAATAATCTAGCTCTTTATTAAAGTCTTCATCGTCTTTATATTTTTGGAAGTTTTCATCTAAAATATTTAATACATTGTGAAGCTCAACAGGAACAAAGCTACCGCCAAATTCACCGAAATATCCTTTTTTCTCTACTACTGTACTCATCTCTTCTCGACTCCTCTTTCTAATTTTTCCATAAAAAAAAGTCACTACAATCCTTCTGTAAAAAGGACGAGTAACCGTGGTGCCACCTTAATTCGCAAAAATTGCGCGCTTTCGTACTCCGATAACGGGGAGTAAATTCGTCCTCACATTTGATGAGGCTGCTCCAAAGTCCATTCACAAGTATGTACTACTGATTTGCACCAACCATCAGCTCTCTTTAAGTACTACCGCTTGCTACTATTCTTTTTTCCTAGCATTTATTGAAATGAATTTTAAAGTATTTTCAGAATAGTGTCAAGGAATGTTGTGCTAAGAAATTAAAAAAAGACGAATCTAATAAGACCCGTCTGTTTAAATTAAATTTTTGAAGTTTAAGCGTTTATTCAATGTATACATAATCGGTGCACCGACCGCTAAGACAACAAATTCACCAGCAGCAACAGTTAACCATGTCCAGAAGAAAGGTAACTCTAATGCTAAGTTCAATTCAAATGCAATGATAAACATAGTGCATGTAAATAAAAATGTATTGATGACTAAACGTGCCCAAATATTTTTGACAAATTTACAAATAAGAATGAACAACCCAAGGGTAATCATCGAATGGCCTACACCAAAAATTAAATCGTAGATGCCGAGTGGTGAAAATATATTGGAGATAAATACGCCAATAATGATCCCAACGGCAAAGCGTGGATTAAAGGCAACTAAATGGTTAAACATTTCGGATAGACGGAACTGTACCTCTGTAAAGCCAAATGATCCGACTAGTAATGTAACAGCAATGTAGAGCGCTGCAATAATGCCACTCGTTGCTAAAAATTTAACTTTCATCTTCATTTCTCCTTAGTTTTTTTACGTGGGATGGTTACGAACCACGTGAAGCAAATGCAATCATATCAATGTTCATGCTTATTTGTAAATAGCGATGAGTAAAAAAATGCAGAAATTCATAGTGCTAACGGTAATATTTAGCTCTTGTTCGTTGCTCTTTAATTAGATATGTGTAGGCATGTCCAAGATTTAATGTTCAATCCAAAAGAAGGGGAGCTCGTACACTTGCTAAAATGCAAAAGAAACTTATGCAGAGATAGTAGAGCTAAATTCTTCTTCATAAATGGACTATAGATGAGAAGTTACCTCGAAACTTAGAAGTGATGGAGCTGTCTGGTCACTTGTTAAAAGAACTGTTCAAAGCAGTTCTTTTAAAGTGACCATTTCAGTATTTTTTTAAAACACTAAATGCTTGAGCAAATTTTTGGGCAAAGATTAATGGGGGCTCTATCGATTGAAAATGAACGTATAAAATAGCGGGGTCCGTATATATCCAGTGATTATGAACAGCACTTATAATCAAATTATTTTCTGCAAGTACCTTAACAAATGGAGGTAATTCCTCTTGGAGTACTACAACTTCACCTAAGTTAAGTGCATTTCCATATATATCAAGCGATTCGAATGTTATTCCAGCATGAAGTGCACTACGACTTGGGCGACCTTGAATCATAACATTAAGATTTCGATTAAGTTTTACTGAGCATACGCCATGTTCCACAGAAGCTTTTCCGTTTGCAATCTGAGCAAATTTTGTACACATATCTCGAAAGCGTTCCATTTAGACACCTCTACTTCTATTAATATTTATAATGAGGATGCCTTGGAGCGAAAGTAGTAAAGGTTTCTGATCTGAAATTATTCATCTAAAATATTTTTAATTTCTTCTATCTCAAAAATTATATCGTTTAGTTGTTTTTTAAATTCATCTGTATATTCTAATTCTTCATCTAGTTCTTTTGTATATTCTAAGGCATTTAAGGCAAAATCTAGAGCAAATGCAAATAGACTGTCACATAGATTAGAAATGATTGTGTCAATATCCCCTATATTTGCATTTTGATTCTCTTGTGAATAAGAAGGTTGATTTGAATCGATTTCATTATTGTTCATGGTATTCCTCCTTTTTGAAAACAGCACTAGTCTCATTTGCATCATATGCATTAAATGTAAAAAAGGAGACTGAAATGAAATATTATCTGTAGATATCAATCTTATTTGGGAGTAATGCGGGAGGAGATTCTAAAGCGCTCGGAGTTGTTTTTATTCAGCAATTCAAAGTGTTGCTCAAACGTACGTGCTTCCCAGATATCCCGTTTGGTTAGTAGATATCTTGAAAAAGTAAGAGTGAATGATAATTGTTATGAGGACCTGACATTTCTAATGAAGAATGTCAGGTTTTTTAGGTTTTCCATAATTTACTGTAAAAATTAAATAACTTCGCTAAATTGTCAAAAAAATTTTTGTTATGTTAGAAAAAGAAATCAATTTGTAAAAACAGCGCAGTTTAGCGGTTTAAAGCAGCAAATTGAATGAAAAGATAAAATATTTGGCTGGATTTAAAAGTCAGAACATTCATAATGTTATTGACGAACCTCGATAATAACGATAATATAGCGATACGTTCACACTTTGTTTGGATAAAGTGTGATAAATATCAGAGATAATAGTCGGGGGGATTATTTGTGAAAAGCAATTTAAAAAAGCTTTCGTTCCTGTTATTTGGGTTAGTTTTAATGCTTGCTGCTTGCGGTAGCAGTGGCTCTAGTTCATCGGATTCGAAGGGGAACGAAACGAATAATGCAAGTGAGAGCGGCAATGCAGGTGACAAAACATATAAAATCGGGATTACTCAAATTGTTGAGCATCCATCTTTAAATGCTGCAACTGATGGCTTTAAAAAGGCAATTGAAGATTCAGGATTTAAAGTTGAGTACGATCCACAAATAGCGCAAGGAGATAACAGCCTTAACACGACGATTGCAAACAATCTAGTAAGTGCCAACGTAGATTTAATCTTTGCTAATTCTACACCGTCTGCACAAGCGGCAGCGACAGCTACTAGTGATATTCCAATTGTCTTCACTTCTGTAACAGATGCTGTTGGCGCACAGTTAATAGATTCTATGGAGAAGCCAGGGAAAAATGTAACAGGAACGATCGATTTACATCCTGATACTATTTCGAAAACAGTGGCATTCTTAAAGGAACTAGGCGCGAAAAAAGTAGGTATGGTTTACAACGCTGGTGAGCAAAACTCAGTAGCACAAGTAAAAGAAGTGAAAAAGGTCATGGGCGAGCAAGGCCTAACAGTAGTTGAGGCATCTGCGGCAACTTCTGCGGAAGTAAAACAAGCTGCTGAATCATTAATCGGTAAAGCAGATGCATTCTATATCATTACTGATAATACAGTAGTTTCGGCTCTTGAGTCTGTAATTGATGTAGCAAATGCCAATAAGTTACCATTAGTTGTTGGAGAACTTGACTCTGTGGCACGTGGTGGCTTAGCGGCATATGGTTTTGAATATTATGACATTGGTTATGAAGCGGGACAAATGGCTGTGAAGATTCTAAAAGGTGAAGCAACACCTGCAGATATACCAGCTCAATACCCACAAAAGCTAAAACTATTAATAAATAAAAAAGTAGCCGATGATTTAGGAATAGAAATTAAAGATTCTTGGGGTGCAGAGGTTTTAGAAAAGTAATGACCTAACATGATCATCTTATGAGACGAAGCGGGGGAGAACTAAAACTGCCTCCGCTTTATCTACTTTTTAAGTGTTTTGGGTCGGTAGGGGATTTATGTGAATTCCTATTAAATTATGCTCATTATCATAACGTAAGGTTGATTTTCGTTCCTCTGCCTGCTCGCTCCAGGGTCTCATCTGTGACGCTGATCCCCAAGGAGTCGCTCAGTCTCCACTCCAATCAACTTATATACTTTTTAATAAATATCATCTCCAACTTTTTGGTGATGAGCCATTAATTGAACAAATGGATTTAGTAATGTTTTCAACAGACGAGCACCAAGTTTCCTTTTGGCAAAACGGATGTTGGGTAAGAAGTTATCGCAGGCCGTCGTGCTAAAACCTTAAAAATAATAGATTCTACTATGTATGGCTTTCAAAGGACTTTATTAGTTTTGAGCTCCATTTAAGGGAATGGAGCTCAAGTAAGAATTTTTAATAAAAATTAGTTTAAGAAATTATTAGGAGATGATTCAACTATGTTTTTAGCAATATTTGGCGCGATGGAGCAAGGAATCATCTATGCAATTATGGCACTTGGTGTGTATTTAACATTCCGCGTGTTAGATTTTCCGGACTTAACGGTTGATGGAAGCTTTGTAACAGGGGCGGCTACAGCAGCGACGATGATTATGCTTGGCTACCACCCAATCTTAGCGACTTTAGTGGCAATTGTTGCTGGATTTATTGCTGGATGTATGACAGGAATTCTTCACACAAAAGGGAAAATTAATCCTCTATTATCGGGGATTTTAATGATGATTGCTTTGTATTCTATTAACCTACGAATTATGGGATCAACTGCAGAAAATACGATAGGTCGTCCGAATATTCCACTATTAAATTCAGAGACTTTATTTTCAAAGTTTCAAGCATTTTGGAGTAATTTAGGTATCGATACGGCATTAAATAACCTATTAAAAGGCTTCGGCGTTCAGAAACTGCCTTCAACATGGAGCACGATAATCGTAGTATTAATCATCACGATTTTAATTAAGTTCATTGTAGACTGGTTCTTAAAAACAGAGGTCGGACTGGCTATTCGAGCAACTGGTGATAATAAGCGTATGATTCGTAGCTTCTCGGCCAATACAGATACACTTATTATTCTTGGGCTAGGGCTTTCTAACGCACTTGTCGCATTTTCTGGAGCTTTAATCGCACAGTATTCGAAGTTCTCAGATGTCAGTATGGGGATTGGGATGATTGTGATCGGTCTTGCCTCTGTTATTATCGGCGAAGCAATTTTCGGTACAAAAACGATTATGCGCACAACTTTCGCTGTCATTGCTGGAGCCATTATTTACCGCATTATTTTAGCATTAGCATTACGAGTAGATTTCCTTGATTCAGGAGATATGAAATTAATAACAGCTATCATTGTTATTATAGCGTTGATTTTACCTCAATTTATCAATAAGAGTAAGGAGCGCAAACGTAAGGTGAAGCGCGCAGCAGAGAGGACAAGAGTAAAGACGGTTGAGCAGGGAGGGAAAGGCCTTGCTTAAATTAAACGGTATTAATAAGATTTTTAATGAAGGTACACCTGATGAAAAAATGGCACTTGCAGAAATTAATTTGCACTTAAAGCCAGGGGATTTCGTCACAATTATCGGCAGTAATGGAGCTGGTAAATCGACCATGATGAATATGATTTCTGGCGCGTTAACACCAGACTTCGGCACGGTTTCAATTGATGGAAATGAGGTTACGACTTTACCAGAATATAAGCGCTCCCACTACATCGGTCGCGTATTCCAGGATCCGATGGCTGGTACAGCACCAACAATGACGATTGAGGAAAATTTAGCATTAGCTTACTCACGTAATAAGAGTAGAGGTATGCGTTTCGGTGTTGATAAAAAGCGTCGAGAATTTTTCAAGGAATCATTGCAGATGTTGGGCTTAAATCTGGAAAATCGCCTATCTGCAAAAGTCGGCTTACTGTCTGGAGGAGAGCGTCAAGCGCTGTCTCTTTTAATGGCAACATTTACAAAGCCTTCGATTTTATTGTTAGATGAGCATACGGCGGCACTTGACCCATCTCGTGCAGAGTTAATCACACGTATTACGAAATACTTAGTTGAGAAAGATAGCTTAACCACATTAATGGTCACGCACAATATGCAACAAGCATTAGACTTAGGAAATCGACTGATTATGATGGATAAAGGTCAAATCATTTTAGAGGTTGGCGAGGATCGCAAGCATGAATTAACCATCCCAGATTTAATGGCCGAGTTCGAACGTATCCGCGGTGAAAAAATGAACTCAGACCGTGCGCTACTAGGATAAATGATGAAAAAACGCTCATACATAGGTGTGGGCGTTTTTTCGCTTGATATCGATATTTTTGGGAAGTTGGGTGATAAATTAAAAAAGTTGGGCGATAAACAATAAAAGTTCTCGATAAATAAGCCAACTGTTTCGATAAAGTGCATTATAATCTAGCTAAAGGAGGTGAAAGTATGTTACTAAAAAAGCGCGAAGTATCATCGAAGCAACTCATATTAGAAATGCTTGAAAGGCGGTTACCGAAATCTCACCCAAAGTCTACTTACTATCAAGAAATGCTAAATAGAACAAGAGCAGGGTATGCAGGTGAGCAAAGAGTAGATCAGGAATGGCAGGAAATCTATTTGGAGTATGCGCATTATTTATTGCATGATGTACAGCTTAAAGCTGAAGGTGGATCAATACATCAAATAGATACATTATTTATGTCGCGAAATTTTGTGTTAATAGTGGAAATCAAAAATATCGTTGGGCATGTAGAATATATGGAAGATAATCATCAATTTATTCGAATTACTTCTGATGGCAAAGTAGATGGCTTTAGAAATCCTTTTGATCAAGTGAAGCGACATGCTAGGTTTTTACATCAGATTTTTCAAAAGGCTGGCTATCATATACCTATTGTTTATATGATCCTCTCTGCAAATCCGAATATGATTATGACGTCAAGTTTGTCGGAGCAACCGATTATTCATGTGAGTGGGTTGGCTGAGAAGGTAGAACAGCTGTTTTTACGACATTCACAAGTTTGTTTGAGTGAAAAAGATATGAGACAAATCGCTGAGCACATCCTAATGAAGCATGACCCAACACAATGGATACCAGAAATCGACTGGGGTGCACTAAGAAAAGGGGCATTATGTTCGCAATGTGAGTATCAGCATAAGGTGCAGTATTTCTTTGGAAAATGGCGCTGCAGCAATTGTCAACGGACAGATAATAAATCGATGCTAATAGCATTACAAGATTATCAGCTAATGATGGGAAACAATATTTCTAATGCTCAATTTCGTGATTTTTTTGATATTGACTCAGAGAAAGCAGCCTATTACTTATTGAAAAAGTTAAAGTTTGAAGGGAGTGGTGGAAATAAAAATAGAAAATATATAATTCCTGCTAATTTATTGGATTAAATGTAAGCGGCGTACACTATCAGTGCGGTCAGATAGTGTCGCATACAAGGTAGATGTCGATATTTTTGGGAAGTTGGGTGATAAATTAAAAAAGTTGGGTGATAAATTGATAAAGTTGGTCGATAAATAATCAAAAGTTATCGATAAATCACAAAAGTGTTTCGATAAACTCTCATCCTCACAAAAAAGCCACACTCACATAGCAAGTGTGACTCTTTATTTTAGACTAGTAGGCCGAATAGTTGAATGTCGTTGTTTACTTCTTTGTATTTGAAGCCAAATTCATTCATGCGTGCTAGTAATCCTTCGTAGTCTTCACGATTGCCAAGTTCGATACCAACTAAGGCAGGACCACTTTCTTTGTTGTTTTTCTTTGTATATTCGAAAGTTGTAATGTCATCATTTGGCCCTAGAACGCTTGTTAGGAATTGGCGAAGTGCGCCCGCACGCTGTGGGAAGCTGACGATGAAGTAGTATAGTAAGCCTTCGTGAATTAAAGATTTTTCTTTAATCTCCTGCATACGACCGATGTCATTATTACCACCACTAATGATGATAACGACTGATTTCCCTTTAATTTCCTCTTTATAAGAGTCGAGTGCTGCTACTGATAATGCTCCAGCAGGCTCTGCGATAATGGCATGTTTATTGTAGAGATCTAAAATCGTTGTACATACTTTTCCTTCTGGTACTAGTACGATGTCGTCTAAGTAGCGACGACAAACATCATATGTGTGATGACCGACGCATTTTACCGCAGCACCATCTACGAATTTGTCAATCCAATCAAGTGCCACTGCACCGCCTTCTGCAAATGCAGCCTTCATACTGCCCGCACCGGCAGGCTCTACTCCAATAATTTTACTATTAGGGGAAAGGTTTTTCACATAGGCAGAAACACCTGACATTAAGCCTCCGCCGCCAATACTACCAAACACGTAATCAATCGGTTCCTCCATGTCATTCATAATCTCAACTGCGACCGTTCCTTGTCCAGCGATGACATCAAAATCATCAAATGGATGAATAAAGATTTTATCGTGTTCATCACAGTAAGCTAATGCACTTTCGGCAGAATCATCAAAGGTATCACCAGCTAAAATAATTTCTACATATTCACGACCAAACATACGCACTTGGTCAATTTTTTGCTTAGGTGTTGTTTGAGGCATAAAAATACTTGCTTCAATTTTCAATTGTGCACAGGCGTAGGCAACACCTTGGGCATGATTGCCTGCACTTGCACAAACAACGCCAACTTTACGAGCCTCTTCTTCAATTTTTTTAATCTTATAATAGGCACCACGAAGTTTAAATGAGCGTACATGCTGTAAATCTTCGCGTTTAAAATAAATATTAGCTCCGTATTTCTCGGATAAATAGTCATTTTTTTGTAGTGGCGTGTGTACCACTACGTCTTTTAAGAAATGATGTGCAATCAAGATATTTTCTACTTGCACCGTTCTAGTGTCAGCAGCTTCCATAATATTCATCCTCCGTTATACGTATAAAACATTTATCTATGATAGCACATTTTATAAGCCTTTTGTTATTAATTTTTAGTAAATTCTAAATTTTCGGTGTCTATTTCATACAAAACGAAGAATAATTGAATTTCTTCGAGAATTTTTTGTAGAAACAAAGCATGTACACATTCCCTCATAACGAAAATGGTCAAGCATATACTAGAATACCTTAGGACAAGTAGGAGGGTATGTAATTGGAAATCATTCAAGGAATTCTATCTACATACATTCAATTTTTCAATTGGGAAATGTGGAAAGAGATCTTAACTGACCCTGTATCTTGGGGGTTAATATCAACACTAATTATAATAGAAGGTTTACTCTCAGCAGATAACGCACTTGTATTAGCAGTGCTAGTGAAGCATTTGCCAAACAAGCAACGCAAGCGAGCATTAATGTACGGTATGTTGGGAGCCTATTTTTTTCGATTTTTATTTATCGGGATAGGTGTTTATTTGGTAGAATTTTGGTTTGTTAAATTGCTAGGAGCCCTGTATTTAGGTTGGCTATGTGTCGCTCATTTCCTGCAAATTGGGGAAGCGGATAGTGCCAAGGAGATGAAAAAAACAGGGTTGTTGGTCCGCCTTTTTGGAACATTTTGGGCAACGGTTATTTCTGTAGAACTGATGGATATTGCCTTTTCAATTGACGCGATTTTTGCTGCTTTTGCGATATCCAATCAAATTTGGATATTACTAATCGGGGGAATGCTAGGTATTTTAATGATGAGAACTATTGCAGGCTTATTTTTAATTGTTATTGAAAAAATACCAGAATTAGAGGCAACAGCATTTATTATTATTGGAATTATTGCACTGAAAATGCTAGCCAGCGTCATCGGTATTCACGTTCCACATTATTTGTTTTTTGTTGTATTAATTATTATTTTTGCTATCACTTTCATTATTCATTTCTTAAAAAAAATGAAGGTTGCTTAATATAAAACGGTTCTGTTCTCAATGAAGAAAGAGGACAGAACCGTTTTATTGTTATAAAGAGCATTTCAGCGCATTTATTGTTATTTTACATATTGATCAGGATTTACAATATAGAATTTTTCAATATTAAGCCAGCTTTCACTCATTGGCTCACCGTCATCAATACGTTTTTCTGTTTCTTGCATCATCCAAGCAGTTTGAGATGCATGTGCTTGTAATGCTTTAATTTTGTCCATCTTCATTTCACTGATATCGTTGACAACATGTGGCTCACCATTTTTTTCAATTGTATCGTTTGCAAAGGCGCAGCCTAACACTTGTGGACGTGCGGCTTTTGGCATACGACGAACAGCTTCTACTACAGCACGTGCTGTTGCCTCGTGGTCAGGATGAACTGCAAAACCTGGTAAGAATGTAATGATAAGAGAAGGCATTAACTCCTCTATTAAACCTTCAACAAGCTTTACCATTTTTTCATCGTCTTCAAATTCAATCGTTTTATCACGGAAACCAAGCATACGTAAATCTTGTATTCCCATAGCCTCTGCTGCTGCGATAAGCTCCTTACGTCGAATTTCTGGCAAGGATTCACGTGTTGCAAAAGGTGGATTTCCTAAATTACGCCCCATTTCGCCTAAAGTTAAACAGGCATATGTAACAGGTGTATTCATTTTCTTTGTATAGTAGGCAATTGTTCCAGCAACTGAAAAAGCCTCATCATCTGGGTGAGGGTAAACAATTAAAATATGACGTTGTGGTTGTAAATTCAAAAAGTCGTCCCCCTTAGTAAGTAAATGGCGTTTCGCTAATTTCAAGTGCAATCGCCAATTTACCTGAGTAGTCTAGTCCAGCCATTAATAAACGGCCTAAATCATCTAATTCAAAATGTGTGATGCCTTGAGCATAAACCCAGCCATGTGCCATTTTTAATCCGACACGATGGGGTGAATCATCTACCACTTTAGCAAGCTCATAGTTGATTTTAGCATTGCGAATAAAAGCACCTGCATTAAAAAATTTCTCATCAAAGTGTGCTGCATAAGAACCGTTCGTCGTCTCAAGATGAATATAAACGTCTTTGTTGGCGAAAGAATTCAATAATTCCTGCAACGTCTTTACTTGTACTTCTTGCATCTTAACACTCCTCTCGATTATTTCTCCTTTAAGTATAGTCAAAAAAGATGACAAAGGGAAATTGAAAGGCTTTTGTTGCCAACCTAATCATAAATGCTATTGATAAAATGCAGAAATTTCTTTATTGTAAAAAAATGTTTTTTACTATTATTAAGGTAGATTACTTGAAAAAACTATTCTGATGTATCAATATAGGACACGTGAAACAGATTAATATAAATTGTATGCGGTTTCATAAATAAAATATGGGGAGATTGATACTATGATTTATGCAAATCCTAATACTCCGGGTGCATTAGTAAACTTCAAAGAAAAATATGATAACTTTATCGGTGGAGAATGGGTTCCCCCAGTAAAAGGTCAATACTTTGAAAATAAAACACCTGTAACAGGTCAAGTATTCACAAAAGCAGCTCGTTCAACAGCTGAAGATATTGAGCTAGCCCTTGATGCAGCACACGCAGCAAAAGATGCATGGGGTAAAACAAGCGCAGCTGAGCGTGCATCTATTTTAAATAAAATCGCAGATCGTATTGAAGAAAACTTAGAAATGATTGCTATTGCAGAAACATGGGATAATGGTAAAGCAGTTCGCGAAACTTTAAACGCAGATATTCCTTTAGCAATTGATCACTTCCGTTATTTTGCAGGTGTCATCCGTGCACAAGAAGGGCGTACAACACAATTAGATAACGACACTGTTGCATACCATTTCCAAGAGCCACTAGGTGTAGTTGGCCAAATCATTCCTTGGAACTTCCCAATCTTAATGGCTGCTTGGAAAATTGCTCCTGCGCTTGCAGCAGGTAACTGTATCGTGATGAAACCAGCTGAGCAAACGCCAGTTTCATTATTAGTGTTAATTGAAACAATTCAAGAAATCCTACCAAAAGGCGTACTTAACATTGTAAACGGCTTTGGTGTTGAAGTTGGTAAACCACTTGCAACGAACAAACGAATTGCAAAAGTTGCTTTTACAGGTTCAACAGCTGTTGGTCGCCAAATTATGCAATATGCAACTGAAAATATTATTCCTGTGACGTTAGAGCTAGGTGGTAAATCACCAAACGTATTCTTTGAGGACGTTATGGATTCAGATGATGAATATTTAAATAAAGCAATTGAGGGCTTTGTAATGTTCGCATTAAACTCAGGTGAAATTTGTACTTGTCCTTCACGTGCACTTGTTCAAGAATCCATTTACGATAAATTCATTGAACTTGCATTAGAGCGCGTAAAAGCTATTAAAATTGGTAATCCATTAGATACAGAAGTCATGATGGGTGCTCAAGCTTCAAACGAACAAAAACAAAAAATCCTTTCTTACCTAAAACTTGGTAAAGAAGAAGGTGCTGAGTGCTTAATAGGTGGAGAAGAAAATATTCTTGAAGGCGACCTTGCAGGAGGTAACTACATTAAACCAACAGTTTTCAAAGGTCATAATAAAATGCGAATCTTCCAAGAAGAAATCTTTGGCCCAGTGCTTGGTGTGACTACATTCAAAGATTTTGATGAAGCAATGGAAATTGCAAATGATACAGAATATGGTTTAGGTGCTGGTGTTTGGTCACGTTCTGGTGACATTGCTTACCGTGCAGGTCGAGCTATTCAAGCTGGTCGCGTGTGGACAAACACTTATCATCAATATCCAGCAGGTGCTGCATTTGGTGGATTTAAACTTTCTGGAATCGGTCGTGAAAACCACGCAATGATGTTAGATCACTACCAACAAACTAAATGTCTTTTAGTGAGCTACAAAAAAGAAGCACAAGGATTTTTCTAATACCAAAGGATGAATAACAACATGGTAGAACGAGTGATTGCAACAAAAGAGGCTTTAAATTTGATAGAGCTAATTAAGAGTCAGCATGGCGCTATCATGTTTTATCAATCTGGAGGCTGCTGTGATGGCTCTGCACCGATGTGTTATGTAGAAGGAGATTTTAAAATTGGTGAAAACGATATCTATCTTGGTACATTAGGTGACGTTCCTTTTTACATTCATAGAGCGCAATATGAATATTTTAAGCATACGCAATTGATTATTCATGCGATTGAGGGCAGAGGTGCAAGTTTTTCTTTAGATAGTGTTGAAAATATGCATTTCATTACAAACTCTAGAGTATTCACAACAGAAGAGTACTAAGAAGTAATTACAGAGGAATTCAGTCTAAAAACGCCACGTCCTGTGGCATTACCGAAATGATGACATCGTGTCGGCCCTCATGTTATTGTTGCTGCCGCTACGCTTTCGCACAGATAAAACTGTGTTGCTGCCGCTACGCTTTCGCGAAAAAAACATCTGCAGGCCTAAGCACAAAGCCGATTCCGGACGCAATTATGCCGAGGCATAATTGATTTAATTGCATCTTTAAATCTATGAAGATTTTTCGAGCAATATTCTTGAAAAAATTATAGAAATATTTCAATATAATGAGTGTGAGAGCAATTTTGTACAAAATGTGTCGTTTTGTATTGTATGCGGTTTCACAAATGAAAAGATACTGCGACCATGATTTCTTCCTTAATTGACGGATAGACAGCGTATAATGTTGAAGAGAATTTTAAACTAGGTTATAACGAATTCTATCTTGGTACAATAGATGACGTTCCTTCAACATTGATATGTATAGCTGTAATAAGGAAAGAAGACGGAAAGTTCATTATCATAGTATAGTAAAAAAGCCGCGATTCTCTTTTATGACGGAGAATCGCGGCTTTTTATAATTAGTGATTTTTGGGGGTATGTATTTGTTAATATCGGTTGATTTTTCGTTCAATGGAATCTAGACGATTGTTGAGATGTGATAGATGCTTATGCATTTGTCTAAATTGTACACTTTGATTTTGCGCGTCGGATGTTCTTGTTTGTGCCTGTGCCTCTTCTTCCTGCAATGCTAAAATGGTGGAGAGGGTTGCTAATGAATACCCTATTGTCAAAACCATTGAAGATATTAATTCTACTTTGGTAGAGGTTATATCTCCACCTTGGATACCTATGTCTTCACCTAGGAGACCTGCTTCTTCACCACCTAGGAAACTTGCTTGTGTATTTGTATTTGGGTCTTGTTGTTGATTACGTCTTTTCATTTTTCTCCCTCCCATATACAGCTAATATATGGCATATGAAGTAGTAGTGTATCTTGTCCTGAGCATTAGAAGAAATAAACCTCTGTTAAAATAAATATTCATAATTTTCTAGTATTTAAATTGATTTTTATGGAAAAATAAATCAATATTGTAGAAATAAATAATTGTTTTAGGGGGAATGGGTGTGAACAAGGACTTTAAATATTGTAAAGAATCTAGAGTTATGCGTACAAGTCGAGTTTTTCCGAATGATATTAATAATCATAATACACTGTTTGGCGGTCGATTAATGAGTGACATCGATCTAGTAGCTTCAATTTCCGCTGCTAAACATAGTCGTAGAGATTGTGTGACAGCCTCAACGGATTCTGTAGACTTCCTACATCCAATACGCCCGACCGATTCTGTCTATTTCGAATCTTATGTAACGTGGACAGGGACATCTTCAATGGAAGTTTTCGTAAAGGTCATTTCTGAGAATTTGAAAGCGGGCGAACGCAAGGTAGCGGCAACAGCATTATTAACCTTTGTTGCATTAGATGAAAATAATAAACCAACTCCAGTGCCATCTGTCATTCCGGAAACAGTAGAGGAGACTAAGCTACATGAAACTGCAGCTGAACGAGCAAAAGCACGTGCAGAGCGTAAAAAGGAAAGTAAGGCATTGGCTCAATTCATTTCGATGAACGATCCATGGGATTGCTCGAAATGATGGAGAACTACTATATGTAAAAGAGGCATCTGATTTGTAATCAGATGCCTTTTCATATTTAAATTTCTATCACTGTTACTTCTGGTGCACCAAAACGAGATTTTGCACCGTGCATAACTGGTCCTACATAGTCATTTAACGCCCAACCGTGAGCGATTGCAGCAGAAACGAATTCTTTTGCTTCAATTACAGCTTCTTTTACTGAAAGACCGTTTGCAAGGTTTGCTGTTACTGAAGCAGCAAATGTACAGCCAGCCCCATGATTATAAGTAGAAGCAACTTTTTCAGATTCTAATAAGTAGAATTTTTCACTGTCGAAGAATAAGTCAATTGCTTTTTCAGTAGCTAACGCTTTCCCACCTTTAATCACAACAGCTTTAGCACCAAGCTCGTGAATTTTACGAGCTGTTGTTTTCATTTCCTCGATTGTTTTTGGTGTTCCAGTTCCAGCTAATTGCCCAGCCTCAAACAGGTTAGGTGTTGTAACTGCAGCTAATGGTAAAAGATATTGAATCATTGCATCTGTGTTACCAGGGTTCAATACTTCATCTTCTCCCTTACATACCATTACAGGGTCAATGACAACATTTGTCGTACCTGATTTTGCGATAGCATCACCTGCGATACGAATAATTTCTTCAGTTGACAGCATACCAGTTTTTATGGCGTCAATGCCTGTTGAAAGAGCAGTATCAATTTGTTTTTGCAAAAGCTCTGTTGGTAATGGCGTTACGTTATGAGTCCAACCGTTTGGATCCATTGTTACGACAACCGTTAATGCCACCATGCCATATGTGCCGTGCTCCTGGAATGTTTTAAGATCGGCTTGCATACCTGCGCCACCTGATGTATCTGAACCAGCAATCGTTAAAGTTTTTTTAAGAGCCATGTGGAAGATCTCCTTTATAGATGAAAGTTTTAAATTTACCATCTAGTATAGTCTTATTCTGATTTCGTAAAAATAGTCAGAATTATATATTTTTACAAGGTCAGTTTAACTTCTTTTTCTGATGCTTGAATTCAACATTATTTTTTTGTACCGTTGAAAGAAGAGAAAGGGGCTTATATTACGATGAAAGAAAAATTTCCGAATGATTGGCAAGAAATACTTTTAGAAGAAATAGAAAAAACATACTATAAAAAGCTACGTCAATTTGTAGCAGATGAATATGCAGCACAAACAATTTATCCCCCGATAAATGACATAATGAATGCATTTTATATGACGGCTTATCATGACGTAAAGGTCGTAATTTTAGGTCAGGATCCGTATCATGGACCAAACCAAGCACATGGATTAAGTTTTTCGGTCATGCCGGGAATCCCACATCCACCAAGCCTACGAAATATGCTAAAGGAATTACAGGATGATCTTGGCTGTCCAAGCCCTCAGAACGGAACATTAACAAAATGGGCACAGCAGGGTGTAATGTTATTGAACACTGTATTAACTGTTCGAGCAGGACAGGCGAATTCTCATAAAGAACAAGGATGGGAGCAATTAACGGATGCTGTAATCGATAAATTAGCATCAAGAGATAAACCAATTATTTTTGTGCTTTGGGGTAAACCAGCGCAACGAAAAAAACAATTAATTCGTAAATACTCAACACCACATTTAATTTTAGAAGCACCTCATCCAAGTCCACTTAGTGCTTATCGGGGTTTTTTTGGCAGTAAACCATATTCGAAGATCAATGCACAGTTAGTGGAATGGGGAGAGCAACCAATTGATTGGTCTCTAGCTTAGATTGGCACAAATCATATATCTTCATTCAAATGTTTTGTAGCAAAAGTGAAGCATCAACTATAATAGACTCCTACCTCTGAGGATGGTTACCTGAATAAAGATAAGCCTCCGGCGGATGTCACGGATTTTGAAAGGAATGAATTGTGCTGGCACAATTCAAAATCCGGACGCAATTACGCCAAGGCGAAATTGATACACTTATAATTTCATGTTACAGTTAATATATAGAAGAAAGTGAGGAACAACGATGAAGGTAAATTGTTTCAAATGTCAATATTTTAAAGTAACATGGGACCCAAAAACGCCACGGGCCTGTGTAGCATACGGCTTTAAAACGAAGCAAGTACCATCCGTTGTCGTTAAACAATCCTCTGGCACGGACTGTCTAAAGTTTGTGCCAAAAGCAGAAAGTGGGAGAATGCAATGATTCCTTATCAAGCCGTTATTCAACAACTTGAAAAACAATTATCTGGTGTCAAAAATGCTGGAAACGAACAACAAATTCGTGAAGCCTTAACAGCAATCCGAGCATTATGTGATGTAGTATTAGACTCACCTGACGGCATTTCTAAAGCGCAGTCAAAACATCTACCACAAATGCTAGTATCAGAGCCGAAGCAAACAAGTTTATATACAGCAAAAATTGAAGAAGAAGACGGAGCAAATGGTGATTCAATTTTTGACTTTTAATCATGATTAAAGGTAGGGAAAATGACATGAAAAAATTTATCGTGACAGGAGCACTCCACGGCTTTTTAGCAGTGGCATTGGGTGCATTCGGTGCACATGCTTTAAAAGGAGTTCTAGATGATTATGGTCGTGGGATATGGGAGACAGCTGTTCAGTACCAAATGTTTCATGCCACTGGTCTACTTGTAATTGGCATTTTGATGAGCTCGAAACTTCTAGGTGAAGTAAAGCAGTTGAATTTAGCTGGAATCTTTTTTAACCTTGGTATTGTTTTCTTTTCAGGAAGCCTTTATGTACTGGCAATCAGCGGCGTTAAAGTTCTAGGTGCCATCACACCAATTGGTGGTGTTCTATTTTTAGCTGGTTGGATTCTAATTATAGTATCTGCCCTAAAACATGCTCGATAAAAAATTCAGTTGAATATAGATACTCCTACAAAGCTACTCTTTTGCACTAAGTGTGAGGGAGTTTTTGTTTTTTTAAAAGAGGAACTACTAGTAACGGATCAAGAGAATTTTTCTTCCTAATCAACAATATAATTTCTATAGATTGATAGTTTTAATTCCTATTGTTTTTGTAAGGATTTATAGTACACTATTATTATCAAATAAGTTCGACAAATAGGAAGTGAGGTTTTGGGATATGGAGAAGCTTTTTACTTTACTAGATCATAACTATGATGAAATGGTAGCGATTCGTCGCCATCTACATGAATATCCGGAATTATCCTTTGAGGAAGTGGAAACACCATCGTATGTAGCTGCTTTTCATCGAGCGTTAGGGCATGAGGTTCGTGAGCATGTAGGTGAACGTGGTGTTGTTGCTACTTTACGTGGAGGGAAGCCGGGTAAAACAGTGGCGTTGCGCGCTGATTTTGATGCATTAGCAATTCAGGAGGAAAATGACGTCCCTTATAAGTCAAAAGTAGATGGTATAATGCATGCATGTGGACATGATGGTCATACTGCAACATTACTAGGGCTTGCTAAAGCACTTAATGCAATAAAGGATGGCATTGCAGGCAATGTAGTATTTATTCATCAGCATGCAGAAGAAATGGCGCCAGGTGGAGCAAAGCCTATGATTGAAGATGGCTGTCTAGACGGGGTAGATGTTATTTTCGGTACACATTTATGGGCACCAACACCGTTAGGGGAAATATTGGTGAGAGATGGAGCAATTATGGCTGCTGCGGATAAAGTGGAAATTACGATTCATGGCAAAGGCGGTCACGGTGCGGAGCCTCATCATTCTATAGATGCAGTTACTCTTGCGTCACAGTTTGTAGTCCATGCACAGCAGATTATATCTAGACGTATTGATCCATTAAAATCAGCCGTCTTAACAATTGGTCATTTTGAGGCGATTAATCCTTTCAATGTTATTGCTGAACGAGTAGTATTAGCTGGAACAGTCCGTACTTTTGAGGAGCAGGTACGCAGACAATTGGAGCAAGAGCTTGAGGCAGTGTTAAATGCCACTTGTTTGGCTTTTGGTGCAAGCTATGATTATCGTTATACAAGAGGCTATCCACCTGTTTACAACCATGTGAAAGAAACAGAATTTATTGCACAACTTGCAGCAGATATACCAGGAGTAGAAAATATTATAACGTGCCCACCATTTATGATTGGAGAGGACTTTGCGTATTATTTAGAGAATGTACCAGGTACATTTTTCTTCACAGGTGCTAAAAAGCCGGAGTGGGAAGTAGCATATCCTCATCATCATGCACGTTTTGACTTTGATGAACGTGCCATGTTGATTGCTGCCAAAACATTAGGGAAAGCAACATTGCAGTTTTTACAAGAAAATCAATAGTTCCGTAAGATATAGGCTTTAAATAAAAATTGGCATACTAGGAGATATCCTAACATGCCAATTTTTTTGATCTAATGGCAAATATCCACGTAGATTCCTCGTTTTATACGAAAAACATTTGCTGCGCCAAGCAAGAACATGAAGCCCAATTGAGCGTCAAGAGAAACTTGCGATGCTACGCAGCGTGAGTAAAACGTAACGAAGAAGCATCCTTTTGCTCTTATCTTATTCGCATATAGAGGAGCGAAATTTTACCATATAAGAAAATATGAATGTATAACAACCTATTTCAATTATGGATTTTGGTTAAAATAAGCCATTTCTTCATCATATTCAGCAAAATCAAAGTAAATCATTGGGAATAGGAAACGATGATTCGATTTGAGTTCACGTAAAATAACATGGTCTCGGCCGGCAGCTTCTACAACGCCTCGCACAGTTTTTGTGTTTTTTCCTTGCTCAACCGCATGCTCGAAGGAAAAATGGAAAGTACCAGGCTTTCCGCGATTCAAACGAAAAATATTTTCAATATACGATTGCTCCCGTCCAGGTGGTCGTGCTCCAGTCGTCTGTGGAGGCATTACCTGTGGAGGCATTTGTTGTTGCGTTGTTGGTGTCCAATAATAAGGCATCATAAGTTATCAACCTTCTTTCTTTTAGATTTGAGGACAATCTTCTTCGGTTGGCGAGAAGAAGCAATGTGCTTTGAATCTTCCCGTGTTCCACTGACCATACCATTGTGCTGGACAATCTCCCTCAGGTCTGAAAAACCATAGCGAACGAGTCGCTGGATGAAATCTTTCGCCTTGAATAACTCTCTTTGCTAATCGAAGGTCTTGATCACGTGCTCGTTGATAAAAGAAGCCTTTTTGTGTTGCTTCAAAGCCCCCAGGACGCTGAAAAACCATTTGTTCAATCGTACGAACATCCGTAAAATCTAAACAATCTGCTCGTACACGATTGACGCCCACATTGCCGACCATCAGCATACCTAAATTTCCTTCACCTTCTGCCTCAGCGCGCATAAGCCTTGCTAGCATGGCTGTTTGTGCATCATTCGTCTTTATAACTGCGACTTTCACTCCTCCTCGCAAACAGTATATGCTTGATGGTATTGTAGACATGTTCAATTTTAATGAAAGAAATTCACAACTTAAAAATGCTAAGCATATATTAGTAATAACGAGTAGTCTGTAAAAGAGGGCCAGATTTTTTAAAAATTTTAGATGTTCAACACCAAACGTATGCCATGTACAAAAAACATCCTGTTGCTGACGCTACGTTTTTGCACAAAAAACATTCTGTTGCTGACGCTACGCTTTTGCACAAAAAAATTCTGTTGCTGGCGCTACGCTTTCGCACAAAAAACATCCTGTTGCTGGCGCTACGCTTTCGCACAAAAAACATCCTGTTGCTGGCGCTACGCTTTCGCACAAAAAACATCCTGTTGCTGGTGCTACGCTTTCGCTCAAAAAAACATCCTGTTGCTGACGCTACGCTTTCGCACAAAAAACTTTTTTGCCCCGTCGCCCCCAGGAAACCGCCTAGCAGGAACGAAAATCAACCCCACGTTATGGTGATGAGCCTAAATTTATAAAATGGGTAAATAGAGAATAGAAAATATAATGGGGAACGTGAGATAGGAAATTGCATGTGTATTGAATACATGTGAGGTGACAGGGTATGGAGATTGGTGTTTGGGTAGGTATTTTGTTGAGTGCTGTGCTGGCATTTTTAGTGGGGAGTTTTTACGGACAGCCACTCCATTGGTATCTCTTTATATTAATAATCGTAGTTGGATTTTTCATCAATACGATTATACTAATTTTGAAGGTTAAGGATGAAAGGTCTTGAGGTATGAAAATAAGAAAGTGTCATCATAGTTGGTGACACTTTTTTTATTTGTTAATTTTTTTTGATTAAGCGGATGAAATCTAATGTTTTGCAAGTATATTAAAAATAAACTGTGACATACTAAAGTGGAAAATTATTTTTTGCTTTCATGAAGGAGTGTTATAATGCATATTTTTGGTACGTTTATAGCAATTATCATAAGTGCATTCATGGCCATTGGTATAGCAGAATACTATCAGCAACCATATAATTGGTATTTAGTTTTCCTTATGATTCTAACTGGATTTTTTATTCATACAATTATTTTAATATTGGAATCAGAGAACAGCGAAGAAAACGAATTTTAAAAATGCGAGTCCAGTAGCGACTCGCATTTTTATATTTAAAGGCATTTTAGATTAGACTGTTAAGAATTTCATAAGTTTTTCTTGATCAAGAAGGTTACCAACGAAGAATGCACCGAACTCACCGTAGCGAGCTGAAACTTCATCAAAACGCATTTCATATACTAATTTTTTGAATTGTAGTACGTCATCTGCAAATAGTGTTACGCCCCATTCATGATCGTCGAAGCCAACAGAACCAGTAATAATTTGTTTAACTTTACCAGCATAGCCACGACCAATCATACCGTGAGAACGCATTAGAGATTTGCGCTCATCCATTGAAAGCATATACCAGTTGTCATTGCCTTGACGACGCTTATCCATTGGATAGAAGCATACATGCTTAGCACGTGGAAGTTCAGGATATAGACGAGCACGAACATGTGGATTTTGGTAAGGATCTTCGTCTGAATCACCCGCTAAATAGTTAGAAAGCTCTACAACAGATACATATGAATATGTAGGAATTGTAAAATCAGCAATCGCCAATTTATTGAATTCAGCTTCAAGCTCTTGTAGCTCATCCATTGTTTCACGTAATGTCATAATCATAAAGTCAGCTTTTTGACCAACGATTGCGTAAAATGCATGGGCACCTGTTTTAGCGATATCAGCTTCGTTTAATTTTTCTAAATATGCAATGAATTCTTCTACTGCTGCTTGACGTTCTTCAGCAGAAACTAGTTTCCATGAAGCCCAGTCGATTGAGCGAAAATCATGTAAAGCGTACCAACCATCTAAAGTAATTGCTGCTTCATTCATTATTAAAAACACTCCTTTATAAGTGAATAGCATTCAAATTTTAGTTTATCATAGTTTGTACAAATTCCCTAAGTTCATGATTGCATTTCACGAATTTGACACCTTCCATAGATAATGTATTCTAAAGAGAAGAGATGTAAATAGAGGAGCTCCAATCATGAAAAGTATTTTACAACAGCCAATTTGGCGTCTTTACGATCAATCCATTAGTGCGAAGCAAAGATCGCCACTTGAATCATTTGCAACAGACGATACTTTATGTCAGCTAGTTGGACAATTAGCCTCTCCACCAACTATACGTACATGGGTACATGATGCATCTGTTGTGCTTGGTATTCAGGATCACCGTTTACCATATGTGCAGCAGGGCATGGATTTGCTCAAAGCACGTGGCTATGATCCTATTGTACGCAATTCAGGCGGATTAGCAGTTGTCCTGGATGAAGGTGTCCTGAATATTTCTATAGTTTTATCTGAACAAACGGAAGCACTAAGTATTAATGATGGCTATGATGTAATGGTAGCTCTAGTAAAGGGATTATTCCCTGAAGTAGCGGATCAAATTGAAGCCTATGAAATTGTAGGCTCCTATTGCCCGGGATCCTATGATTTAAGTATTGCAGGAAAGAAATTTGCTGGTATTTCTCAGAGACGCTTACGTCAAGGTGTAGCAGTGCAAATTTATTTATGTATTGAAGGAAGCGGTTCAGATCGAGCTGCACTCATTCGTGACTTTTATGAGGAAAGTCTTAGAGGGGCGGAAACAAAATTTACGTATCCTAATATTGTCCCTGATGTGATGGCGTCATTATCTGAACTTATGGATACATCATTAACAGTGGAAGCCGTTGTTATTCGTTTACAGCAGCTTCTTAACACTATGGCAGAAGAAGTTCGAGTTGGATCTTTTCATGATGAAGAATTAACGCTATATGCATTTTATTTACAACGAGTTTTAGACCGGAATAAGAAAATGCTTGAACCAAAGTGATGAAGTGAAACCTTTAATCAGTAGGGATCCTTCATAAATGCTGTCCAAAGAAAAAAGCGATGCTGCTAATTAAGCGCATCGCCATTTTCTTGAAAAGGGCTACTTACAACAAGATTTCCGTTTTTCTCCATTTTGAAAACAGGTGCAATTCGTTCTTCCTCTTCATCTAGTGTTACTAGTCGTCTAGCGCGATTCATAATTTGTACAAATTGCTCGTAATCTTTTCGAATAGCTCTATTTTCCTCTTCAAGCTGTGTAACGGTCTTCTCTAGTTTTTTATTTTTCTCAGATGTTACGTGTACTAGTTGTCTCCATTTTGAAGACTCATTGCCTATTTCACCAGAGTGCTGTAAACGTAGTAAATAGGCTATGACAATATCAAGATTTAATGCAGAAAGAGGAATTGATTTACCCTCCGCGGCACTACTATTAACTGTAAACATACTAGAAGCACGGCGTCTTGCTGGAGCTCCTAACACTCGCATTCTTTCTTTTCTTTCTTTTTTGGCTTCTGATAATTGTTCCTCGTATTCTTTACGAACAACAGCATTCCAACGAAAACCACATGCAGCAGCAGTACGATTTAAAGCATCACCCGCTTCTTCAAAGGCATTTAATTGTGTACTACCTTCCGTCACATGGCGAATTACCGCCTCTGCTAATAATTCATCGTTTTCTTCTAACCAAGCATCTTGTCTTACTTTACTCATATTAAAATCCTCCCACCTTTATTTGGAACTTTTATTTACTACTAGCATGACCAATCTTTTAACCTTTTATTCATCTATGTGGAAGGAATTATGCTTGAATACAAGGGGAAAAATGCGATACAATACCCGATGTAGGTTTGTACGTATGCTACATACTTAAATATGTGAAAGTCATACGTTCCATAGAAACGATTTTTAGATTAAAAAAATACTATATAGAAAGGGTTGTTGACAAAATGGCAAACGAATTTAAAGTTTGCGATGAATGTCAGGCCGTTAACTTAAAAACGTTAATTCCAAAATTAAAGGAAATCGATCCTGATGCAACCATCGAAATTGGCTGTCATTCCTATTGTGGCCCAGGACGTAAAAAAACATTTACCTTTGTAAATAGCCGTCCTGTTGCTGCATTAACGGAAGAAGAACTAATGGAAAAGGTTTTAGCAAAGTTAAAGAAATAAGCAAAACAAAGCGCTATCTTCACTAGTCTAGTTGGAGATAGTTTTTGTTTTTTCCGTACATCTATAGAGTCATCGGAGCGACGGATAAAAGATTTAGAGCGACGGATAGACCTCGAGGTGACGGAAAGAAGAGCCAAAGCGACGGATAGAATCATCGGAGCGACGGAAAGAAGAGTCAAGGCCATCAGGTGACGGAAAGAAAAGCCAAAGCGACGGATAGAACGTCATAAAGTGAGGGGCGAGAAGCTTTATTTTCGCGCCATCTCTTGGAAATTAGGTCAATAGAAACCTAAAATAAGACGAGAATACAGTGAGTTAGGTTGATAGTCTCTATAATTAAAAGGGAATATGTATGCTAGTCCTATATAAATCGCATATAATAGAACAAATAGGAAACGGAGGTGCTGTACAATTGACACATTATGCAAAAGCTAAATTACAAGAGGAAAAAGTATTCAAGGACCCAGTGCATCGCTATGTGCATGTACGGGATCAAGCGATTTGGGATCTAGTTGGTACGAAAGAATTTCAACGATTACGTCGAATTCGCCAGCTAGGTACAACGTTTTTAGTATTCCATGGTGCAGAGCATAGCCGCTTTAGTCACTCACTAGGCGTTTACGAAATTGTACGCCGCATAGTAGATGATATATTTGCAGGTCGTCCTGAATGGGATGAAGGTGAACGACTGCTTGTGCTTTGTGCAGCCCTATTACATGATTTAGGGCATGGGCCATTTTCACATGCTTTTGAAAATGTTTTTGAGCTGGATCATGAATTTTATACAAGACAAATTTTGCTTGGCGATACAGAAGTAAATGCAGTATTAAAAAAAGTATCGGCTGATTTCCCGGAGAAAGTATCACAGGTAATTGAAAAAACATATCCAAATAAGCAGGTCGTTAGTTTAATATCGAGTCAAATAGACGCTGATCGTATGGACTACCTACAGCGTGATGCTTATTTCACTGGCGTAAGCTATGGTCATTTTGATATGGAACGTATTTTAAGAGTGATGCGTCCACGAAAAAATCAGGTCGTTATTAAGGCGACGGGCATGCATGCGGTAGAGGATTATATAATGAGCCGCTATCAAATGTACTTGCAAATTTATTTCCACCCAGTATCTCGCAGTGCAGAGGTTGTTTTAAATAATATTTTAAAACGCGCTAAGCAACTAAGCTTGACAGGCTACAAATTTAAGCACGAGCCTACACACTTTTTAGCATTTTTCCGCAACTCAATTACGCTTGAGGACTATCTTGCATTAGATGAGAGTATTCTTTTTACATATTTTCAGCTTTGGATGCAAGAGGAAGACGCTATATTAAGTGACTTAAGTCGCCGTTTTGTTAATCGAAAGCTATTTCAGTACATCGATTTAGATCCAGGTGTAGAGCTAGATAAATATCAAAAACTACAAGAACTCTTCAAACAAGCTGATTTAAATCCAGAATATTATCTTGTCCACGATACGACAGCAGATTTACCTTATGATTTTTATCGACCAGGAGAGGAAGAAGTGCGAGTTCCTATTTTCTTAGAAATGAAAAATGGAGAACTACGAGAGCTATCGCGTGAATCTATTATTGTAGATTCGATTTCTGGTCGCATGAAGCGAGATCATAAAGTATATTTCCCACTAGATTTCTTAGAGGACAACAGTATCCACCCCGTTGTGAAGGAACAAATATTAACCTTACTTCAAGGACAGGGGAAAAATTAATAAAAAAATTTTTGTGTATAAAAATGTGTATATAAAATACTTGAATTAAATAGTATTTCAACATAACTATAGTGAAAAACAGTGAAAATACTCTATTAGAGATATTTTCGCTGTTTTTTTGTTGTGTATAAAAATGAAAAAAGTGGAAAATATATAGAATTTTTTAGATTTTTTTAAATAGAAAGTCCGTGATTGTTTAGAAATTGTTTAGTATCATCTCTTATAATGAGCCTAAAACCCTAAGGGAGGTGAGGCCAATTATTGGAGGTGTCACAAAAGTACTATGTATACATTCAAATTGTACATCGAACATACATAAGTCATCATGATTGCCTATTCGAAGTACTTATTAAAATGTATGACGACAGCTGAATAGAAGGAAAGAGAGACCAACCTATGTTTGTGTACCTTTACAGAAAGGATGCATCGTCGTCAGCAAACATCAACAGGTATTCTCTGAACTTAGAAAAGGAGAGAAACATGAAGAAATTAAAAAAAATAAACATAGCAATTATCTTAATGCTACTCGTATTCCAAACAGTGCTTTCACCGATATCGGTGTTTGCAGATGAAGATACTTCTTCAACATTGCCAGAGCAACAAGCAGGTACTGAACAAGAAGCTGGCACAAACAACGTAGAATCTAGTGGTAATGCTAGTACCACAAATGGAGAAACAAGAAGCGCAGATGATAAAAATCCAAGTGCAGATGAAAAAAACCAAAGCGCAGATGAAAAAAACCCAAGTGCAGATGGTAAAAACCCAAGTGCAGATGGTAAAAAACCAAGCACGGATGATGAAAATCTAAGTGCAGATGATCTTGAGGGAGAAGGGGCAGATGCTGAAATACCAGTAGAAGGTAAATCACCACAGCTATTGAATGCACCAATAATACCCGGTCTACCTGTTGATAGAGAAGACCCTAATTTTAAAGAGACAATCACTTTAAAAATTAATGATGCAGAAGTTTCTGAAACATCGGCACAAGGTAAAGTTGGAGATAAAGTAGAATTTAGAGTGGATTTAAGTTTAATCCCAGGTCACCAATATAGTGCAGGGTCAACTTTAACTTATACATTGCCGAGTCAGTTTGCAGGTCTAAGTGGAGACACACCTTTATATTATCAAGGTACGTTAATTGGTAACGTAGTGGTTTCAGGGCAAACTGCTAAACTTACATTCACAGATGCAATTCGTGATGAAACTAATGCTGGTACAATCGTAGAAGATGTTTATTTCACTATTAAAGGTAAACTACAATCAGTAGGTAATGATTGGTTACAGAATATCGAAGTGCCAGGATTCCAGACAATTTCACTGAATTTCAAACCAGCTAATAGCGGTCAAACAATTACTAAATCAGGTACAGCAGACCGTGATGGTCAAAACAGTGAATTGATTACATGGGTAGTAGATGTCAATACAAACTTAGATGTTAATACAGGCACTGGTAATACAACATTTACTGACACATTATCAGGTCAGCATAGCTTTGAAGGTAGCCCAACTGTAACAGAATTAAGTATTTCTCCAACGGGGGCTATAACAGTAGGTAACGAATTAACACCAGCACCAACGACAACAATTAGTGGTAATACAATGTCAATTGACTTACCTAATAAGGAACATACAGGTTACCGTATTACTTACACAACAAAAATTGGTGACCCAGGTAATGTTGATAAAACAGAATTTGGTAACGTTGCTAATTACAATGGAACACAAACAAAAGAAATAAAAGTACCTGTTAAATTCGGTACACCTTTAGAAAAGTCAAGTTCAGGTCCAAATATTGCTGACTTAACAACAGAATGGACGATTAAATACAACTTTAATAAACGTAATATTCCAGCAGCCCAAGCAGTATTAACTGATACATGGGACGATACTCAAATCTTAGCTGGAGATGTAGAGGTTTATGACGAAAATGGCACTCCTGTTACTGGGGAGTATAAATTAATTCATAATGGAACAAATGGTTTTATATTGTCATTTAATAGCAATGTAACAGGCGCATATGTTATTAAATACAAAACAAAGCCTTCTGACGGTGTATATCCAACAAAGAACTTAACAGTAACAAATACAGTTACTCGTGCGGATATTACTGATTACACAGATCTGAAAAATATTGCATATTCTACTTATCAAAAGAAAGCTCTAATATTAGCCAAATCTCCTACGGGCGTTGACTATCAAAACAAAACAATGTCGTGGAAGATCGTGGCGAACCAAGCGAAATATGCGTTGAAATCAGGTACAACATTTGAAGATACGTATGATGGTTCGTTACTAACATTAAAAGATGGTTTAACTGTTACTGTTGATGGTGCTGATTTTACAGAATTCACTTTAAATACAACAGTAGTTGATGGTAAAGAAACAGGATTTATTCTTGAATTGAATAAAGATGTTAGTGGTGTAATTGAAATTAAGTATACAACAGACTATGAAATTAAGGATGCTGGTACAAATACTCGTATTTACACTAATACTGTGAAATTGAAAGACACTGGGGTATTCACAGCGGAGTCGTTTGATTCAGCAACGCAAACAATTAAAGATGAACAAAAAGCAAATGGTAAGAAAGATGGTTATTACGATTATGAATCAAAAACATTCCATTGGGATGTTGAGCTAAACTTTAACTACAATGAATTCAAGGAAGCGGTATTTAAAGATACACTAGATCCTTCTCAAAAAGTGACTGGTATTACAGTAACTGAAGGTACATTAAATGCAGCAGGACAATTTGTACCAGGCTCAACAAAAAATATTCCTAATACTTCAGGTAACGATCATGAAATTGTACTTGAATTAGGACCGATTAAAGGACCTTATAAGGTGACGTATACATCAGTAGACGCTGATGATGTATTCCCACACGGTTCAGACATTATAATTAGTAATAAAGCAGCATTGTATGAAGGAACAAGTACTAAACCAAACGCAGAATGGAAGAAAGATGTACCGGTTTCTCATACTAAGAAAATCTTAGATAAAACAGGAAATCAAGTAGGTACTTCACCGCAAGTTAACTGGAATTTTAAGTTTAACTATGCGCAGTCACAGTTAAATAACATTGTTATTACGGACGCTGTAGGTAAAGACAGCGAAGGTAATCCAAACCAATTGATCTTAAAAGATTCATTTGAAGTATATGAAATGAATTTTAAAGGGACTAATTCAACACCAACTCGTGGTCAAAAAATTACTTTATCAGATGCTAATATAAATGTTGATATTGAAAAAGGTACATTTACATTAAAATTACCTGATGGTGATAAAGCCTATTATGTTACGTACTCTACAGTATTTATGGGAGCTTCAGGTGAGAATTTAAACAACACAGTAAATGTTGCTTATACTAGTAAAGAGGGTAATCAAGGCACTGATGTGTTTAATAAAGCAAACTTCACTTATGATGGTGGTGGTAAAGTTGGTAAAGTACCATTCGTCATTATTAAAACAGATGCAGCAACAGGTCTACCAATGGAAAACGTTAAGTTTGACTTAAAAGGGCCATACACAGGTAACACAGTGTTAGCGTCAAAAACAACAGATGCAGATGGCTATTTAGACTACGGCTTAAAATTAGCGCCAAGTACTGCTGGTAAGAAATATAAAGTAATTGAGGAAACACAGCCAGGCTATGAACCATTAACAAAAGAGTTTGAACTTGATGCAAAAGAAATAGAAACATCAGGTAAGTATGCCGGTTTCCAAGTGATTGAAATTGAAAACAAACCATTAAGTGGTTTAGCGTGTACAGAATTTGAATTAACAGTATATGATATTGACGGTGAATTAGTTAATGGAACAGTAACATTAGTAAGTAAAGTCACGGGTTTATCAGAAGATCATATCATTAAAAACGGTAAAGCTACTTTTACTCCAGACCAAGTTAAAGCAGGTCAGTACGATGTTGTTTATGATGGTGTAACGATAAAGACGATTACAGTTGAGTACAATGACAAATGTATGGAGAGTATTCAACCAGCACCTAAGTGCGATAACTTCACAATCGTGGTTGAAGATACAGAAGGAAATATCCGTACAAATATAAAAGAGTTAACTTTAAAATCGGGTACTAAAGAAGTAAAGATGTCACCTAATGCGTCAGGTAAGTTTATTTTTGAGTCTAATAAAAATAATCCTAGTAATGGCTTAAAGCCAGGTGAGTACGCGGTGTACGAAGGTAACCAATTCTTAGGAACAGTAACTTTAACGTACACAGAAGACTGTGGGCATGAATTTATTGTTAAACAAGCACCAAAATGCGAAAAGTTTGAACTAACTGTAAAAGATGTGGATGGTAATAATATTACTGAGGGTACTTCAACAATCGTTGTTAAAGATACTGATGGTAACGAAATTATTAACACAACAACTACAACAGGTGTTATTGAATTAACTAATTTAGAACCAGGTACTTACACAATTGAAGTAGATGGTGAAGAAATTGGTACATTCGAAACAAATATCGAATGTAAAAAATCAGTTCAACCAGCACCAAAATGCAAATTATTTACATTAACGGTGAAGGATGAAAATGGCAAACCACGTCCTAATGTTAGCAACATCACAATCAAAGACAAAACAGGGGCAATTATTGCTACAAACCAAACAACAAATGAGTTAGGTCAAATTACCATTCAACCTAAAGAAATTCCTTCAGGTGAATATAGTGTATATCAAGGTGATCTATTCATTGGTCAAATAACAGTTAAATATTCAGTTAAATGTGAAGCAGAAGTATCAGCAGCACCTGCATGTCCTTCATTTACATTAACTGTACAAAATAAATTTGGAACGCCTAATGCGAATGCAAAGATAACAGTAAAAGATGCTAATGGTAATATCGTTAAAGGTGTAGACAACAGTGAAGTTCTAACAACTAGTGTTGTTGGAACGGTTTTATTGCCAAACGAAGCTATTAAACAAGGTACGTACTATGTATATGAGGGAAGTGGTTTAATTGGCTCATTTACTGTAAAAGATACATGTTCTGCATTAGTAAAACCAAAACCTGATCCAGGTCCAAACCCTGGCCCAGGTCCAAATCCAGGCCCAGGCCCAAATCCAGATCCAGAGAAACCAGTTGATCCAAACAAACCAAATCCAGATCCAGAGAAACCGGTTGATCCAAACAAACCAAATCCAGATCCAGAGAAACCGGTTGATCCAAACAAACCGAATCCAGATCCAGAGAAGCCAGTTGATCCAAACAAACCAAATCCAGATCCGGAGAAACCAGTTGATCCAGAAAATCCAGGTAACCCAACAACAGATTCGAAAAACCCAACAAATCCTGGAAAACCTGAAACAACTAAACCATCTGTACAAGAAGTCATTGATCAAGGGAAAGACTTAAAGCCATACAATCCTTCTACAGCAAATAAAGACACTTTAGATGCATATAAGGATTTCCTCGATAAATACAACAAGTTATCTAAAGAGGAACAGGAAGAAGTAGCAAAATCTCTTGATATTGACAAAATCAAAGCAAATGCTAAAGAAATGGAAGCACAGTTAAAGGCGCAAGGCCAGCTGCCACAAACAAATGGAGCAAACCAAACGGCTCTTGCACTAATTGGTGTAGCTCTTGTTCTAGGTGCATTATTCTTATTGCGTCGTCGCAATACAGAAGTGAAATAATTTTCAATAAGAAAACCCCAAGATTATAAAATCTTGGGGCTTTTCTTATACTAAAAAGTCTCTGATAGTTTTGCTGGTGCTTGGTCGAATGGATATTGCTCGATAAAATCTGCTTGAACGGCAAGTCGTTTCGTACCTTTATCAGCGCATGTCACGAGGGTTAAGATAGTTTTGTCAGGGATGTCATCAATAACATAAATATCCGTTGCAGCGATGATTTCCTTAGTCGTTATTTTGTACTCATAAATATACGTTAAATCCGTTAAATAAATCGTATCTCCTATGCTCGCTTTGTATAAGGGGCCAAATAAAATATCTTTTTCCTCAAAGTAATGACCTGCTAATGCGTAGTTTCCTTGTCCAATTTTTTGATTAGGCTTCATTGTGCCTGCTCCAACGGCAAGAGAGGCATTCCCAACTCCTTTGACGATAGGAAGTTTCATCCCAACACTAGGGACAGCGATACTACCAATGACAGGCATTTTATTTGCGGTTGTTTGGGCTTTTAAAACTTCTGCAATGGATAGAGATTGCACTGCATCAAATTCAAAATCGGCATCTGCATTATTGTTTTTTTCAATATCCTCTGCACTGTAATCAGTTGTATTTAGTTGTTTACTCAAGTGAGCGATGATTGCATTTTGAATGGGATTAATAAAAATAAGTAAGAGGCCAACGATGAGCATACAAATGAGTAGTGACAGTTTAAATTTATTCATTTATAGATCACATCCTAGTATTGAAATTACGAGTTGCCGGCAGAAGGTCAAGTTCCATCACTAGAACTGGGAGAATCGCCGGTAGAAGGTCAAATTCCGCCGCTAAAACTGAAAAACGCCGATAACAAGGCAATTACAGCATTCCAAATGTTGTAAAGCACTCGTAAAGTTACCATACGTTAAAAATGGGTAGAGCTTTATGTGCTCTACCCGTTCTAATCTTTATTTATCACTGAAGCGCACGCCTGCAACACCGATATGGTTTTTAGGCATTTCTTCGATGAAAACTGTTACGTTTTCTGGTGGCGCGTCTACTGTACGAGAAACGGCTTCGGTTACTTCTTTTACTAGTGCACGTTTTTGTTCGTCTGTACGACCTTCAAGCATTTTCACTGTTACGTATGGCATAATATTGCCTCCTTTATTGAATAATGTTGTATAGTAAGTTTATAAGAAAGTATATAAACTTCTTACTTGTATGTAGGCATTTGCGCAATGCCAGTGTCGCTATCATTACGGCGCTAATGCGCTTAACTATGCTTTACTTTTATAATAGCAGAATGGAGGTAGTTAGAGTATGGCAAATGAAGAAAAACCAAAACAAAAAATGGGCTTTACTATTATCAAAAATGACCCAACAGATGGACATAAGGGATTTGGTATCGGTTCGCTTTCACTAGAAAACGTATCGCCAGTCATTATCGATATAGAAGAGGGGACGGCATCAGTTGAAATCGGTGCTATGCATGCTCGCAGTGATGTGGAACGAGGTATTAAATTTACGACAGATCGTGCTGATTCAGAAGGTGGGAAACCGTATTGGTTAGTGTGGGTGACAATAGACCATAAAGCGGATGGACCTTACTATGCGGGTGTAACAGCGTGTGAAATGGTAGTCAATCGAGAAAAACGTCGTGGCTATAAAATTTTAGCTGATCATGTGAATAGAATGGATAAATCTATGAAGCGTTATATTATTGTAGAACATATGGATGCACGATCTAAAAAGGTGTTATCTTCTTTCCTAGAAGAGCTTAATCCGGACTTGTGGGCACGTAGTGAGGAGCAATTGCGTCAAGATTTATTTGTTTAATAGACCTACAATGATTGAACAATCTGTGACATTTCATGTTCGCTTTCGATATAAGGTTGAAAGTGGGTTTGAAACAAAGTAAACTTGATAAAGAGCTTACATTTTAGTAAGCTAGGACACTTGGTTCTGCGAATGTGATGAGCGCTATGCGGCATTTGAACAACCCAAACCCAAGCCAAATGCCCCATGATGCTCATCTACTTCGCGAACCATAAATAAAAAGAAAAGCTTTCTGTTCCCACGGACACGTCTCCGGGGAAGAGAAAGCTTTTCTTTTTTGTATATGTCTGTTACTTTGTCGAGAGCCTTCGTTAATTGAAACGTTTGTACCTAATAAAGGTTCCACATGATTCGTTAATTTTTGAAAATAGAGAATGGAAGCATGTTCCAGAAATTACCCCATGTATTGGTATCGAGAATATCGAAGTTTGAACATTTTTCAGTTGGTACATCTTTCGCATCCATATAGACGAGACGTTGTTTAGGGCAGGCATCTGTTGCTAACTTACCTGATTCAATATCGATGACCACACCTTTAACGTCTTTAGGCTTTGCAAAATCTTCGTTCTTTGTACCTTTATTGACAGCCTCCATAAAGTCAATCCAAATTTGCTTTGTAGATGCAGTATCTTCTCTTTCCGTTAGATTTTTTCCTTGGTCATAGCCGTTCCACACGCCGGCAGTTAAGCTAGGTGTAAATCCAATTAGCCACTGATCGCTATTTGTAGAGCCAGATTTTGCTGCATACGTATGCGTCATGCGAGAGCGAATGCCAATCCCTGTAGCTGGAGAATAATCGCTAAAGACTGGATCGAAAATACCTGTCATCATTTCTGTTAAGATATACGTATTTTCTTTTGAGAGAACTGTCTCATCTTCATTACTAACTTCTTTATTTTCGTAGATGATATCGCCATTAGCATTTTTAATAGAAACAATAGTAGTAGGAGTAGTTTTTTTACCCTGCGATGCTAAAATATTATAAGCATTCGTCATTTCATATAATGTTGTTTCGGTCGTTCCAAGTGCGATGGATAAATTGTCCTTAGTACCGATATTCACGTTGAAGCGATTTGCCATATTGTGAAATGCTTTAAATCCAATCTCCTCTAAAGTTTTAACAGCGTAAATATTATCAGAAATAGCGATAGCTTGTGCCATTGACATATCATGCTTTGCAAATTGACCGTTAACATTTTTTGGTGAATATGTGGCACGTCCATGATCATAAGTGAAAGTCGTCTCACCTACATTTAAATATGTTAAAGGTGTATAACCATTTTCTAAAGCAGCCGCATATAAAATAGGTTTAATGGTTGAGCCTGGCTGACGTTTTGCCTGTGTAACTCTGTTAAATGAACTTGTAGCATAGTCACGACCTCCAACTAATGCTGTAACGGCACCTGTTTTGGATTTCATACTAACAAAAGCAGTTTGGAGATCATCATTAGGCATATGTTTGGCTACAGCTCCTTCTGCTGCCTTTTGGTGTTCTAGATTAAGAGTTGTCTGGATAGTCCAGCCACCTTCACTAATATCGAGATTTTTTGATTTCAAAATTTCACTAGACTCTTGCCAGGCTACGTCTAGGAAAAATGGTGCAACAGATTTTGTGGCTACCCAGCTATCACTCTTTAAGACAAGCTTTTCACTTTCTGCACGTGTTTTTTCATCTTGCGTAATAGCACCTTGATCGGTCATCAGTTTTAAAATAACGTGTTGGCGATTAGTTGCCTTATCTAAATTGACAATAGGGGAGTAAATACTTGGCCCTTTTGGAACCCCAGTTAACATTGCTGCTTCCGCAAGTGTTAAATCTTTTGCAGATTTTCCGAAATAAAATCGACTTGCAGCTTCTACGCCGTACATACCATGGCCATAGTAAACAGTATTTAAGTAGCCTTCCAGTATTTCATCCTTATTATAAAAAACTTCTAATCTATAAGCATATAGTGCTTCATTTAATTTTCGTGTCCACGATTTCTCATGTGAAAGATATAGATTTCGAGCATATTGTTGTGTAATTGTACTTGCTCCTTGAACCTTACCTCCAGCCTTAAGATCCACTAATAATGCACCAGCGATACGAGAAAAATCCAAACCGCCATGCTTATAAAAATCTTTATCCTCAACAGCTACTACTGCTTGCTTTAAATAGGGGGACATCTCATCGAGACTAACCCAATAACGTCGTTCATTCGTAAAGTGATCCCCAATTTGGTTCTCATTTTCATCTAAGAAAATAGAGGCTTTAGGTACGGTTAAAGGTGGGGCACCAGCCACTTGAACATAGACGCGTAAAGCTATAAATGCTACTACAATTGCAGATGTAAAGGCGATAAAAAGGGTAAGTGCTTTACGCGTACGCTTTACACGCTTTTGTTTACGTTGATAGCTTTTTCTCTGCATCCGACTTCACCTCGTTTTCTCACACTTGCGTATAGTATGTGTCTGAACATTCATATTTAATCGAAATTATTGGTAAAAACTATTGCACTTTATTCAAAAACATCTATACTTTTTTTGTACTGTTTGAAATGCTAGCGTTCGACAAAAGAATGCCACCTTGTAGATTTTAATCGAATTTTGCTAGACGTTCCAATAATGTATACGAGGATACAAGGATAGAGGTTTCATTACAATCCTGTAAGTCCTTAATAGAGTAATGATAAAAAGGTTTATCATTGAAAGATTTGAATGCCATTTTGCTAGAACATATGTCATGTGTATAAGTTGATTGGAGTGATGAGGATGGCCGCCTCAGAAAAGCGCCTAGTCGGAACGGATATCAACTCTAATGGTGAAAATGAATTTAGTAATTTCTAATATAGTGGAGGTCGAGTAATGAGATTTGATGAAGCTTATTCAGGAAATGTTTTTATAAAAAGTCATCCTACATATGAGGATGCTCAGGCGGTCATTTATGGTATGCCAATGGACTGGACAGTTAGTTATCGTCCGGGCTCACGTTTTGGTCCGCAGCGTATCCGTGAAGTATCTATTGGACTAGAAGAATATAGCCCATATTTAGACCGCGAGCTAGAAGAAGTGAAATATTTTGATGCGGGTGATATACCGTTACCATTCGGCAACGCTCAGCGCTCGCTAGATGAAATTGAAAAGTATATTGAGAAGCTTTTAGCAGATGACAAGATTCCTGTAGGTATGGGCGGCGAACATTTAGTATCGTGGCCTGTTATGAAAGCTGTATCAGCAAAATATGATGACCTAGCAATTATCCACTTCGATGCACATACAGACTTACGTGTAGAATATGAAGGGGAGCCACTTTCTCACTCAACACCTATTCGCAAAATTGCTGAACATATCGGACCGAAAAATGTCTATTCATTTGGTATTCGTTCAGGTATGAAGGAAGAATTCGAATGGGCGAAGGAAAATGGCATGCACATTTCAAAATTTGAAGTGCTAGAACCATTAAAAGGAGTATTACCGTCTTTAGCGGGACGTAATGTTTACGTTACGATTGATATAGATGTACTTGACCCAGCACATGCACCAGGTACGGGAACAGTAGATTGCGGAGGGATTACATCAAAAGAATTACTAGCGTCAATCCATGCGATTGCAGCAAGTAACGTCAATGTAGTGGGCTTTGACCTAGTTGAAGTAGCGCCAATCTACGACTCATCCGAAATGACAGCGAATACAGCTTCAAAACTATTAAGAGAAATGATTTTGGGTTGGGTAAAATAAGACCAGAAACAATAAATAATGCATTCTGCGACGAAAGTGAAACGCCAGTCGCAAATACAGCTTCTAAATTGCTAAGAGAAATGATTTTGGGTTGGGTAAAATAAGTAGGGTTTTCTAATATTGATATAAACCGGTTGGAGTGGGGTTTAGCTATAAGCTAGCCCCATTTTCCTTATCGTTATAAAAAAGAAGACGCCATCTAAAAGATAGCGCCTTGAGATTTCGAATAGTTCTATTAAGGGTTCGTTGACCAAAGTCCAGCATGTTTTAATACAACACGTGGATGAAGTTTTAGCTGTGCAACCATTAAATCTGCCAAATCTTCTGCTTGCATCACTTTTTCTGGATTACCGTCTGTTAAGTTTAGCTCAACCGCCATATCTGTAGCAACTGTACTTGGCGTTAAAGTTGTAACGCGAATATTTTTCTTACGCACTTCAAGCATTAATGATTCACTTAATCCGATAACTGCAGCTTTTGAAGCCGAGTATGCACTTGTAATTGGTGCACCTTTTTGACCAGCTGTTGAGGAGATATTAATGATATCGCCTGTATTGCGCTCGATCATCTCCGGTAATACAGCGCGTGTTGTGTAGTACACACCTTTTACGTTGACATCGATAATATTTGTCCATTCTTCAGGCGTTAAGTCCATGAAGCTACCGAATTTTGAAATACCGGCATTGTTTACTAAAATATCGATGGCGCCAAGCTCACCACGAATAGATTCAACGGCTGTAGTAATAGAGTCTAAATCCGCCACATTTGCCACAGCGATTGCTACCTTCACATCATACTGTTTAAGTTCCTCTGCTACTTGTTGTAAATTTTCAAGCGTACGTCCAACAAGACCTACGTGAATACCTTCTTGCGCAAAAGCTACTGCTGTTGCGCGTCCAATTCCACGTCCTGCACCTGTAATTAACGCCACTTTTCCTGCGATTGTTTGCATGTTATTCGCTCCTTTAGTTGAGATAATTTTATTTAGACGAAAAAATAGATTAAGATTTATCTTTAAGACTATCCTCATTTTACTACGGTTTTATACATTGTGAAGAGTGCACTTTTTGGTGCGGAGGTTACTAAAAGTTACTTACATGAAAAGGGAGTTAGCTCTATGTCAGATAAATTAAGAGAAGAGATAAAAGAGAGAATATTAAATAACGATTATCATTGCGAAAAAGAACTTACCTTATCAATTATTAGCGGGAAATGGAAAGTAGTTATTTTGTGGCATTTAGGTGTAGAAGGGACGCATCGTTTCAGTGAGCTTCAAAGACTTTTTCCGAAAATATCTCATAAGATATTAACAAACCAATTACGTGAACTGATGGAAGATGGGATTGTTCATCGAGAAGTGTTTCCAGAAGTCCCTCCGAAAGTCGAATATTCCATGACAGAACTAGGGATGACGTTATTACCAATCGTTGAGATGATGTATGATTGGGGTAAAAAGAGAATCGATCAAATTAAACAAGAAAGTAATAACGAGGTCATTTAGGATGATTTAAATAGTCGTTGCTGTTTTTAACTTTAATGCCCTTAAGACAGTTGAACTTTCCGTAACCTGTAACGTCTTTTTTGTAAAAGGGGTGAGCTAATGGGAGTTTGGTATTTCTTAATCTTATTTGTAGGGCTGTTTTTGATATTTAAAGGACTTTTTATGAAAAAGCAATCTTTGTTAATGAAGAAGATTGGCATTGTATTTGTAGGATTATTATGTATTTCATTCTCAATATTTATGTTTTCACCAGGAAGTGCAGAAATTATTTCGAATTTGTTAAATTTGGAATGAGGGAAATTTAAGTAATATAATTTATTTTATAATGTGGGCTAAAAGTGGGGAGGCATAAGAGTTCACTTTTAGCCCCACTTGTATTTGGCTAACATAATCATTTCAGGGTTCAATTGATATGGGGAGATAACATGCTTTCTTGGGAAAAAAGCTCATTTACAAAGTGAGCTTTTTTATTTATTTTTTTTGGAAACTTTTTGATTAGATTCACATATCTTATTGACATAGCCAGGAAAAAAAATTTGCATTATAGGTAACGCATGTTACCTATTGAATGGAGGCAGATTTTTTGGGATTGTGCTTTTAAAATGGTTAAGAAGAATGATGTTGATAGTGTGAATGCAAGGGATTTAGCAAAAGAGTTAGGTTGTTCGATAAAGCTTAAGCATGGAAATTGAAAGTATTTAAAAAGACATTTTTGAAGGTGTTAAACAAAAATTATTGAATGGAGAAAATAAATGAAAATGAAAAATTCACCTATTCTTTTATCATTATTATTTACTGTGCTTGCACTTGTTTTTCCTGCTATAGCTGGGGCAATTATAACAATCAAAAATATAAGTAGCTTAAGCACTATATTTTTGATTCAATTTATCTCCACTGCAGTTGGTGTTCTAGTTATTCTTTGGATTATGGAAAAAAGTAAATTCGCTTTCCAAGATTTCGGATTCAGAAAGTTTAAAGCAGAGGCGTGGTTGGCTGTTATCGTTATTTTTGAGCTGGTTCCATTCTTAAATGGTATTACAGATAATGATGGTTTTTCTGCGCAGTATGTATTGATTTTACTTCTATTTGTTATTGCCGTTGGTTTTTGTGAAGAGCTTATTTTCCGAGGTCTAATTTTTAAATATTTATCAGCAAAAGGGCTTAAAGTGGCTATTATAGGCTCCTCAATTTTATTTGGTATTGGACATCTTGCAAATTTAGCTTCCGGTCAGGATTTTTTTATGACATTACTACAACTTATTTTTGCATTCCTCTTTGGGCTAGTTTGTGCAGAAATTGTAGCAAAGACAAAAAGTATTATTTTCCCAATTGTCTGGCACGCTATGCACGATTTTATAGCTTTCTTGACTGATAAAAGTGAGCCGAATGTCCTTGAGGTTTCTATTTATGTTTTTCATTGTATAGTGTTAATTGGTCTTGCAATTTATTTCTGGAGAGCTTTATTTATTAAGAAAGATAAGGCGGGAGCGATAATCATAAACAATGGGTAGCCTGAGAGTTACGTTTAATGGAATCCGCTAAGAGAACTGGTACTGGACTAGATAAAACAATTTATTTAACTTCTTCAGCTGATGACCAAACACCCGCTGAAAGAAGTTAAAGCCTCTGGACGCAATTATGCCGAGGCATAATTGATTAATGTGGGTCTAAAAGTGAGGAAGCGTAATGAGCTCACTTTTAGACCCGCTTGCTTTTAAAACTTGACTAACATAATCATTTCAAGGATACCTTTGTTTATCACAATAGCTATTGAAAAAGGGGGCTCATTTACAAAGTGAGCTTCTTTTATTTCTTTGGAATTTTTTTGAATACCTTATTGACATTAATAGGGAAATACTGTTACATTATAGGTAACGAATGTTACCTATTGATAGGAGGCAATTTTTTTGGCACCAAAAGAGCGATTTACAGAGGCAATTTTATTGGATTGTGCTTTTGAAATGGTTAGGAAGAGTGGCATTGATAGTGTGAATGCAAGGGATTTAGCAAAAGAGTTAGGTTGTTCGACAAAGCCTATATTTCGATTATTCTCGAGTATGGACGATTTGAAGTATGCAATATATGAAAGAGCTGGCAATCTTTATAACGAGAGAATGTTTCAGGGTTTGCAAGAAAGTTCTTTTTTAGGAATGGGGTTAGCTTATATTAACTTTGCTCGCGAAGAAAAAAAGTTATTTGAGCTGTTATTCCTATCCAATAAATATAAGATCTCGAGCTTTTCAGATTTGGTAAATGACGTAGAAAACCAAGGAATTATAGCATTAATTTCTAATTTAACAGGATTAACTCAAACCTCTGCTAGATCTTTATTTATAGATATTTGGTTAACTACGCACGGAATAGCGACAATGTGTGCGACGAATACTTGCGATTTAGATAGCTCGGAAATTGAGGGTATTTTAAAAGAGGTTTATGAAGGTGTTAAACAAAAATTGTTGAATGGAGAAAATAAATGAAAATGAAAAATTCACCTATTCTTTTATCAATATTATTTACTGTGCTTGCACTTATTTTTCCTACCATAGCTGGTGTAATTGTATCTGTCAAAAATATAACTAGCTTAAGCTCCATATGTTTGATTCAATTTATCTTCACTACAGCTGGTGTTCTAATTACTCTTTGGATCATGAAAAAAAGTAAATTCTCTTTCCAAGATTTCGGATTTAGAAAGTTTAAAGCAGAGGCGTGGATAGCTGTTATCGTTGTTTCTGAGCTGGTTTCATTCTTGAATGGTATTACTGATAAAGATGGTTTTTCTGCGCAGTATGTATTGATTTTACTTCTATTTGTTATTGCCGTTGGTTTTTGTGAAGAGCTTATTTTCCGAGGCCTAGTTTTCAAATATTTATCGGCAAAAGGGCTTAAAGTGGCTATTATAGGTTCCTCAATTTTATTTAGTATTGGACATCTTGCAAATTTATTTTCCGGTCAGGATTTTTTAATGACATTACTACAAGTTACTTATGCATTCCTCTTTGGGCTAGTTTGTGCAGAAATTGTAGCAAAGACAAAAAGTATTATTTTCCTGATTGTCTGGCACGCTATGCATGATTTTATTGCATTCTTGACCGATAGTGAGCCGAATGTTCTTTCTGTTTCTATTTATGTCTTCCATTGTTTAGTGTTAATGGGTCTCGCAATTTATTTCTGGAGAGCTTTATTTACTAAAAAAGATAGGGTGGGATCAATAATAAATAAAGGAAAGTCTGAAAGTTACGTTTAAACTCGACGCGTTAAAAAAGCATCTACTCTTCAATTTGAGTGGATGCTTTTTTGTCTAGTCTTCTTATGTCAAAGCTTCTTAACATACAGCAATCCGTAAAATTCCAAGGGATTTGTGACAATGATTAAACCTTGAAAAAATATGAGGATTCATCCTATAATAAAAAGGTTATAGTAAAAACATAAAAAGGGAGCGTCCGTAATGGCGAACGAAGCAAGATCGCAGGTGAACATTAAGCTCATTTCTACGATTCACCCGATTGATGGGGAGTCTGAAAGTTATGAAATGTGGCTGACAGGGCAGCTACTTGAAAAAGCAGGAAGCATGTATTTGAAATATGAAGAGGTGCAGGAGGATAAAACCATCCGCACAACTATGAAGCTAGGCAATGAACAGGCATTAATTATGCGTGCTGGAGCAGTAAAAATGCGACTACCACTTAACATAATTGAACAACAAATAGGTCATTATGAAAGTGAATTCGGTTCAATGCCACTCGTCATCCACACGAAAAAAATGACGTATACAAAACAGGCAGTAAGCGGAGATTTCCATGTACAGTACGACTTACTAATGGGTGGGCAATCCGTTGGCAATTATAAATTAGACATTACATTTACGGAGGTACAATGATGAACGCAGTAGAACAAGTACAACAAGCCATTAAAGCAGCGATTGCGCAGGCTGTTGAAAAAGCTGGCTTAGTCGATGCTGGCACAGAGTTAAATATTCACCTTGAAACACCGAAAGATAAGGCAAATGGAGACTATGCGACAAATATTGCTATGCAATTAACGAAATTAGCAAAAAAACCACCTCGTACGATTGCAGAAGCCATTTTAGAAAATCTTGAAACAGCAGGTACAGATATTGAGAAAATCGATATTGCTGGCCCTGGTTTCATGAATATTACTGTTCGTAAAGATTTCCTAGCAGGTGTAGTAAAAGCAGTGCTTGAGCAAAGTGCTGACTATGGTCGTTCTAATGCTGGGGCGGGAGAAAAAGTTCAAGTTGAATTCGTATCTGCAAATCCAACAGGTGATCTTCATTTAGGTCACGCACGTGGAGCTTCTGTAGGGGATTCATTATGTAATGTGCTAGATATGGCAGGTTTCAATGTATCTCGTGAGTACTACATTAACGATGCAGGTAACCAAATTAATAACTTAGCTTATTCACTTGAAGCACGTTATAAGCAAGCTTTAGGGTTGGATGCTGAGATGCCAGAGGATGGCTACCACGGTCAAGATATTATTGAAATCGCTGGTAAACTAGCAGGAGAGCATAGCGATGCAATTTTATCAAAATCTGAAGAAGAACGTTTTGCATTCTTCCGTCAACATGGTTTAGCGTTAGAATTAGACAAGTTAAAAACAGACCTTGCAAACTTCCGTGTAAACTTTGATGTGTGGTATTCAGAAACTTCTCTGTATGAAAACGGCAAAATTGAAGTAGCGTTAGATAAACTGAAAGCCAATGGTCATGTATTTGAAGAAGACGGTGCTACTTGGTTCCGTTCGACAACATTTGGCGACGATAAAGACCGCGTGTTAATTAAAAATGATGGCTCTTTCACATATTTAACTCCAGATATCGCATACCATGAGGATAAAATTGTACGTGGCTTCGATAAATTAATTAATATTTGGGGAGCTGACCACCACGGTTATATCCCACGTATGAAGGCTGCTATTCAAGCACTTGGCTACGACCGTGATACACTTGAAGTAGAAATTATCCAAATGGTTCAGCTTTATAAAAACGGTGAGAAATTCAAAATGTCTAAACGCACAGGGAACGCTGTTACAATGCGTGAGCTTGTAGAAGAGGTTGGCTTAGATGCAGTTCGTTATTTCTTCGTGAAAACTGCGGGCGATTCTCACATGGACTTTGACCTTGACCTTGCCGTATCTCAATCAAATGAAAACCCAGTGTATTATGCACAATATGCACATGCACGTATTTCTTCTATTTTACGCTCAGCGAATGAGCAAGGATTTGCTGCAACAACAGATCATTTAACTCTGTTAACTGCTGAAAAAGAAATTGATTTACTGAAAAAAGTGGGCGACTTCCCGAAAGTGGTAGCAGATGCTGCGAAACACCGTACACCACACCGTATCGCCAACTATATTCAAGAAACAGCAGCTGCATTCCACAGCTTCTATAACGCTGAAAAAGTGTTAGATGCTTCAAATAAAGAGCAAACAGAAGCTCGCTTAGCGCTTATTACTGCTGTGCGTACAACAATTGCCAACGCATTACGCTTAATCGGCGTATCTGCACCGGAAAAAATGTAATAATAGTCTTCCTAGCCCCCGGCACAACAATGTGCCGGGGGCTTTTTATGTTGAAATGGACTTGGTCTTGTGCTTAGCGGCGGAATTTCGGGTTTTAGCGGCGTTCCTCCTTTGGTTAGCGGCGCAATTCACACTTTTAGCGGCGAATTCCAACATAAGCTGGACAATTTGACAAAACTAAAGTCAGGGTTGAAAAACTTTTTATAGAATTTTACACAATATAAGGACTTGATGGATAGAACCGCTGAAGCGACGGATAGAGCAGTCAAAGCGACGGAAAGCCCCGCCAGAGCGACGGAAAAAACAGACGAACCGACGGATAGAAGCGGAGGCGACGGATAGGTCCATCGAAGTGACGGAAAGCCCCTCCAGAGCGACGGAAGGAACAGACGAACCGACGGATAGACCAGCCAAACTGACGAACAGCACTCCGAAATATCCCAATTCATCTCTTTAGTTCGATAATTTTCTTCAAAATTCGGAAATCTTGTTGAAGTTTACGTTAGCGTCAATGATATACTGAGGAAAAACGGGAAGGGGAGATGATGTTGAGGACGATTCAAGAAGTGGCTAAGCAATTTAATGTTTCAACACGGACAATTCGCTATTATGAGGAGCTTGGGCTGCTTAATCCTAATCGATCATCTACTAATCAGCGAACCTTTTCAAAAAAAGAATTAGCGAAGCTTAAGCTTATTTTCCGAGGAAAGCGTTACGGGTTTTCACTTGAGGAGATTAAGGAGATGGTGTTGCTGTTTGATTTTGATCGCACGGGCATTCAGCAGTTGGAGCGTACGGTCGAATATGGGGAGCAAAAAATTCAAGAGATTGATAGCAAAATAGCAGAGCTTGCACAAATGAAGAGTGAATTACTGCAATTACAAGGCATATTTACAGAAAAATTAGCGACTTTAAAGGGAGAGATGGACAATGAATAGTTCGAATTTGTTAGCACGTAATGCGCGAAAGTACCCTATGAGTGAAGCTGTTGTTTGTCAGGGGAGACGGGTGACTTATCGTGATTTAGATGAGCAAGTGACACGTTTTAGTCATGCTTTAGTAGAGCAGGGTGTGCGGCAAGGCGATAAAGTAATCATTTTTATGCCAAATGTTGTAGAGTTTGTTGTTAGCTATTTTGCTATTCAGCGTATTGGAGAGCTATTGTCGTTCCAGTAAATGCGAAATTTACGCTGCAAGAGGTCGAATATGTAGCACAGCATGCTGATACTAAAGCTATTCTAGTACATGAGGCAATTTTTGCAGCAGTCGAAAATATCACGGTTGTTCCTTTAAAAATCAAAACAGGTCAAGAGAAGGCTGGTTGGCTAAACTATGAAACACTTATTCAACATGCGAGCATTCAAACAATTGATTGCCAGTTGAATGAAGATGATGTTTCAACTATTTTATATACCTCGGGTACAACGGGAAAACCAAAGGGAGTATTGTTTAGCTATCGCAATATTTTAACTGTAGCGCAAATGATTGCAGTAGAAATGGAAGTAAAGCCAGAAAGTCGGATTCTTCTTATGATGCCGTTGACGCATTCAGCCCCATTACATTTATTTTTAATGGCAGGAGTACTTGTAGGCTCAACAAATGTGCTAACGCCAACATTTACGCCTGATTTATTGATAGATTCAATCGAGCAGGAACGGACAACGCATTTCTTCGGCGCACCTGTCGCGTATTTGTTAACCGCTCAAATGCCAAGATTGCAAACAACTGATTTATCATCGATGAAATGGTGGGCTTATGGTGGAGCGCCGTTATCACAAAACGAAGTCCGCCATTTACAAAAAGCTTTTAGAACAGAAAATTTAACTTGTGTTTATGGCTTAACAGAGGCTGGTCCAAACGGTTCAATATTGTTTGGCGAAGAGCATGCAACGAAGGCGGGGAGCGTTGGTCGTCGTGCACCACTTGGGGCGGAGCTGCGTATTATCAACGACAATGGAGAAGATGTCAGTGTTGGTGAAGTAGGAGAAATTGTGTTGTCCGGTGAGGGTAATATGCTGGGCTATTATAAGGATGATAGTGCAACAAAGGCTGCATTTATAGATGGCTGGCTGAAAACAGGTGACTTGGCTCGCATAGATGAGGACGGCTATATTTGGATTGTGGATCGCAAAAAGGATGTTATTTTTTCAGGCGGTGTGAATATTTACCCGAAAGAAATTGAAGATAGTATGTTGAGCTATGAGGGGATATTTGAAGTGGCTGTAATCGGTGTTCCACATCCGGAGTGGGGAGAAACGGTGAAGGCCGTTTATGCCGCTAAAACAGAAATTGGCGAGGACGAACTTAAAGCTTATTTGGAGGAGCATCTTGCTAAATATAAAATTCCACGCATCTTTGAACGTGTGGAAGCGCTACCACGAAATGCATCGGGCAAAATACTAAAACAATCCTTGAAGGGGCAAGAGGTGAGATAGTATGAAGGTTTTACAGCAGGAAGAAATGAAAACAACAAACTTTTTTAAAGATAATGATACACTTCATAAAGTTTTAGAAATGATGCTAGATAAAGAGTTTGTGGAATATGCAACACGTGAGCTAACAGATTTCGGTGAGCTTTGTGCTGGAGATATTGATGTGAGAGCCAAACATACGGATAGAGAGGGTGAACCTCGATTACAAAGGTATAATGCCTATGGTGAAGAAGTGTCAGAAGTTTGGGTCAATGATGGCTATAAAAAAACAATTGAAGAAACGTACAATACCGGCATTGTTGGCTATGTTCATAAGGATATTCCGCAATTAGGTAGAAAGGGCAACTATGTTTATAGCTTTGCTCAAGGCTATATACTATCACATGCTGAGCCAGGCTTTTATTGTCCTGTTACTTTAACAATGGCAGCTGCTTATCTCCTTGATCATTATGCGAGTGATGAGGTGAAGGAACACTTTTTACCGCATGTTTGTGCAACTGGAGATACCGAGCTATATGAGGGGGCGACATTTTTAACGGAGCGTCAAGGTGGCTCTGATGTTGGGGCGAATGTTGTAGAGGCAAGAAAGGACGGCAATCAATATCGTTTATATGGGGAGAAATATTTTGCATCTAACGCGGGAATGTGTGGAGTAACCATGGTATTGGCACGCATGGAAGGGGCTCAGGCAGGCTCAAAAGGCTTAACATTGTTTGCAGTTCCATGGCGAAATGAGGATGGCACAGTTAATAACCTGCGCATTCGGCGTTTAAAGGATAAGCTTGGTGTTAGAGCAGTACCTTCTGGTGAGGTTGAATTTGATGGAGCGCTAGCTTATGTCGTAGGTGATCCGAATAAAGGAATTTATTATATGCTGGAGGCACTTAATTTATCAAGAATTTGCAATGCGGTTGCTTCTATCGGTATTATGCGCCGCGGATATTTAGAGGCGAAACATTATGTGACAAATCGTCATGCGTTTGGTAAGCCTTTAACGCAATACCCTATGATTCAGGATACACTAGGGAAATTAGCTGCCAAGCTTCATGTAGAAGTTGCCACAGTTTTTGATCTTATTCAGCTGTACGATAAAGTAACTAGTGGACAGGGGAATGAAGAGGAAATTATTTTAAATCGCTTGTATATTGCTATTATGAAAAAAGAAACGGCAGAGCAAGCTGTGCATTATGCTAGTGAAGCCATTGAATTACATGGCGGAAACGGCTATATTGAAGATTTTGTTACACCACGGCTATTAAGAGATGCACAGGTGCTTACTGTATGGGAGGGAACTGCTAATATTTTAGCTTTAGAGCTCATTCGTTTAGTTGATAAGTTTCATGCGCATGAATTGTTTGTTCGTGTCATGGAGGAGCGCCTAGAAAAATTAGCTGACAGTCCATTAGTCGAAATTGTAGCGGAGCAATTAGCAAAACTAGATTCAACTTTGCAAACATTTAGCCGTTTAGATGATGCAACGAAAACGTTTGAGGCAAAAAAGGTTGCAGAGAAAATGGCACATATATATGAAAGTGTTGTAGCAGTCGAATGGGCACAAAGATTCGGCGGCAAATATGAGAAGCTAGCAGATATTTATTTAGAGCACACATGGGCGTTACGAGAAATGGGTGCACCGATGAAAACGGTACAGTATTTTTCATATATAGTCTAACTTCTTTCAGTATGCCGGACATAATTGATTTGTTTAGGAGTCGTCTCGAATGGAGGCGACTTCTTTCATTTTCATGTATAATACAATCAACTGAATATTATAAAGGTTCTTTACTTAAGTAAAGTGAAAAGGGAAATCGGTGTAATTCCGATGCGGTCCCGCCACTGTATGTGTGAGTTTTTTCAATCTACGCCACTGAAATTTTCGGGAAGGCTTGAAAAAGCGTATGGAGCACGAGCCAGGAGACCTGCCTTTATAGAAAACACGTTGTAGCCTACGAGGATAGGATGGTGGATTTTGTATATGTTTTTTGTGCAAATTTGACCCCCTCATTGTTTTATGATGAGGGGTATTTGTTTTGGAAGATGAATGTCGATAAATTTGAAACAGTGGGCGATAAATCCACAAAGTTGGGCGATAAACTCACAATGTTAGGCGATAAAAAACTAAAATGTATCGATAAATCAGAAAAACAAAGCGATAAAAACTATATGCACTAATAGACTAAGGGGGATTCACATGAAGAAAATTTGGAAAATAGGATTATCAGCATTTTTAGCTATTGGCTTGCTTGCTGCATGTAATACAAAAGAGGCAACAAATGAAAAGCCATCATCTTCTGAGCAACAAGAGACTGCAAAAGTAGATCAAGCAACATTCCCAATGACGATAAAGGATGCTACTGGCAAGGATATTACGCTAGAAGCACCTCCTAAAAAAATTGTCTCTCTCATTCCAAGTAACACAGAAATTTTATTTAGCCTTGGCTTAAATGATGAAATAGTTGGTGTAACAGATAATGACGATTATCCACCAGAGGCTAGTAAAAAAGAAAAGGTTGGCGGTATGGATTATAATATTGAACGAATTATTGCTTTATCGCCAGATATCGTTCTTGCGCATGCATCGGGTATGAGTTATTCAAAAGGAGCAATTGAACAGCTTGAGGCTGCAGGTGTGAAAGTATTTGTTGTAGCGGATGCAAAAAACTTTAATGAAACTTACACAACGATTGAACAGCTTGGTCGTGCAACAGGAAAACTAGAAGAGGCTAAAAAAATAGTCGCAAACATGAAGACAAAAGTTGAAGAAGTTGAAACAAAACTTGAGGGTGCTGAGCCAAAGAAAGTCTTAGTGGAATCGTCTGATGAGCCACAGATTTATACAGCTGGTAAAGGTACATTTATGAATGAGATGCTAGAAATGATTCATGCCGAAAATGTGGCAGCAGATACAAATGACTGGTATCAAATTGATGCTGAACAAATTATCGCGAAAAATCCAGATGTCATTGTTGTGGCATATAATTATGTACCTGATATTTTAACGAAAATTCCACAACGTCCAGGCTTTGAGACAATTACTGCTGTGAAAAATAAAGCTATAGTACAAGTGGATGAAAATACGACAAGTCGTCAAGGTCCTCGTTTAGCAGATGGTCTGGAGGAATTAGCAAAGGCCGTCTACCCAGAGGCGTTTAAATGAGTAAAACAATTGTAGCCTATGGTTCAGCTATTACGCTTTTAATCATTAGCATCTGGTGTGGAGTAGCGATAGGCTCAGTTCATATTCCACTAGAAGTAGTGTGGAATAAGGCGGCTGATGAAACAGCTGCCAATATTTTGTGGAAAATTCGTTTACCTCGAGTCCTACTGGCAGGGCTTGTAGGGGCATCACTTGCTATAGCAGGGGCAGCTTTTCAAGGCTTATTAAAAAATCCTTTGGCTGACCCTTATACGTTAGGTGTTTCCTCTGGTGCATCAGTTGGCGCAGTTATGACGATTTTCTTTAGTATATCAATACCTGTAGTCGGCCATTATACATTGCCAATCTTTAGTATGATTGGTGCCATATTAACGATGGTAGCTGTTATGGGTTTTGCTAGAATAGTAGACCGTTCACTAAAAATGGAAACTCTTATTTTAACAGGGGTAATATTTAGTTCATTTCTAGGTTCCCTGATTTCATTAATGATTGCATTGTCTGGTGAGGAGCTACGCCAAGTTATCGGATGGCTGCTCGGTTCAGTATCGATGCGTGGTTGGCCATACGTTCAGATGATTATCCCGTTTGTAATAATTGGCTCAATTATGCTTTGGACACAAAGACGCGAGTTAAATGTTCTGTTATATGGAGAAGAACGCGCGAAGCACTTAGGTGTCAATGTTAAGCGTAGTAAATATATTATTTTAGTGGGTGGATCAATGTTGACAGGAGCTGCGGTAGCGGTTTCTGGAACGATTGGCTTTGTCGGTTTAGTTGTTCCTCATATGACGAGAATGGTTTGGGGTTCCGATCATCGTCATTTATTGCCATTATCATTTTTAAATGGAGCAACTTTGCTGATTATTTGTGATTTAATAGCACGAACAATTATTATACCAAGAGAGCTACCGATCGGTGTCATTACTGCATTTATTGGGGCGCCCGTTTTTTCCTATATTTTTTATAAGCAACGTAGAGGCAAGGGGGTACGGGCATGATTGTTGTTGAACATCTTTCTGGTGGCTATGAAGATGTACCGATCGTCCATGATATTAGTTTTTCCGTTGAAAAAGGAAAAATACTAGGGATTTTAGGGCCGAATGGTAGCGGGAAATCCACTCTGTTAAAAGTAATAAGTGGCATACTACCAGCAACTGCAGGCACTATATTAGTAGATGGTAAAAATATTAGCTCTTACAATGCTCGTGCATTAGCAAAAAAAATGGCGGTGCTACCACAATTACATGCTAATGCCTTTTCAAACAGTGTACGGGAGGCAGTATCACTTGGACGTTATCCACATCAAACGGGCTTCTTTTCAAGCTGGACTGATCGTGATGAACAAGCAGTGCAACAGGCGATGCTGCAAACAGGTGTGAAACGCTATGAACAGACACCGATGGAATTTTTGTCGGGCGGTGAACAACAGAGAGTTTTTGTAGCTCAAGCTCTTGCACAAACAGCGGAAATATTGCTGCTAGACGAGCCAACGAACCATCTTGATATTGCACATCAACGTCAAATTTTAGATATGGTGCGAAAGGAAGCAATTGAACGTGGTTTAACCGTTATTATGGTGCTGCATGATATGAATTTAGCTTCTCTCTATTGTGATGAATTATTACTAATGGAGGAAGGACGGATGCGGGCATTGGGGGCGCCACATGAAGTATTAATCGCTTCGCAAATCGAAGACGTCTATCATGCCCGAGTTGCAACTTATGCACATCCAGAAATCCCAAAGCCTCAAATTACCATGATGCCAGCCTCAGTTGAACATCAGCAACGTGCTGTCATTAAAAAAGAAAATTTCACTATTACGGATCGTTACATTCAGCTTCAATCAGAGTTTCCTTTAAAAATAGTGTCCTCAGCTGTCCATAATCCGGGTATCGGTTGGTATGATTGTCTGCTAAATCGCTCTGTACCAATAGATTATGTTATTAATGATGTAAAGAGAGAGGTCGCTGAATTTTTACTAAAGGAGCATTTTTTATCTACAAGCACCGTCGTCATGTTAACAGCTGTCCCAACAAATCTAGTAGCTATTAATGAATTTAAAGCTTCCTTTGGCAGCGTCCTAGTTGCCGTTACGGCTGGAGTTGGCAATGCTGTTGATGTGTCTCGTGCACATGAAAGACAAGATGAACCACATATTGGTACTATAAATACGTGGGTCATTGTTAATGGTTGTTTATCAGAAGAAGCGTTTTTTCAAGCAATGATGACGGCTACCGAGGCGAAAACAAAGGCATTGCAATCAGAAAATATTCGTGATGAACTTAGTGGTACGATTGCGACTAGTACAGCTACAGATAGTTTATTGATTGCAGCGACACAAAAAGGGGAAGAAATGCTGTACGGTGGTCCCGTTACTGATGTAGGTAAGATTATCGGTAAAGGTGTTTTTGAAACAACTGTGCAGGCGATAAAAAATTATAAAAAGAATTCAAGGAGATGAGAGAAATGAAGCTTTACACGAAAACAGGCGATACAGGGAAAACAAGTCTTATCGGTGAACGTGTTGATAAAGATAGCTTACGCGTAGAGACATATGGGGCCATTGATGAATTAAATTCTTTTATTGGTAAGGCTGTCAGTGAATTAGATCGTGAGCTATTCAAGGATATTCTAATTGATTTAGAAACGATTCAGCATGAGCTTTTCGATGCAGGCGGTGACCTCGCTAACGTCATGAAGGAGCGTCATTATAAGCTGACAGAGCAGCCAATTGAAGTGTTGGAAACGCGTATTGATGCATTGTCAGATGAAGCGCCACCATTACAGCGCTTTATTTTACCAGGTGGTGCTCCGGCAGCTGCAACTTTACACATAGGTCGCACAGTAGCACGTCGAGCAGAGCGTCAGATGGTAACGCTTATGAAGGAAATCGAAGACGTACCGACAATTGTACAAAAATATTTAAACCGTCTATCTGATTATCTATTTGCAGCTGCACGTGTTGTTAATTTTAGATTGAATGTCGCGGATATCGAATATATTCGAAGCGGCAATGTCTTTAAAAAATAGCCTGTAATTTATAGACAAATTACGCTCGTTAGCAAAACGTGGGGTTGATTTCCGTTCCGACTGAGCGCTTTGTTGCTGCCGCTTCGCTTTCGCACAGATAAAACATTTGTTGCTGCCGCTTCGCTTTCGCACAGATAAAACATTTGTTGCTGCCGCTTCGTTTTCGCACAGAGCAAAGCTTCCTGGGGGCGTCCGATGAGCCGCTTCACTCGCGCTGCTCGCTCCAGGGTCTCGGGCCAACACGATGTTGGTCACGAAGGCGTTATCACAGGATGTGATGGTTTTAGCCTTCGTTCCTCTATGGCTAATCCCCAAGGAGTCGCCCAGTCTCCACTCCAATCAACCTATATACGTGGGATAGCTTTTAACAAATATCATCTCAAACTGAAAAAGTCGATTTGCCACCTTAACATGATGCAAATCGGCTTTTTTGAGTATCTAAATACAACAAAAGAAGATAAATTTATAATATATATAAATAAATTTCTTTAGTGTTTTAGCACGCTCTTTAAAATTCAGGGTGGCTTTTTTTCTTGTAAAATGTAAGAATATAAAATTATCAGAAATATTTCCGTTTTATGTTGACTGAATGCTCACTCATTTATTAGAATAGGAATATAATGATGGAATGACGTACATTTACGTATGAGCTAGCAAATTTATCACAAAGAGAGAAACTTACGACAAACTAAAGGGGGGACCAACCATGAGTCCATTAGTAATTGCAAACATTGTTCTAACAGTCGTGGTTGTGCTTTATGCAGTAGGATTGTTCTTCTATCTGTTAAAAACACGCTATAAATTTGTGCAATTGGGGAAAAAGGTTGAGTTTGATGAAAGTGTTAAAGAACGAGTTCGATATCTTATGGTTAATGTACTTGGCCAAAACAAGCTATTAAAAGATCCAAAGAGTGGTTTAATTCACGTCATGTTCTTCTATGGATTTTTAATGGTGCAGCTAGGTGCCATTGATTTAATTTGGAAGGGGTTAGCACCTGGATCACATTTGCCGCTTGGCATTTTCTACAGTATGTTTACATTCTTCCAAGAGCTTGTAGTATTAATGATTTTAGTGGCGGTTGTGTGGGCATTTTACCGTCGTTATGTAGAAAAGCTAGTACGTCTTAAACGAGGCTGGAAAAATGGTCTTGTCTTAATTTTCATTGGTGGGTTAATGGTATCCACATTGCTTGCAAATGGTATGGGAATAATTTGGCATGGTGAAGGACTAACTTATACAGAGCCAGTTGCTTCTGGCATTGCTGCTATTTTTGGCTACTTGCCAGCATCAGCAGCGGCTGTTGTTTTCTATGTAATGTGGTGGGCGCACTTATTAACTCTTTTGACATTCTTAGTGTATGTACCACAATCGAAGCACTTCCACTTGATTGTAAGCCCGATTAATGTGTACATGAACCGTTTAGATCGTACAGGTACGCTAACACCGATCGACTTTGAAGCATTAGAAAATGCTGAAGATGAAGAGGATATTCCAGCAATTGGTGTTGGACGTATTCAAGACTTCACACAAAAACAAATGCTAGATTTATATTCTTGTGTAGAGTGCGGACGTTGTACAAATATGTGTCCAGCAGCAGGAACAGGGAAAATGCTATCACCGATGGATTTAATCGTGAAGCTACGAGATCATTTAACATTTACAGGTGCTGTTGTGACAAAGCAAAAGCCTTGGGTACCTTATCAATTCTTTGCTAATACAAAGGGGAATCAGCTAGCGATGGCAGCTGGAGCCGAGGGGGCGGTCATTGAAGATATCTACAACCCTTCTTTAATCGGTGATGTCATTACAGAAGAAGAGATTTGGGCATGTACAACTTGTCGTAACTGTGAAGATCAATGTCCTGTTATGAACGAGCATGTCGATAAAATTATTGATTTACGTCGTTACTTAACAATGACTGAAGGAAAAGTAAACCCTGATGCACAACGCGCGATGACAAATATCGAGCGTCAAGGCAATCCTTGGGGCTTAAACCGTAAAGAAAAAGAAAATTGGCGTGACCTAGATCCAACAATTCATATTCCAACAGTGAAAGAGCTGAAAAAATCAGGCGAGGAAATGGAATATTTATTCTGGGTAGGTTCAATGGGTGCATTTGATAACCGCTCGCAAAAAATTGCATTAGCTTTCTGTCGTTTATTAAACGAGGCAGATGTGAAGTTTGCGATTTTAGGAAATAAAGAGAAAAACTCAGGGGACACTCCTCGTCGTTTAGGAAATGAATTCTTATTCCAAGAGCTGGCAACAGCAAATATCGATGAATTTGAGAAAAACGACGTGAAGAAAATCGTTACGATCGACCCGCACGCTTATAATATCTTTAAAAATGAATACCAAGACTTTGGCTGGCAGGGCGAGGTCTACCACCATACTGAACTATTGAATCAATTGATTGAAGAAAATCGTCTAGCGTTAAACTACGAAGTTCATGAAACGATTGTTTTCCACGATTCTTGTTATTTAGGGCGTTATAACGATGTTTATGATGCACCACGCGAGATTTTACGTGGTATTCCAGGTGTTAAGCTTGTGGAAATGGAGCGTAATCGTGAGACGGCCATGTGCTGTGGTGCAGGTGGCGGTTTAATGTGGATGGAAGAGCATGTCGGCAACCGTATTAACGTAGCACGAACAGAGCAAGCTTTAGCAACTGATGCATCTGTTATTTCTTCTGGATGTCCTTACTGTTTAACAATGCTTGAGGATGGTACAAAGGCAAAAGAGGTCGAGGATTCAATCGGTACATTCGATGTTGCAGAACTATTAGAGCGTTCTGTATTTGGTGGAAAAGTGAAAGCTGTCGAGGAATCTGTTGAAGAAGCAGTAGCCGCTGTGGACAGTGTCGAAAAAGACGAGAATGTAGAAATTAGCGCAGAAAAATGATGGTTATTGCAGAAATATTTTAGTTATCTGAAAAATATAAATTGCACAATAAATAATTGTTTTGTAGAATAAGATTAAATGGAGATGGGAGTTGAGATATAACTTCTTTCAGCGGGTGTCCAAACACTCGCTGAAAGAAGTTAAAGCCTCCGGCGGATGTCACGGAATCGGAAAGGAGTGCTTTGTGCAAGCACAAAGCCGATTCCAGACGCAATTATGCCGAGGCATAATTGATACTCCCATTTTTCATCGCAAGAAGTCGAGCGAGCGTTCAGTCAACGCGGATGCTCTAATACTTCTTCTGGAACGTAAAACAAAAGGGGTGTTTTACTTGAATAGAGCTGTAATTTTAGCAGGAGCAAGAACTGCATTTGGTAAGTTTGGAGGTTCACTATCAGCATTAAGCGCAAGTGATTTAGGCGCAATCGCCATAAAAGGGGCACTTGAAAAAGCGAATCTTTCGCCTGACGAAGTGGATGAAGTAATTTTAGGCTCAGTTTTACAAGGGGGGCAGGGCCAAATTCCTTCAAGGCAGGCTGCGATCAAAGCTAATTTACCAATAGCAGTGAAAACAGAAACGATTAACAAAGTTTGTGCGTCAGGGATGCGTGCTGTAACACTAGCGGATCAGCTAATTCGATTAGGGGACGAAGAAGTAATAATCGCTGGTGGTATGGAGTCCATGTCCAATGCACCGTATTATCTACAAAATGGTCGAACAGGCTTACGCATGGGCGACTCAACGATGGTGGATGGCATGCTATATGATGGCTTAACATGTGCCTTTGATAAGGCAAGGCCGCATATGGGAAGTTACGGTAATACAACGGCCAAAGAATATTCGTTAAGTCGCGAGGAGCAGGATGCTTGGTCAGTTCGCAGTCATGAACGTGCACTTGCAGCAATTGAGAAAGGTTACTTTGCTGAAGAAATCGTGCCTGTGGAAATTCCACAACGTAAGGGAGAACCGCTTCATGTCGATACAGACGAGGCACCAAGAGCCGGTACGTCAATGGAGGTACTTGCAAAACTCAAGCCGGCCTTTGACAAGGACGGAACGATTACAGCAGGTAATGCTCCTGGCGTTAACGATGGTGCATGTGCCTTAGTAGTAATGAGTGAGGAACGTGCAGCGCGTGAAGGCAGAGAACCACTTGCGGTTATTATAGGCCATGAAGAGCTTGCTATTGAGCCAGAGAACTTCCCGCAAACACCAGGACTTGTCATTAACAAATTACTGAAAAAGACAGGGAAATCATTAACTGACATTGATTTGATCGAAATCAATGAAGCATTTGCAGCAGTAGCTCTTGTCAGCAAGCAGATGGCGGATTTAGATGCTGAAAAGGTCAATGTTAACGGTGGTGCAGTTGCACTAGGTCATCCAATCGGAGCGTCGGGAGCACGCATTATTTTAACACTTGCACATGAATTAAAACGTCGTGGCGGCGGTATCGGAATTGCTGCAATCTGCTCAGGTGGAGGGCAAGGCGATGCGATTATGATTGAAGTACCGAAAACAGGGGGACACGAATGATGGGAATTCAAAAAGTGATGGTTATTGGTGCTGGACAAATGGGCTCCGGCATTGCACAAGTTTGTGCACAAGCTGGTTATGATGTCAAACTGAACGACATGAAGCAAGAATTTTTCGAACGTGGTTTAGGAGTCATTATGAAAAACCTGACACGTGATGTCGAAAAGGGTCGTAAAACTGAGGATGAGAAGGCGGCTATTTTAGGTCGTATTAGTATGTCACTAGATTTACAGGATGCTAGTGACGTAGATATTATCATCGAGGCAGCTGTGGAAAATATGGAAGTGAAGCAATCCATCTTTAAGCAAATTGATCAGATTGCACCGGCACATGCCATTTTAGCTACGAATACATCATCTTTACCAATTACGGAAATTGCAGCTGTAACAAATCGTCCAGAGCAAGTGATTGGTATGCACTTTATGAATCCGGTACCTGTTATGAAGCTTGTAGAAATTATTAGAGGGTTAGCAACAAGTGATGAAGTCTACAAATCAGTTGAAGACATGACAGTAAAATTATCGAAAACTCCAGTGGAAGTAAATGACTTCCCAGGCTTTATTTCGAACCGTATTTTATTACCAATGATTAATGAAGCGATCTACGCATTGTATGAGGGTGTAGCATCGAAAGAAGCTATTGATGATGTGATGAAGCTCGGAATGAATCATCCGATGGGTCCGTTGACATTAGCAGACTTTATTGGTCTTGATACATGTCTATCTATCATGGAGATCTTACATGAGGGCTTAGGGGATAGTAAATATAGACCTTGTCCATTGCTTCGTAAATATGTGGCAGCAGGCTGGCTAGGTAAAAAATCTGGAAGAGGCTTTTACGTCTATGAATAATCCTATGGGGATGGGACGATTCAAACGAATGTAATGCTACGGGACAACGTACAGGGGTGACATTATAGATGCATTTACAATTTACAGATGAACAAATAATGATGCGTGATATGGTTCGCAATTTTGCTCAGGATAAAATTGAACCGTGGGTAGAACGTATGGAGGCAGGAGAGTTTCCACGCGAACTCCTTGCACAAATGGGAGAATTAGGTTTAATGGGAATCACGACACCTGAGGAATTAGGCGGCTCAGCGATGGATTTTACATCGTACATAATTGCTATCAATGAACTATCGAAGGTTAGCGCAGTAATGGGTGTTATTTTATCTGTGCATACTTCGGTTGGAACAAATCCTATTATTTATTTCGGTAACGATGAACAGAAGAAACGTTATGTTCCAAAGCTTGCTGCAGGTGAATATTTAGGGGCATTTTGTTTAACAGAGCCTAGCGCGGGTTCTGATGCTGGCTCTTTACAATCCAAAGCAGTGCGAGATGGAGATGACTATATCATCAACGGCTCCAAGGTGTTTATTACAAACGGTGGAGAAGCAGATGTTTATATTGTCTTTGCCTCAACGAATCCTGCTGAAAAAACACGCGGTATTTCAGCATTTATTGTTGAAAAAGGAACGCCAGGCTTAATCATAGGGAAAGATGAACATAAAATGGGTCTACACGGCTCACGTACAGTTCAACTAACATTCGACAACTGTCGCATTCCAGCCACGAACCTTCTTGGGGAGGAAGGGGAAGGCTTTAAAATTGCAATGGCCAACTTAGACGTTGGACGTATTGGAATTGCAGCACAAGCTCTAGGCATTGCTGAAGCGGCGCTAGAGGCAGCTACTGCATATGCAAAAGAACGTGTTCAATTTGGAAAGCCTATTGCAGCGCAACAAGGGGTTGGCTTCAAACTTGCTGATATGGCGACTGCTGTAGAAGCAGCAAAATTACTAGTCTATCGGGCAGCAGATTTACGCACAAAAGGGTTACCGTGTGGGGCCGAGGCCTCGATGGCGAAACTTTTTGCCTCTCGTATGGCAGTACAAACAGCGATAGACGCTATACAAATTTTTGGTGGCTATGGCTATACAAAAGACTATCCCGTAGAGCGTTATTTCCGAGATGCAAAGGTGACAGAAATATACGAGGGTACAAGTGAAATTCAAAAACTAGTCATTAGTAAACATTTACTTAAATGAAGTCAGATGTTATGTTGCAATGTTGATATTTAACGGATGATGTTGATTGCTAAAAGAAATTGTTCGGGTAACTTGAAGAAATGATCAGGTCGAGCAATAAATCGCTCGGGTAACCAAGAGATTTGCTCGGTTTCCCGAGGAATACCGCAGAAACATAATCAAATATAGAAATAAACAATATAGCACTAACAGAGTCTAACGAAAAAGGGGAAATGGACAATGAACTTTCAATTATCAGAAGAGCATGAGCAATTACGCGAAATGATTCGTGATTTTGCTATTAATGAAGTAGCACCAACTGCAGCTGAACGTGACGAGAACGAAGAGTTTGATCGTGCAATTTTCGATAAAATGGCAGAGCTAGGCTTAACAGGTATTCCATGGCCAGAAGAATATGGCGGTGCAGGCTTTGATTATCTTGCATATGTCATTGCTGTAGAGGAATTATCACGTGTATGTGCTTCAACGGGGGTAACTTTATCTGCACATACTTCGCTTGCTGGTTGGCCGATCTTTAAATTCGGTAATGAAGAACAAAAACAAAAATATCTTCGTCCAATGGCAGAAGGTAAACATATCGGTGCATATGGCTTAACAGAGCCAGGATCAGGCTCTGATGCTGGCGGCATGAGAACATATGCAAAACGTGATGGCGATGAATATATTTTAAACGGCTCGAAAATTTTCATTACCAATGGTGGAGTAGCAGATACATATGTTGTGTTTGCAGTAACAGATCCAGAAGCTAAACATGGCACAACTGCTTTTATCGTTGAAGCTGGCTTTGAAGGTTTCTCGGTAGGGAAGAAGGAGAAAAAACTAGGAATTCGTTCATCTCCTACAACTGAAATTATTTTTGATAACTGTCGTGTTCCGAAAGAAAACATGCTTGGAGCTGAGGGAGAAGGCTTCAAAATTGCGATGACAACACTTGATGGAGGGCGTAATGGTATTGCGGCACAAGCTGTAGGGATTGCACAAGGAGCATTGGATGCAGCGGTTGAATACGGAAAAGAACGTGTGCAATTTGGCAAACCGATTACTGCCAACCAAGGTGTATCCTTTAAACTAGCGGATATGGCAACTCAAATTGAAGCATCTCGACTGCTTACATACCAAGCGGCTTGGTTGGAATCAAATGGCCTACCTTATGGTAAGGCATCGGCAATGGCAAAATTAATGGCTGGCGATACTGCGATGAATGTAACGACTGAAGCGGTTCAAGTCTTTGGTGGCTATGGATATACGAAAGATTATCCAGTTGAGCGTTTTATGCGTGATGCAAAAATTACACAAATTTACGAAGGTACACAAGAGATTCAACGACTTGTTATCTCTCGTATGTTGACAAAATAACGTATGACAGAAAGAGATAAAAGACCCCAAGTACAGTCAACGGTAAAAGATGAAAGTCTCATCGCCATTCGTCGAGAACAAATGATAGAGGGAGCCATTAAATTATTTAAAGAAAAAGGTTTTCATCGTGCCACGACGAGAGAAATCGCAAAAGCTGCAGGCTTTAGTATCGGAACATTATATGAGTATATTCGTACTAAGGAAGACGTCCTTTACCTTGTATGTGATAGTATTTATCACCATGCGATGGAGCGACTTTCAAGTTATGAGATTAAGGCAGGAACTATAGAAGAGTTAAAGGAAATGATTCGAGAGTATTTCTTGCAAATTGATAGTATGGTTGATGAACTAACAATCATGTATCAGGAAACTAAATCATTGTCAAAAGAAGCGCAGCGATATGTATTTAGTAAGGAGTTTGAAATGGTTGGTACTTTTGAGCGATTACTACAACGCTGTGTGCAGTCAGGTGAAATAACGATGACCGATAAACAAATTCATTTGGCAGCAAATAACTTAGTCGTTTCTGGACAAAGCTGGGCATTCCGTAAATGGGCGCTCCACCGTCAGCACTCTATTGACGATTTTATTGAAATGCAAATAACATTGTTTATTTCAGGCATAAAGGGGTTCTAATAAGTTCCGTAAAGGGGTTGTCGGTAATTGCATAATGCGACATTGCAATTACCGATTTTTTTATGAAAAGACTCATCTCATAAAGTTGGGGATGATATTTGTTAAAAACGTATGTCATGTAAATTAGTTGATTGAAGTGGAGACTGGGCGACTCCTTGGGGATCAGCCATAGAGGAACGAAGGCTAAAACCATCACAACCTGTAATAACGCCTTCGTGACCAACATCGTGTTGGCCCGAGACCCTGCAGCGAAGCGGCTCATCGGACGCCCCCAGGAAGCTTTGCTCTGTGCGAAAGCGAAGCGGCAGCAACAAATGTTTTATCTGTGCGAAAGCGAAGCGGCAGCAACAAAGCGCCCAGTCGAAACAAAAATCAACCACACGTTATGATGATGAGTCGATAAAGAACATTAAGGGGAGAAAGTGGGGATTTCATATGACAAAGGTAGAAGTATATCGTCCAAAAAATCACGTACGTTTTGTAACAGCATCGAGTCTTTTTGATGGACATGATGCTTCGGTTAACATTATGCGACGTATTTTACAATCAAGCGGTGTAGAGGTAATCCATTTAGGACATAACCGCTCCGTGGAAGAAGTCGTAAATGCTGCTATTCAAGAGGATGCTCAAGGCATTGCGGTATCTTCTTATCAAGGCGGGCATATGGAATACTTTAAATATATGTATGATTTGCTGCGTGAAAAAGGGGCGCCACATATTAAAATATACGGTGGCGGCGGTGGAGTTATTTTACCACGTGAAATTAAAGAGCTACATGGTTACGGGATTGCAGGGATTTTCTCTCCGGAGGATGGTCGTGTCTTAGGATTACAAGGGATGATTAATGAGAAAATTAAAGGAACTGATTTCCCAACTGCTATAGGTAACTATCAAGAAAAACTTGATGCTCTAACGACAGAAACACCAGAAATTTTAGCAAATTTAATAACTGCTGCTGAGTCGAATGATGATGAAGAAACGAAAAAGATGCTAGAGGAAGCTCGTAAACGTTCAAATGGAACACCTGTATTAGGTATTACAGGGACAGGTGGTGCGGGTAAATCTTCCTTAACGGATGAATTAATTCGTCGTTTCCTGAAGGAGTTTCCGGATAAGCGCGTAGCTATTCTTTCTGTCGATCCGACAAAGCAAAAAACAGGTGGGGCTTTACTTGGTGACCGAATTCGTATGAATGCGATTTTCAATAATCGAGTATATATGCGTAGTTTAGCAACCCGTGGATCTCGTACAGAGCTTACTGCTTCAATTGGGGACGTTATAGATGTAGTGCGTGTAGCGGGCTATGATTTAATCATTGTAGAAACAAGTGGTATTGGTCAGGGGGATGCGGAAATTACAAAATACACTGACCTATCCATGTACGTTATGACAAGTGAGTTTGGTGCTCCAACACAGCTTGAAAAAATTGACATGATTGATTTTGCGGATGTTATCGCCATCAATAAATTTGAACGCAAAGGCTCTGAGGATGCGCTACGTCAAGTACAAAAGCAATATCAACGTTCACGAGAGCTTTGGGATGAATCGCTTGATACAATGCCTGTGTACGGTACGATTGCCAGTCAATTTAATGATAAAGGAACGAATGCTTTATTTGCTGCATTAGTAAATATCATTAATATGAAGGTAGGAAGTAATTGGGAGACGGGTTATGAGCAATTTGCGAAAACTCAAAAACAAGATGTTATCATTCCAAACGACCGTCGTTATTATTTACGAGAACTTACAGATACTGTGCGTGGCTATCATAAAAAATCAGAGCAGCAGGTAGAATTTGCTCGACGTCTATTCCAATTAGAGGGAGCTATTGCAACGATTAATGAAAAAGCGCCAAATGATGCACTTGTAGCATCTCTCACTTCTTTAGCGGAAGGTGTTAGAGCTGAATTAATGGCTGAGTCTAAACGTATATTAGATAATTGGCATGCTTTAAAAGAAGCGTATGCTGGAGACGAATTTGTAACAAAAGTTCGAGATAAAGAAATTCGAACGATTTTAAAGACAACAAGCCTTTCTGGTACAAAAATTCCTAAAGTTGCCTTACCGAAATTCGTAGATTATGGTGAAATTTTACGCTGGGTTTATAAAGAAAATGTACCTGGTGAATTCCCGTATACAGCAGGGGTATTCCAATTTAAGCGTGAAGGTGAAGATCCGAAGCGACAATTTGCTGGCGAAGGAACACCTGAGCGTACAAATAAACGATTCCATTATTTATCGAAGGATGATGATGCAAAACGTTTATCAACAGCATTTGATTCGGTAACGCTATACGGTGAGGATCCAGATTACCGACCAGATATTTATGGGAAGGTTGGAGAGTCAGGTGTATCCATTTGTACACTAGAGGATATGAAAAAGCTTTATGCAGGCTTTGATTTATGTGCACCATCAACTTCAGTGTCAATGACAATTAACGGTCCAGCACCAGTTATTTTGGCGATGTTCATGAATACAGCTATTGATCAACAAGTGAAACTACGTGAGGAAGAGCTTGGTCGACCTTTGACAGTTGAAGAATTTACAGAGACACGAGAGAAAACATTACAGGTTGTACGTGGAACCGTGCAAGCAGATATTTTAAAAGAAGATCAAGGGCAAAATACATGTATTTTCTCAACAGAGTTTGCGTTACGAATGATGGGAGATATTCAGCAATACTTTATCGATCATAAAGTTCGTAATTATTACTCAGTATCTATTTCTGGTTACCATATTGCCGAAGCTGGTGCGAACCCAATATCTCAGTTGGCCTTTACGTTAGCAAATGGCTTCACGTATGTGGAATATTATTTAAGTCGAGGAATGAATATTGACGACTTTGCGCCAAATCTATCATTCTTCTTCTCTAACGGACTTGATCCGGAGTACACAGTTATTGGACGCGTAGCCCGCCGTATTTGGGCAGTTGTAATGCGTGATAAGTACGGTGCCAATGAACGAGCACAAAAATTAAAATATCATATCCAAACATCTGGACGCAGCTTGCATGCACAAGAGATTGATTTTAATGATATCCGCACAACATTACAGGCATTAATGGCATTACAGGATAACTGTAATTCATTGCATACAAATGCATATGATGAAGCAATTACAACGCCTACGGAAGAATCTGTTCGTCGTGCGATGGCCATTCAAATGATTATTACGAAGGAACATGGCTTAGCGAAAAATGAAAATCCATTACAAGGAGCTTTTATCGTAGAAGAGTTAACGGACCTTGTAGAAGAAGCGGTACTAGAAGAGTTTGATCGTATCAATGATCGTGGTGGCGTGCTAGGCGCAATGGAAACACAATATCAACGTGGCAAGATTCAAGAGGAATCCATGTACTACGAGATGTTAAAGCATTCTGGTGAGTTACCAATCATTGGTGTGAACACATACTTAAATCCGAATCCTCCTTCAGAAGATGAAATTAACAATATGGAAATTGCGCGTGCATCTACGGAAGAAAAAGAGACGCAAATTCATAATTTACATGCCTTCTGGAAGCAACATGAAGGAGAGAACAAAGCGGCTCTTGCTCGTTTACAACAAGTAGCTGTAAACAACGGTAATATTTTCGCGGAGCTTATGGAGACCGTAAAAGTCGCTAGCTTAGGGCAAATCACAAATGCTTTATATGAGGTAGGCGGACAATATCGTCGTAATATGTAATTCTAAACGTGCATATCTTCTCGTTGTATAACATTTATTCTATTTTGTACAAAATGTTTGTGTAGTTTTAGGTGTCTAGTCTTAGGATTAGGCACTTCTTTTTATTTCCGTTATAATAGAAATGTAAAAAAAAGGGGAGGCGCAGTAGATGATGAAATCTGCTATTAACTACATCATTATTTTAGCTTTGGTGGTAGGAGTTATTTTCCTGTATGATAAGCAAATTGGCGCTGTTCCTTTACTCTTATTATCTGTCTATTTGTTTTACTTAGGGATAAAAAAAATGCGTGATATAAAAAACAGTAATTGAAGCTAGCAAAGAGGATAAAACTTTGTATATAATGGGTATTATGCTTATGATATGGAAAGTTACTTTTGTGCGGGCTTTTTTGCTGCGCTCCGAAAATAAAGCTATATGAATTTTAAAACGTCCATTGTGATGAAGGAAAGGAAGTGCACGAATGAATTTTCGTGAAATGACAAAAGAACAATTAACGGAAGAATCGTTAATTAACTTAGCTTATGCAATTTTAAATGAAAAGCGTGCCTCAGTGTCTTTTAATGACTTATTAACAATTATTCAAGAGTTTGTAGGCTATAGTGATGAAGAAATGAAAGCTCGCTTACTACAATTTTACACAGATTTAAATGTAGATGGCCGCTTCTTATTTAATCAGGAAACTGGCTGGGGTTTACGTGAATGGTATAAAGTTGAACAGATTGAAGAAGAAACAGCTCCTTCTGTTAAAACTCATAAGAAAAAATCTAAAGCTGCCGTTGAGGATGAAGATGATTTAGAGGAAGATTTAGAAGAGGAAGACATTGACTTTGATGAAGATTATGAAGAATTCGTTGAAGAAGATGAACTAGATGAAGAAGAAGAAGAAGATAAAGAAGATATCGACTTTGAAGATGAGGATATAGAAGACATCGATGAGGAAATCGACGAAGACTTTATCGAAGATGAAGAAGAACTTGAAGAAGAAGAGGATGAAATCTAACTTATTTCAGCAAACATCCGCTGAGATAAAGGAACTCAGTCTAAGAACGCCACGTCCTGTGGCAACGACTGAGTGACCAACATCGTGTTGGCCTAAAGCCTCCGGACGTAATTATGCCGAGGCATAATTGATGATAATTACTCTTTGAAATTTTCTTTCTTTTATCCTTGTAGTAAAAAATCTTGACTTCTATCGCGGTTACGTTTAATCTTTTACTTGGGCTCCTTAATTAAAGGAGAAAGACCGTGTATATAATACGCTCCCCTGCAAACCTATGCAGGAGGAGCGTTTTTTTATTTTTTAACTTTATTCAGTCAAGTTCTCCCATGTTTAGCTACGGAATGAATATAAATGCTCTAAATTATTCATGATGTATAATAATCGGGACTGAGTATATGTTAGAGCTTTTTAAAAGGAAAGTAGAAAAGAGATAGAAACGATTACAGCTTCGAATCGACTACAATTTTGTAGGCATTCTCGGCTTTTCTTATTTTAGGGATAAGAAATATTAATTTTCTTAGCCTGTAGAGATATTTGCACCAATGCTTAGAATTAGCATGTGGCGTGAATGCACTTTTCTTACTAGCAATTTCTAGAACAACATAAGGAGGAATTTTTTCATGACGAAGTATATTTTTGTAACAGGTGGGGTTGTGTCATCACTTGGAAAAGGGATTGTAGCAGCATCTCTAGGTCGTTTATTAAAAAATCGTGGATTAGAAGTAACGATTCAAAAATTTGACCCATATATCAATATTGACCCAGGTACAATGAGTCCTTATCAACATGGTGAGGTTTTCGTAACAGATGATGGCGCAGAAGCGGACTTAGACTTAGGTCACTACGAACGTTTCATTGATATTAACCTAGGAAAACATTCCACCGTAACATCAGGTCGTGTTTATCAGTCTGTATTACAAAAAGAACGCCGTGGTGATTACAATGGTGGAACAGTACAAGTAATTCCTCACATTACAAATGAGATCAAAGATCGTATTCAACGAGCTGGTCGCGAAACAAATGCAGATGTAGTTATTACAGAAGTAGGTGGAACAGTTGGGGATATTGAGTCATTGCCATTCCTTGAAGCAATTCGCCAAATGAAAACGAATTTAGGTCATAATAATGTGATGTATGTTCATTGTACACTTATTCCTTATATTAAAGCTGCGGGTGAGCTAAAAACAAAGCCAACTCAACATTCTGTAAAAGAATTACGTTCTTTAGGTATTCAACCAAATATTATCGTTGTACGCACAGAGCAAGAAGTGCCTCAGGATATGAAAGAAAAATTAGCTTTATTCTGTGATGTTCAACCACACGAAATTATTGAATCTCGCGATGCAGAACATTTATATGAAGTACCTTTAAACCTTCATGCACAAGATATTGATGATATCGTGCTTGACCATTTTGGCATTGAAGCACCAGAGGCGGATATGGAAGAATGGCGTGAGCTTGTAGCAAAAGTGAAGAGCTTACCAAATAAACGAAAAGTAGCATTAGTAGGTAAATATGTAGAACTACAAGATGCTTACATTTCTGTTGTAGAGGCATTAAAGCATGCAGGCTATGCATTTAATTCTGATATTGAGATTGACTGGATTAATGCAGAACATGTAGATGCTGACAATGTTGCTACGCTATTAAAAGGTGCTGACGCAATTTTAGTTCCAGGTGGCTTCGGTGATCGTGGAGTTGAAGGTAAAATTTTAGCGACACAATACGCTCGTGAAAATGATGTACCATTCTTAGGTATTTGCTTAGGTATGCAGCTTGCAACAGTAGAATTTGCTCGTAACGTACTTGGTTTACAAGGAGCGCATTCTACAGAGCTTGATCCAAATACGGAATATCCTATTATTGACTTCCTACCAGATCAAAACGACAATGTAGACATCGGTGGTACATTACGTTTAGGTTTATATCCATGTAAGTTAAGAGATGGCTCAAAGGCAAGCAAAGCCTATGGTCAAGAGCTAGTTTATGAGCGCCACCGCCATCGTTATGAATTTAACAATGAATATCGTGAAGCGATGGAAGCTGCAGGTCTTGTCTTCTCAGGTACAAGTCCTGATGGTAAATTAGTGGAAATTATCGAGTTACCAGAAAAGAATTTCTTCGTAGCATGTCAATTCCACCCTGAGCTTGTATCACGTCCAAATCGTCCACAGCCATTGTTCCGTGATTTTATCGGAGCAACATTCAAATAATGAAAAAAAGAGTTGTCTCAAGTGCTGAGACAACTCTTTTTTATCTTCATTCGGCAATTATTTTAGTAGCGAAAGTATGCCTTTTGAATGAAGATAAAGCCTCTGAACGCATTGTTTATTTGTGCGACAGCATCAATGACGCCAAAGCGAAATTGATGGGATTTTTATAACTCCTCGTCATCAAGGCCAAGCATTTCATCATACGCAATTTTTACTGCTTCATAAACAAAAAGGGCAGCAATAGCATGTGGCACAACTATGCGCTTTCCTAAATCGTTCGGTAATAAACCACCTCGTATGCGTGTTGAAATATACGTATACGCTAAATCTGCTAGTGGGTTTTCGGAATTAGCAGCCTCGCTAGCAACTGCTGCAAATGGAATAAACTGGTTATTTAATTGCTGTGCTAAGGATAATGCATCCTCATCATGTGCACTACGTGTAAAAATGCATACACGATCAGCTTCCGTGATAACTGTATCTTTTGTCCAAGGGACTAACTTAGTAAAACGTTCCGCAGCTTGACATGCATTTAATTCGATAACTTGCATTTCACCAAAGCATGCGAAATAGACATTACCTTCACTAATACCCGCTTGTGCAAGTAATCGTGCTGTTTCTTCAATAGCTTCTTCTTCATTTTGTGTTATTCTTTGTAATAATCCACTCAATTGTGTTGTTAGAATTTTTGACATGGTCCCACCTCAATCAATATTATAGGTTTGAAAAGAGCATAAAGCAAAAGTAGATAATTTATAATACTAGAAGGTATTAAGAGGTTAAAGGAGAATAATACATAATATAGGAAGTTTTTCTGCAAGAATAATAACTCAAAAAGGGCGGAATGAAATGTGAAACGATTACTAATTGTCGATGATCAACCAGGAATTCGTTTGCTTTTAAATGAAGTGTTGAAAAAGGAAGGTTATGGTACATATTTAGCTGCAAATGGTATGGAAGCACTGAAGTATGCTGAGGAGGGAATGGATTGTGTCCTATTAGACATGAAAATTCCAGGGATGGATGGCATAGAAATTTTAAAGCGCTTAAAAGAGAAGTGGCCACAACTCCCGGTATTCATGATGACTGCATATGGAGAATTGGATGTTGTACAGGAGGCATTAGATTTAGGAGCAATTCGATACTTTACTAAGCCTTTTGATATTTTTGAAGTACGTGATGAAGTTAATAAAACATTAAAAGTTTAGATGAACAGGCAGTGGTCAACACCGCCTGTTTTTTATGGTTGTTTTACAATTTGTAGTAATTTACTACCGTTTCATATTCACTTGCTTCCAAAATATATTTTGAGTGTATCTTTGCTTTGGTATGAAGAAATTTTTGTATTTGCTCTTCGCTTTCGCGTAACCTTCGTTCACTACGGTTGGCACTGCCGCTACGTTGCACTCCGCTTTCGTGCAGAAAATAACAGCCCCTGCTTTTCAGGGGCTGAAACCTTCGTTCCGTTGCACTGCACTGCGGTTGGCACTGCCGCTCCGTTGCACTTCGCTTTCGTGCAGAAAACAAAGTAACCTGAAATGCTTTTCAGGTTACTTTGTTTTTGCTATGATTAAATAGCATATCTATGTAAAAAGAATAGTCCTAAGAGGAGGATTTTTAGTATGGCATTAGTATCTATGAAAGAGATGTTAATTAAAGCAAAAGCAGAAGGTTATGCGGTTGGTCAGTTCAACATCAACAACCTTGAGTGGACTCAAGCAATTTTACAAGCCGCAGAAGAAGAAAAATCTCCAGTTATTCTAGGCGTTTCTGAAGGCGCAGGTAAATATATGGGCGGATTCATCTCCGTTGTACACATGGTAAAAGGTTTAATGGAGTCTTATGGCACTACAGTACCTGTAGCTATTCATCTTGACCATGGTTCAAGCTTTGAAAAATGTAAAGAAGCCATTGATGCAGGCTTTACTTCCGTTATGATTGATGCATCTCATCATCCATTCGAGGAAAATGTTGCGACTACTTCAAAAGTAGTTGAGTACGCTCATTCGAAAGGTGTTTCTGTTGAAGCTGAGCTTGGAACAGTAGGTGGTGACGAGGATGGCGTAATCGGTGGTATTATGTACGCTGATCCAGAGGAATGCCGTAAAATGGTTGAACTAACAGATATCGACTGCTTAGCACCAGCACTTGGCTCTGTACATGGTCCTTACCAAGGAGAACCAAACTTAGGCTTTAAAGAAATGGAAGAAATCTCAAACTTAGCAGATCTTCCATTAGTATTACATGGTGGTACAGGTATTCCAACAAAAGATATTCAACGTTCAATTTCATTAGGTACAGCAAAAATTAATGTTAATACTGAAAATCAAATTGCTGCTACAAAAGTAATCCGTGAAGTTCTTGATAATGATAAAGTTGTTTATGATCCTCGTAAATTCCTTGCTCCAGCACGTGAAGCGATTAAAGCAACAGTTATTGGGAAAATCCGTGAATTTGGTAGTGCACAAAAAGCATAATTTTTGTATCTATATGTTACAAAAACACAGATGAATACACATAATAAGAGAAGTGTTGATGCTTTTATCGACCTTCTCTTAATTTTGAAATAAAAAATTTTTGGCGAAAATTCAAATATAAGGCTCATTACCAAAAGATGTGGATGACATTTGTTAAACGTATGTCATGTGAATAATCAACCTCAAGTATGGTAAGTGAACCAAAACAGTGATCAGGAGGGTATATTATGAAATTTTTCATTGATACAGCAAACTTTGAAGAGATTAAAGAAGCACACGCATGGGGTATTTTATCAGGTGTTACAACAAACCCATCGTTAGTTGCTAAAGAAGAGAATGTTTCTTTCCATGATCGACTTCGTGAAATCACAGAGCTTGTAGATGGCTCTGTGAGTGGGGAAGTAATTGCTCTAGACGCGGAAGGTATGATTAAAGAAGGCTTAGAATTGGCTGCAATTGCGCCAAATATTACAGTTAAACTGCCAATGACTCCAGCTGGATTAGAGGCATGTCGCTTCTTTGCAGACAAAGGTATTAAAACGAACGTAACATTAATCTTCAGTGCAAACCAAGCATTAATGGCTGCTCGTGCGGGTGCTACATATGTATCACCATTTATCGGTCGTCTAGATGATATGGGTCAAAATGGTGTAGAACTAATTGAAACGATTGCAGATATTTTTACAATTCATAATATCGACACGCAAATTATCGCTGCATCTATTCGTCATCCGCAGCATGTAACAGCTGCAGCACTTGCTGGTGCACATATTGCAACTACTCCTTTTAAAGTATTAAAGCAACTTTTCCATCATCCATTAACGGAAAAAGGAATTGAAGGATTTTTAGCGGATTGGAATAAGAGAAAAGGCGAATAATAAGATTATATAGTGAGCCAATTGTAGAAAATTACTTTCCAATCATGAGGGAGAACGCAAAATGGATGTTTATAAAATTACAGGCGAAAATCGTCTACAGGGTACAATAAAAGTTAGTGGTGCAAAAAATAGTGCAGTTGCCTTAATTCCAGCATCAATTTTGGCGAACTCTCCAGTGATAATTGGAGGGATACCAGAAATTTCCGATGCTTGGACGTTAAAGGCTTTATTAGAGGAAATCGGTGGAGAAGTTTCATTTGAGGATGGCATAATGACAATTGATCCAACAGATATGATTGCGTTGCCATTACCAAACGGCAACGTGAAAAAGCTTCGTGCCTCTTATTACTTAATGGGAGCAATGCTTGGTCGCTTTAAAAAAGCTGTGATTGGTTTACCAGGAGGCTGCTTCTTAGGGCCACGTCCTATTGACCAACATATAAAAGGATTTGAGGCATTAGGTGCGAAAATCACTAATGAGCATGGAGCAATTTATTTACGTGCTGATGAATTAATTGGCGCAAAAATATATTTAGACGTTGCCAGTGTTGGCGCAACAATTAATATTATGTTAGCTGCTGTCCTCGCGAAGGGACGTACGGTTATTGAAAATGCAGCAAAAGAACCGGAAATTATTGATGTAGCGACTCTTCTTACTAACATGGGAGCTAATATTAAAGGTGCGGGTACAAGTGTTATCCGGATTGAAGGCGTAGAGGAGCTTCATGGTACGGAGCATACGATTATTCCAGATCGCATTGAAGCTGCTACGTTTATGATTATGGCTGCCGCTTTAGGTGAAGGCATTACAATCGATAATGTTATTCCATTGCATTTAGAGGCAATTACTGCAAAACTTCGCGAAATGGGCGTAAAAATTGAAATCGGTGAAGAAAGTATTTTTGTGCCAAAAACGGACCTCTCCACATTGCAAGCCGTTGATGTTAAAACATTAGTGTATCCTGGGTTCCCAACGGATATTCAGCAACCACTTTCTGTGTTAATGTCTCAAGCATTTGGTTCCTCAAAGGTAACAGATACAATCTATACAGCTCGATTTAAGCATATTGATGAACTTCGTCGTATGAATGCCAATGCACGCGTTGAAGGAAATACAGCTATGATTACAGGTCCTAGTAAATTACATGGTTCAACTGTAACAGCTACAGATCTTCGTGCTGGTGCCGCATTAGTATTAGCAGGCCTTTTAGCTGAAGGTGAAACAGAAATTCATGATATCTATCATATTGAGCGTGGTTATAGCTCACTTATTGAGAAATTACGTGATTTAGGCGCTGATATTCGACGTGAAACAATAATGGCTCGCGTAGCAGAGACAAAGGAATAATGAGAGCTAAATATTTTGAACTAACTATGTTACAATAGAGGTAATTTGAATGTTTCGGTGAAGAAATATGCCGATAACGGGAGGCAAATAAAACAATGGAACGTAGTTTATCGATGGAAGTAGTACGAGTAACAGAGGCAGCAGCAATCGCATCCGGGAAATGGATGGGTCGCGGTTTGAAAATTGAGGCAGATGATGCAGCGACGACAGCGATGCGCGTGATGTTCGATACAATTCCAATGCATGCTACAGTAGTGATTGGTGAAGGCGAAATGGATGAAGCACCAATGCTTTATATTGGTGAAGAGCTAGGCCTACGTAATGGGGGTCCTCAAGTAGATATCGCAGTTGACCCATTAGAAGGTACAAATATTGTAGCGAAGGGTACAAATGGTGCAATGACAGTTCTTGCTATTGCAGATAAAGGTAATCTATTAAACGCACCTGATATGTACATGGAGAAAATTGCGGTAGGTCCAGAAGCAGCAGGTAAGGTAGATATTAACGCTTCTGTTACGTATAATTTATTACAGGTAGCAAAAGCTAAAAATAAAGATATTTCAGACGTAGTAGCTACACTTTTAGATCGACCACGTCACCAAGCAATTGTTGATGAAATCCGAGAAGCTGGGGCACGTATTAAATTTATTCAAGACGGCGACGTTGGGGCAGCTATCAATACTGCTTTTGATGAAACTGGCATTGATATTATGTTTGGTACAGGTGGTGCTCCAGAGGGTGTTATTTCAGCTGTTGCATTAAAATGTCTAGGTGGAGACTTCCAAGCGAAGCTAGTGCCAGAAGATGAGGAACAGTTAGAGCGTTGCAAAAAAATGGGTGTAGACGTAGATAAAGTTCTTTATTTAGATGACCTAGTTAAAGGTGACGATGCTATTTTTGCAGCGACTGCAGTAACAGATTGTGAGCTTTTAAAAGGCGTTCAATATAAAGGAGCCTATGCATTAACGCATTCAGTTGTTATGCGAGCTAAATCTGGAACTGTGCGTTTTGTAGAAGGTCGTCACGCTCTTGATAAAAAACCTAGCTATTAATAAAAATTTCTTCTAAAATATACCTAGTGCATCTTTTTGTGCTAGGTACCTTCTTCTAAATTTTCAACCATCCCATAGTTTTATAAGGCTAGTTATGCTTTAATGTTTTGCATAGTTAATTAAAGTACCTATCGCTTTGCTTCAAACTGCTTCATTTCTGACTTATGAATGAAAATGATGACAGGTACGAAAAGATTACAGAGCCTATCGTAAAAAACTTCTTTAATAACCCCAAAAATGGCAATTATATTTTGAAAAAGACTGGAGTTGTGCATATGTCTGCATTGACAATCGCTCAATTAGAAAACATGACGTTAAAAGAGCTTTACGCCCTTGCACGCCAATATAAAATTTCATATTATAGCAAGCTAACGAAAAAAGAATTAATATTTGCTATTTTGAAAACACGTTCGGAGCAAGAGGGCTATTTCTTTATGGAAGGTGTACTAGAAATTGTTTCGCAAGAGGGCTTTGGTTTCCTTCGACCAATTAACTACTCACCAAGTAAAGAGGATATTTATATTTCTGCTTCTCAGATTCGTCGCTTTGACCTACGAAATGGGGACAAGGTATCTGGTAAAGTACGTCCACCTAAAGAAAACGAACGCTATTATGGACTACTACAGGTGGATGCTGTTAACGGCGAAGACCCAGAGGTAGCAAAGGAACGTGTGCATTTTCCTGCATTAACGCCTTTATATCCTGACCGACAAATTAAGCTTGAAACAACACAACGCAATTTATCGACGCGTATTATGGATTTAGTGGCACCTGTAGGCTTTGGGCAGCGTGGGTTGATCGTTGCACCACCAAAGGCAGGGAAAACTTCATTATTAAAAGAAATCGCGAATGCTATTACAACAAATTATCCGGAGGCAGAGTTAATTGTATTACTTATTGACGAACGCCCTGAGGAAGTAACTGATATTGAACGTTCAGTGAATGCAGATGTAGTGAGCTCGACTTTCGATGAGGTTCCAGAAAATCATGTGAAAGTTGCAGAAATAGTATTAGAGCGTGCACGTCGCTTAGTTGAGCATAAGCGTGATGTTATTATTTTAATGGACTCTATTACACGTTTAGCACGAGCTTATAACTTAGTTATTCCTCCGAGCGGTCGTACGCTTTCAGGTGGTATTGATCCTGCTGCCTTCCATAGACCAAAACGATTCTTCGGTTCTGCACGTAATATTGAAGAAGGCGGAAGCTTAACAATTTTAGCGACAGCTTTAGTGGATACTGGATCTCGTATGGATGAGGTCATTTATGAAGAGTTTAAAGGAACAGGTAATTTAGAGCTTCATCTTGATCGCCAATTAGCAGAGCGTCGTATTTTCCCTGCGCTTGATATCCGCCGTTCAGGTACACGTAAGGAAGAGCTTCTTCTTGAGCCTGAACAACTTGAAAAGCTGTGGGCAATTCGTAAAACATTCTCGGATGCACCTGATTTTGCAGAGCGCTTCATGAAAAAATTACGTACGACAAACTCAAATGAAGAATTCTTTGAAAAGTTAAATGAAGATATGAAAAAAGCTACTAAAGGTAAAGGCTTACTATAAACATGAATCACCGTTGACTAGCAATAGTCGATGGTGATTTTTTATTGATTAAAAAGGGCATAGCGTTACATAAAAGCTGATTGTTCCGATAAATGCTGAAATTGTTCAAATAAATATAGTCTCGCTTTGACTATTTGTATATTTTTCATCTCATAAAATAACAATGATATTGATAATCATTATCATTGCCGATATAATGGTAGCATGAAATCTTATTTTTAAGGAGACAGAGATGAATTATGATGCCTATATGCTTCTATGGCAAAATGCATTTATCCAGTTGAAGCAAATTGATTATGTCAGTAATACCGCTGTACGAATGTCAAAGGTTTTAAAAAATAGCACATTTCTTGTTATGACAGCAGGAGATGCAAAAATTAGCATTGATGAGCAACCTTATCATGTTCAGCACTTTAGTATTTTCCACATTGGAAAGTCCCAATCTCTCCATATTACAGCACCAAATAGCATTAGCTACTTCCTCATTTCCTATAAAGGGGATGTGCTATACAAAGACGCATTTTTGCTACACTTACAGATGCAATATCAGCCATTCCAAACAAGTTTCTCTTGTGTACCATCAAATCCAATAGCCATCCATACAGTTCTGCAAGATATGTACAGCAAATGGCAGTCAGGTTCTATTCAAGAGCATTTATCAGTGAAAGTATCCTTTTATGAATTCATCTATCGCGTTTTTCAAGAATTAGCAGAGGGACATGGGAAACCACATGACATTGATAAGGCAGAAGTAGCACGTCTGTATATAGAGCAACACATTCGTGAACCTTTATCCGTCCAAGCTCTTGCCGATTTACTGAACATTAGTACACGTCATTTATTACGTATTTTTAAAGCTCGCTATAAAGTTGGTCCACAAATTTATTTACAGGAGCTAAGAATAGAAAAGGCCAAGCATTATTTAATAGCTAATCATTATGGCATAAAAGAAATTGCTATTTCACTTGGATTTGAAGATGAAAACTATTTTAGTCGAGCTTTTAAAAAAGCAACAAATATGGCGCCAAGTAATTTTAGGCTGAAATATACATCTAGCTTGTCCGAAATTGCTATTACAAATGAGAATCATTTTCAATACAATAAGAATCAGCTCGCGCAAGCAAAACAATTTGAAAATGAGGAAAATAACATAATGATGAAAAAAATAAGTAGGAATTTAAAGATACCGTTTTTATTAAGTCTATTCGTTTTACTTGCAGCATGTGGGAATGATACAAAACAATCTGCTGAACAAAAAGAGAATGCAACGACGTCAGAAGAGGCACAGACTAGAACTGTAACTGATGATAGCGGACGACAGGTAGAGATTCCAGCAAAAGCAGAACGGGTAGTGACAGACTGGTACCTTGGACAAATTCTAGCGTTGGATGTCGTCCCAGTAGGAGCAGTGACAGCTAATTTAGACTATGCTGCATTTTTAAAACAGTATTACAAGGAAGGCGAAATTTCTAATATTGGTACAGATGGTAATGCGTCATTAGAAAAGATCTTAGAATTAAAGCCAGATTTAATCATTACATGGAATAAAGAAGATGTAGAGAAATATGAAAAGATTGCACCAACTATTGTATTTGCTGAATCAGCACATAAATCAGCTACCGAGGAAGTTAAAGCGATGGGCGAATATTTAGGTCGTCAGGACGAAGCTAGCGTATTCGTTCAAGAGTTTGAGAACAGAATAGCTCAAGCGCAGAAAAAAATAAATAATGCAATCCCAGAAGGAGCAACTTTTACTATTTTTGATGTGTTCGAAAAAAATGCAACAGTTGTATCGAATTCAAGTGTTTCAGGTGGAAGAGCACTTTATCAAATACTTAATATGAAGCCACAGGAAAAGGTGCAGAAGCTTTTTGATACAAAAGAATCTTCAGGTGGGCGTTATGACATTTCCTATGAAGTGGTGGGAGACTATGTTGGGGATTTTGTTTTTGTTATTAATTTCTTTAATAAAGAAGAGAAATTCCCTTCCACTTGGACAAATTTAGATGTTGTAAAAAATAATAAAACAATCGAATTAGAACCAGAATATTATTTTGCTTCTGATCCACTCTCTGGATTACACCAAGCTGAAGATATGGCTGACAAAATAGTAGAGTTTACAAATGCTCAACAGCAATAATGCGGATTACAAAAACGTGAGCTACCTGTGTATGATCAGGTAGCTTATTTACTAGAGAACTATGAATGATATTGATAATAGGAGGCTTCTCAATGTTATTACAGCGTTTCTTTTCATATTACAAGCCCTATAAAGGATTATTTATTTTGGATTTTTCCTGTGCCATATTAGTAGCCCTTATTGAACTGGCTTTTCCCATCGTCTTAAATAAGGTCATTGATGATATTCTTCCTGACGGTGAAATGAAATGGATTATTATGGCTAGTTTATTGCTCCTAATGCTTTACATATTCAATTCAATATTAGATTTTATCGTTTCCTATTGGGGACATATGCTTGGCATTAATATCGAAACAGATATGCGAAAGGAAGCTTTCAGTCACATCCAAAAGTTATCATTTCGATATTTTGATAATAATAAAACAGGTCATCTTGTCTCACGATTAACGAACGATTTAATGGATATTGGTGAGCTTGCACACCATGGTCCCGAGGATATGTTCATTGCTGCGATGACGATTGTGGGTACATTCGGTGTTATGTTCTACATTGATCCAACCTTTACAATACTTATTTTTCTACTGGTACCAATTATCTTAATTTTAACGATTATTTTTGGGAAGTTAATGTCCAAAGCATTCCGTCAGATGTTTGGAGATATCGCAGATTTTAATGCACGTGTTGAAAACAATGTAAGTGGTATCCGTGTTGTACAAGCCTTTACGAATGAAGAACATGAGATAAAACGTTTTAAAGTAAACAATGAAAGATTTCGAATGACAAAGCTCTTTTCCTATAAAGTAATGGCTTGGAATGAAGCAATTTCAGGCATTCTCACAAAGGTTTTATCATTATTTACTCTATTTGTTGGGGCATATTTCGTTTTAAAGGGTCATTTAACAAATGGTGAATTTATCGCATTTATTTTATTATCAAGTATTCTTTTAAATCCAATTAATAAAATTAATATGTTTATTGAAAGCTATCCGAAAGGAATGGCAGGGTTTAGACGGTACATCGAATTTCTAGAAACAGCACCTGAAATTTCAGATCATTCAGAGGCAAAAGATATCGATGAAATTGATGGGGAAATTATTTTTAATAAAGTATCGTTCGGTTACTCTGAAAATAATCGTGCCTTACATCATATTAATTTAAAGGTACGTCCTGGTGAAACAGTTGCGCTAGTAGGTCCATCTGGTGCAGGGAAGTCTACCATCTGCAGTTTATTACCACGTTTTTATGAAGTAAATGAAGGTTCAATTAATATTGATGGCATTGATATACGAGACTTTAAGCTACAGTCGTTACGTTCACATATAGGAATTGTACAACAGGATGTCTTTTTGTTTGATGGCACAATTCGAGAAAACATCGCTTATGGGGATTTAAACGCAAATGAGGAAGACATTTGGGATGCTGCACAGCGAGCGCAGCTTACAGATGTCATTAAAGATCTCCCCGAGGGCATGGATACATTAATAGGTGAACGTGGAGTGAAATTATCAGGTGGGCAAAAGCAAAGATTATCGATAGCACGTATCTTCTTGAAAAACCCAAAAATATTGATTTTGGATGAAGCAACATCTGCATTAGATACGGAAACCGAACAGGCAATTCAACAAGCATTAAACAAGCTTGCGGTAGGGCGTACAACATTAGTAATTGCACATCGTTTAGCAACGATAAAAGACGCAGATCGAATTGTCGTTGTATCGAAGAAAGGCGTTATTGAAGAAGGTACTCATGAGCAATTAATGGAAAGAAAAAATGCTTACTATGGTTTGTATACAGCGCAATTCGGCTTACAAATTTAAGCAGTAATTTATCATTTTAAAAAGGGAAGGAAGTTTTATATGTCTGTACTTGAGATAGATCGTGTGGCTATTGGTTACTCCTCGACGCTCATTGTAAATGATTTAAGTGTAGAAATTCCAAAGGGACAAATCTCGACGATTATTGGTCCAAACGGCTGTGGTAAATCTACTTTATTAAAGGCTGTAGCACGTGTACTGCGAACACAAAATGGGGCAGTTTACTTAGATGGAAAGGCAATTCATCAGCTGAAGACAAAAGATGTTGCAAAAAGAATGGCAATTTTGCCTCAAACAGCAACAGCACCAGGAGGGTTAACAGTTTTTGAATTAGTATCCTATGGCCGTTTTCCTCATCAAGCGGGCTTTGGTACATTACACAAGGAAGATTATGAATATATTCATTGGGCTATTGATGTAACAGGCCTTAGAGAGTTTAGTGACCGTCCTATAGAGGCGCTATCAGGTGGTCAACGTCAACGAGTATGGATTGCCATGGCATTAGCTCAAGGTACAGACATTCTAGTACTTGATGAACCAACTACTTATTTAGATTTAGCACATCAGCTAGATATTTTATTACTGTTACAAAAGCTAAATAAAGAGGAAAAACGAACGATTGTGATGGTATTACACGATTTGAACCATGCTTCTCGTTTTTCTCACTTTATGATTGCTATGAGGGAGGGGCAATTAATTGTGAATGGTCAGCCAAATGAAGTGATGACAAAGGAAAATTTACAAAAGGTGTTCAATATTGATGCAGAAATGGCCGTCTGCCCATATAGTAAAAATCCAATTTGCTTATCTTACCAACTGTATGACATGAAAGAATAACGTTTTGTAGAGAATTGAATAAGTAGTAAGGAGGAAGTGTATGACTACGTCTACAGGAGTAGGAGGGCATAGAGATTTAGAGGAACTACAGCAACGATCTCATCCAGTCCGTGGTGTAGTAGCTTTAATTGTTGGGGTGGTAGGGTTAATATTAGCAATCGGCTTATCTATTTCATTTGGTGCGGCAAATATATCATTGAGTACTGTATGGACAGCTATTACTCATTTTTCACCGGATTTAACAACACATCAAATTATACATGATATTCGATTACCACGAGTGTTAGGCGCAGGATTAGTAGGTGGATGCTTTGCGGTCGCAGGTGCGATTATGCAAGGCATGACACGCAATCCATTAGCTGATTCTGGATTATTAGGCTTAAATTCTGGGGCCGCGTTTATGCTAGCAATATGCTTTGCTTTTTTCCCTGATTTATCGTACATGTATATAATTTTATGGTCATTTGTTGGAGCGGGCTTAGGTGTTGCGATTGTTTATGGCGTAGGTTCGCTGTCAAAAGGTGGTCTAACGCCAATGCGATTAGTGCTGGCAGGTGCTGCTGTAAGTGCTCTATTAGGTGCGCTAGGGGAAGGAGTTGCCCTTTATTATCGTATTGGACAAGACTTAGCCTTTTGGTATGCAGGAGGTGTTTCAGGTACAAAATGGTATCATCTTCAAATATTGTCGCCATGGATACTGGCGGCAATGATTGGAGCTCTAATTTTATCACGCTCCATAACATTACTGAGTTTAGGAGAAGAAATTGCCGTAGGACTTGGGCAACGTACTAACGTAGTAAAAGTATGGGGAATGGTGATTGTTTTAGTTTTGGCTGGAGCGGCAGTATCAGTCGTAGGAGCAGTCGGGTTTGTTGGGTTAATAGTTCCGCATTTTATGAGATACATAGTTGGACACGATTATCGTTGGATTATCTCGTGTTCATTAGTATATGGAGCATTACTTGTTGTGGTGGCTGATCTTGTTGCACGGATGATTAATCCACCTTACGAAACGCCGATTGGAGCGCTAATTGCCTTTATCGGAGTTCCATTCTTCCTATATTTAGCACGTAAAGGAGGAAAAGAACTATGAGTAATAGCTTTTTAACACCAACTCAACAAAAAGCTAAAAAGAAAAACTTCCTAATTCTGGGTACACTAGCTCTGCTAATAGTCATCACATTTGTCATTAGTATGAATACAGGGGTTATAAAACTAACACCAATGGAGGTTATTCGAACATTATTTGGTCAGGGGGATACCCAACAACAACTTATTTTATTTGAATTTAGGCTACCTCGTCTTGTTATCGCCGTTTTAGTAGGGATGGGCTTAGCAATTTCGGGGGCTATTTTACAAGGCATTTCTAAAAATGCTCTAGCTGACCCAGGCATTTTGGGGATAAATGCAGGAGCTGGACTTGCAGTTATGCTTTATATTTCATTTTTTCCATCTACTGAAGCAGCACCTGTATATTTACTGCCAGTGTTAGCATTTGTAGGATCAGGATTGGCAGCTGCTTTAATTTATACACTTTCTTATCGACGTCATGAAGGAATTACCCCAATGCGCCTAATATTAACAGGGATTGCAATAGCAGCGGGTATTAGCTCAGCAATGATTGTGCTAACTCTGCGTTTAACACCTGAAAATTACCAATTCGTTGCAACATGGTTAGCGGGGAGTATTTGGGGATCAAATTGGAGATTCGTATTATCTTTATTGCCATGGTTACTAATTTTACTACCATTTGTGTATACAAAATCCCGTGTATTGAATGTATTAAATTTAGGAGAAATAACAGCAGTCGGATTGGGAGCTTCTATTGAAAGGGAACGTCGTTGGCTTCTAGCAGCATCAGTAGGATTAGCTGGAGCAAGTGTGTCAGTTAGTGGTGGTATTGGATTTGTCGGATTAATTGCACCACATTTGGCACGTCAGCTTGTTGGGTCCAAACATCAGTTTTTACTGCCAGCAGCAGCACTCTTAGGGGGCTTATTAGTTTTAATGGCTGATACAATCGGTCGTTCTATTCTAGAGCCATCAGAAATTCCAGCTGGGATTGTTGTAGCAGTTTTAGGCGCACCATATTTCTTATATTTATTAGCACGTTTAAAGGAATAAAAGGGAGTATTTTTATTTTCTTTATTGAGAATGAATATTATTATCGAAGGTGAGAGAATGATAAAAAAACTAAATATATTTATATTTATATTTATGCTTGTGGGATGTAGTAGCAATGATGAGAACTCAATGGTTAGTGATCCTAAAGAAGAGACAGGTGCTACGACTAAAAAGATATCCACTATTAATGGAGAAATTGAAATTCCTACAAAAGTTGAGCGACTTGTAGTGGATGCATATTTGCCAACTTCATTACTATTAGGGGTAAAGCCAGTAGGTGCGACACAACAAGATTTAGAAAATGTACACATTCAAGATCAAATTGATGATATAGAAAATACAGGGGAAAGTGCAATTGAATCTATTCTAGCCTTGAAACCAGATTTAATTATTACAGCTCAAGCGGATGCAGAATCGTACGAAAAGTTATCAAAAATAGCACCCACTGTTGTTTTGCCATATGAAACCTATCGTAGTGTGGAAGAAGAAGTAAGAGGGATTGCTGAAATTTTAGGAAAGCAAGCAGAAGGAGAAGCTTGGTTGAAAATGTTTGAAGAGCAAGTGTCAGAAAATCGTGAAAAGCTAGCAGAAGTTTTAGATCAAAATGAAACGTTTTCTATCTTTGGTGCATACGGCAAGGAATTTTATTTATACGGTGATGGTATTTATCGCGGTGGGCAGGCAATTTATAAGAAATTGCAACTTAAAGCGCCCCAAAATATTCAAGAGGAGTTAATTGGAAAAGGGGAAACGTTCAAGCAAGTTTCTTACGAGGTATTACCTGAATATGCGGGAGACTATATTTTCGTTGATGAAACAAATGGCGCTGAGCTAAACAGAGAAGATTCTCTATGGAAGTCGATAGATGCAGTAAAAAACAACAATGTATTTTATTTAGATGCTAAAAGATTTTGGCCGTTTGACCCGATTGCTGTACTTGCACAAGTAGAAGAAGTGACAAATATGCTGTTAGAGAAGAAAAAGAGTGAAAAATAAATTGTCGTATATGTTCAAAAAAATTGATGAATTTGACAAAGATGAAATGAGGAATGCCGATTATGACGTTAGAAATGTATGATGTAACGATTGTTGGTGGGGGACCCGCAGGACTTTATACATCCTTTTATAGTGGGATGCGCGACTTAAAGACGAAAATTATTGAATATAGCTCTCAGCTTGGTGGTCGAATGTTAATTTATCCTGAAAAGATGATTTGGGATGTTGGTGGTGTAACACCAATATTAGGTGGACAGCTAATTGAACAACTAGTTGAACAGGCAAGAACATTTGAACCAACTATTGTCTTAAATCAAAAGGTTGAAAGATTAGAAAAGCAGAGTGATGGTACATTTATTTTAACGTCCTCAACAGGTGAAAAACACTATTCGAAAACGGTCATTTTAACAGTTGGATACGGTGTACTTTCTATGCAAAAGCTTGAGATAGCAGGAGTAGATCGCTATGAGGTGACAAATTTATATTACACAGTACAAGAGTTAGAAATTTTCCGTAATAAGCATGTTTTAATTTCTGGTGGTGGTAATTCTGCTGTAGATTGGGCAAATGAGCTAGTGCCAATTGCTGCTAGTGTAACAATTGTTCATCGACGTGATGAATTTGGTGGTCATGAAAAAAATGTTATAAAAATGCGCGAATCCGCTGTATCTATAAAAACACCTTATGAAGTGGTGCAATTGCATGGTGATGATGATTTAATACAGTCTGTGTCAATCGCCAATAAAGAGACGGACGAAATAGAACAATTAGAAGTGGATGCAGTCATCGTTAATCATGGCTTAAAATGTGATTATAGCGCACTTGAAGAGTGGGGCTTAGATATTCAAGACGGAGTAGCTATTGTCAATGAAAAGCGTGAAACAAATATAGAAGGTGTTTATGGTGCAGGAGATTTTGTAGATCACCCTTCTAAGGTAAGATTAATAGCAGGTGCATTTACGGATGGTATTCTAGCATTGAATAGTGCAAAGCTTTATTTAGAGCCGGATGCACCAAAAGTGGCGTACGTGTCTTCCCATAATATTCGATTCAAAGAACGAAATAAAAAAATAGGTTTAGTGGATAATGACTATCGTGAAGTGCGTGGTTAACTATTATTGAAATATTAATATTTTCTTCTTGAAATAAATCAAATATCTATGATATACTTCAAAAGTATGTAACGTGTACATATGTAGCCGACATATTCGGGCTATGTAAGGTACAGTTCGATAATACTCTGTTCCAGATGGTTCAGGGCGAGAGGAGAAAACGAATATGAAACAAGGAATTCATCCAGATTACAAAGAAGCAACAGTAACTTGCTCTTGCGGTAACTCTTTCAAAACTGGTTCAGTAAAAGAAAACATCGTTGTCGAGTTCTGCAACGAATGTCACCCATTCTATACTGGCCGTCAAAAATTCGCGTCTGCTGATGGTCGCGTGGATCGTTTCAACAAAAAATACGGTCTTAAAAACTAATGTTAGTTTAATACCTGCCAAGCATGTGCTTGGCAGGTATTTTTTTCAGTATATCTAGGAAATACGTTGATGCGAGTCTTTTCAGTATCCAGATTGACATGAAGAAAGGGAGAAGACAAAAATGGCACAGCTATATTTTAAACATGGTGCAATGAATAGTGGTAAATCCATAGAAATTCTAAAAGTTGCGCATAACTATGAAGAACAACAAAAACCTGTAATGATGTTTACACCAGGCATAGATACGAGAGATGAAGTAGGCTTTATCTCAAGTCGAGTAGGCTTACGTCAACAAGCCATTCCTGTTAATGATGATACAAATATTTTTGAGCTAGTAAAAAACAATGCTGTAAAACCATATTGTGTACTTGTTGATGAAGTACAATTTCTAAAAAAAGAGCATGTTTTGCAGTTAGCATATATCGTAGATGAGTTAGATATTCCAGTCATGGGCTTCGGTCTAAAAAACGATTTCCAAAATGAGCTATTTGAAGGCAGTCAGTACATGCTCACATATGCAGATAAAATTGAGGAAATGAAAACGATTTGCTGGTTCTGTCATAAAAAAGCGACAATGAATTTACGTGTTGATGAAAGTGGAAAGCCTGTTTATACAGGTGATCAAATTCAAATTGGTGGGAATGATTCCTACTATCCGGTTTGTCGAAAGTGTCACGCGCATCCGCCGCTATAATGCAAACTGATTCAGTTGATTGAACTAAGAAAAAGTAGCATACATGCGGAAATTTCCTTATACTAAGTGGTGGAAATAAAAAATGTTCAAAAATATTCTTACGCGCTTAGCGTAATTCTAATTTAAAGTTTCTCTGCAGTTACAAAAGAGCAAACTTCATAAAAACTTAATAGAGGTGAAATCCATGTTCGATCGATTACAAGCAGTGGAGGATCGTTACGAAAGGCTAACAGAGCTTTTAAGTGATCCCGATATTGTGAATGATAGTAAAAAATTACGTGAATATTCTAAAGAGCAATCAGATATCCAAGAAACTGTAGAAGCTTATCGTGAATATAAAAGTGTAAAAGAGCAATTAGCGGATACACGTGAAATGCTAGATAATGAAAAAGATCCTGATATGCATGAGATGGTGAAAGAAGAATTCAACTTACTAAAAGATCAGCAAGAAGAGTTGGAAGAACGTTTACGCATTCTATTAATTCCGAAAGATCCAAATGATAATAAAAACGTTATTATGGAGATTCGTGGAGCAGCTGGTGGAGACGAGGCGAATATTTTCGCAGGAGATTTGTTCCGTATGTACTCTCGTTATGCTGAGACACAAGGCTGGAAAATTGACGTAATGGAAGCGACGCCAAACGCAATGGGCGGCTATAAAGAAGTTATTTTTATGATTAACGGTCAAGGTGCATATTCAAAATTCAAATTTGAAAATGGTGCGCACCGTGTACAACGTGTACCTGCAACAGAATCTCAAGGGCGTATTCATACATCGACAGCGACAGTAGCTTGCTTACCTGAGGTTGAAGAAGTAGATGTTGAGATCCATGAAAAAGATATCCGAGTTGATACATTTGCTTCTTCTGGTGCCGGTGGTCAATCGGTAAATACTACGATGTCAGCTGTGCGTATGACTCACTTACCGACAGGTGTTGTTGTATCGATGCAGGATGAACGATCACAAATTAAAAACCGTGAAAAGGCAATGAAAATTCTGCGTGCTCGTGTTGCTGATATGTATCTGCAAGAAGCACAAAAGGAAATCGATGCCACACGTAAATCAGCTGTAGGTTCAGGCGATCGCTCTGAGCGTATTCGCACATACAATTATCCACAAAACCGTGTAACAGACCACCGTATTGGTCTAACGATTCAAAAACTAGATCAAATCGTCGAAGGTAAACTAGACGAAATCATTGATACGCTCATTTTAGAGGAGCAAGCATCAAAGTTAGAGCGATTAAATGATGACCTATAATAATGTAATGGAGGCCCTTCATTGGGCTTCTTCTTTTTTAGTGGATAATGGTCGTGAGGAAACGGCAGCGCGTATTGTCATGCAGCATATACTGGGCACTAGCTATTCAGAAGTAATGCTACACCTTCAAGACGTATTAACAGCTGAACAAAAAGAAAAATTTAAAGAACTCATCGAAGAGCATGCAAGTGGACGACCTGTACAGTATTGCGTCGGTAGTGAAGAATTTTATGGTCGTTCATTTATTGTCGATGAGTCAGTACTTATTCCTAGACCTGAGACCGAGGAATTAGTGCTTGGAACAATCAATCGCATGAACAAAATATTTAATCATCAAGAATTGAAGCTTGCAGATATCGGAACGGGCAGTGGTGCAATTGCTATTTCTATGAAGCTAGAATGTCCAGAGCTAACGGTCGTAGCCACTGATTTATCCGAAGCCGCTTTAATTACAGCACATAAAAATGCACAAAGATTGGCGGCGGATATTGATTTTCGTCAAGGGGATTTAGCGAAGCCTCTGGCAGGTGAGAGATTTGATATCGTTTTATCGAATCCACCGTATATTGCTTTTGATGAAGCGAAAGAGATGTCAAGTACTGTGCTGGAGCATGAACCACATAGTGCTCTTTTTGCAGAAGAAGACGGGCTTATTTTATATAGAAAATTAGCTGAGCAACTTCCGCCCCTTATGAATAAACCAGCCCTCATTGGTCTTGAAATCGGTTATACACAAGGGGAGAAGGTGGCTCAATTCTTTAAAAATAGTTTTCCACAGGCTACAATTTCAATAGAAAAAGATATAAATGGTAAGCCTCGAATGATTTTTTGTGAAATTCATGTATAAACGATCTACTTCTTGCCAACAATGTTGAGCAAGGAGGGGTTTTTATGTTAAACGAATACAAGATTATTAGATTACCAAAACGAAATATTTTACTAGCTTTTGCAAGATTAGTATTAATTGCGATTGCTTTACAATTATGTATTTTATATATTCCATCATTAGTAGGTTTTGCGAAAGAAGCTAGCGATCATGAACAAGAAAATGATTTTCGTATACGCGTTATTGCCAATAGCAACACGACAAAGGATCAGCTTGAAAAGGAGCAGCTTGTCAAAAATTTAAAGCCGTATTTCAAGCAAGTAGTCGCTAGTGCGGGAGCTAGAACTGTGGATAACGAGCAAATACTTTCATTAAAACAAGAAATTGAAGCAGAAATAAAAGAAAATTATCCACAACTTCATACACAAGTTGTACTTGGGGATAACTTATTTCCACCAAAGAGACAGAACGCTGTACTTTATCCACAAAATTTATATCATTCGATTGTCGTGAAAATCGGTGATGCACGTGGTGATAACTGGTGGTGTAGCATATTCCCATCAATTTGTGAGCCCGATAAAGAAGAACAAAAAGTAGAACCGAAAGAAGAGAAGGAACACGTTACATTTTTTATATGGGAATGGATTAAAGGTTTTTTTGAATGAATTGTTCACGAATTCAGACAACTTATACACAATTTTTAATAAGTTATAAACATTATGTGGATAATTCAGTGAAAACGAATAATTGAAGGAAGGTTTTAATTATGGAAACCGTTTGCAAGATTGTGGACAGTAATGTGAATAGTCAGAAAAATTATACACAGGCTGTGGATATCTTAAATGCAGGTGAGGTCGTGGCATTTCCAACAGAAACGGTTTATGGCCTAGGAGCTGTTGCAACAAATGATGTAGCAGTTAAAAAGATATTTGAAGCAAAAGGTCGTCCTTCAGACAATCCGCTAATTGTTCACATTGGCACGAAAGAGGAAGTTGAACTCTATATAGAGCATATTTCAGAAGTAGCCAAAAAATGCATGGATTTATTTTGGCCAGGTCCACTGACACTTGTCATGCCTGTAAAACCAAACGTGCTGGCAAACAGTGTGACAGCTGGTCTAATGACTGTCGGCATTCGTATGCCAGATCATCCAGTTGCGCTCGCCTTACTACAACAATTAAAAAAGCCACTTGCTGCGCCTAGTGCTAATCGTAGTGGGAAGCCAAGTCCTACAGAAGCAATACATGTTCAGGATGATTTGGGAGGGTACATACCTTATATTTTAGATGGAGGTTCTACTGGGATTGGACTCGAATCCACTGTGTTAGATGTAACACATGAACCTCCAGTAATTTTGCGTCCAGGTGGAATTACGAAGGAAATGTTAGAGGATAAGATTGGTCAAGTACTTCAACCTTCAAAAATAGAGCAAAAATTAGAGGCTACTCCAAAAGCCCCTGGTATGAAATATACACACTATGCTCCTAACGCACCTGTACTATTAATTGAATGTGATTTGAAGAAAGTCCAGGAGGCTGTACATCAATTACAAAAACAAGGGCATAAAGTAGCGTTACTTGCACCAGCTAACTTTATTGACAGTAAGGCTGATTTTTATTTCTCAGTAGGAGAAGCTGGTAGTAAAGAAGAAATGGGTGCGACATTGTACCATGCCCTAAGAGCTTGCGATAAAACAGCAGCTACAATTATCCTAGCGACTACTACATCGACTGAAGGGGTAGGAGCTGCTATTATGAATCGACTTGAGAAAGCGGCTGGAGGAAAATGGTATACTCGTTAATAAAATACCTATAAAAATAGTATGTTAGAAGTAACTTCTGGCATGCTATTTTTTTGTATTGAAGATACTAGACTTTGTACTTGAGCTATAGTTGTGGAAAGCGTAGCGAGTTTTTACCATAACGGAAGGTGATTGTTCATTGTTAGAGTGACTTTCAACACCTCTTTGTAAGGAAATTGTATTATGATAATACTGTATTTCCGAGCATAAAATGATAAAATATTAGAGAGTGAAGGAGTGCTTTCTTGCAGGGAATTCTTGCAGGTATAATAACGTCTATAGATGTGATTGGTTTATATGTATTGATACCAAATGTTAGATATCGATTTTTTTTGTCAGTTTGGACAGCTGCTTTGCATATGCTTTTCCCGTTATTAGGTTTCGAATTAGGACACTTTTTAGTGCATTTCCTCTTAGAGTGGGGACAATGGATTTCAAGTATTTTATTATTTTGCATGGGCTTACATTTACTATTATTTTCGCGAAAAGATGAAAAGGTTTCAATTTCACCAATACTTTTAGCTGTGACTGCAAGCCTAGATACCTTTTCAGTAAGTGTTTCTTTTGGTATGCTACACTTAGAGAAAACAGTATTTATTATAAGTGCAGGAGTAAGTGCGCTTATTTGCTCTTATGGGTCATTAGTCATTGCACGAAGAAGTCAGGTCTTGCTTGGCAATAAATTTCAAATAATTACAGGGATTTTTTTTATCATTATGAGTGTACTAGCTATCCGGCAATAGAGAAAACAGTGGAGGGTGATAAGTATGAAAATACTATTTGTTTGCACCGGAAATACTTGTCGCAGTCCTATGGCAGAGGTTATTTTAAAACATAAACAAATTGACAATGTAGAGGTCCGTTCAGCGGGCATTTATGCTATGCCTAATGCTGAAATGTCTGCACATGCACAACAAGTATTATATGAAGCAAATATGACGCATCAGCATTTAGCAACACAATTATCAATAATTGAAATGGAGTGGGCTGATTTAATTTTAACAATGACAACAGCTCATAAAGGTACAATCATCGCTCATTATCCAAATGCAGAACAAAAAGTTTTTACTTTAAAAGAATATACAAGTGAAGGTAGCGTAGGAAATGTTGTAGATCCTTACGGAGGTAGTAAAGAAATCTATGAAGTAACATTTGCAGAATTAACGGAATTGGTAGAACGACTAGTAAAAAAACTTGAAGAGGATTGAGGGTCGCTATGAAAAAACAGTTTGGCTTACGACTTAAACTAGTATTATTTGTCAGTATACTTGCCCTAATCACGTACAGTATCAGTTTTATTTTCATCGAATATTTACAACCTACCTTTTTCCCAGAGACTAATCGTAAGCTGTTTGAAATTTTTACTTATGTGTCAGGGATTGCGTGGTCAGGTATTTTGGCTGCAGTTTTCAGTGTAATCTTAATTAAACCTTTACAGCAGCTCGAAAATTCAGCTTCCCGTGTAGCACAAGGGAAAATTGGACAGGATGTAGAAATGCCGAAAACAAGTGATGAGATTCGTTCTGTGGCAGAGGCATTTCAACAAATGGTATTAAATTTACGACAGATGGTTGAAAGTATAGATCTTAACTTCCAACAAACAAATCAATCGATAATTCAACTATCTGATGAAGCCGCAGTTGCAACAAAAAAAGCAGAGAATATTGCCTCTACAGTAAAACATATTTCTACAGGAGCAGAGGCGTCCGCTACAGCAGTACAAGATACAGCTGAAGCTATTGAAGATGTACGAGCTCTCGCAACAGAAGTCAATAGTAGAGCGGAGGCATCTGCATCACAATCCAAAGAGATTCTACATAATTTAACGACAACAACAAAAGCGATCGAAACGTTAGTGAATAGTATTCAACAAATTGCGGCTGGCAATAATGAGGCATTAGAAAGCATTCGCCTATTAGAGGAAAACGCTGGACAGGTAGAGCGTATCATTAGCCTAGTTGGCGATATTGCAGCACAAACAAATTTACTAGCTTTAAATGCTTCAATTGAGGCAGCGCGTGCTGGAGAACATGGAAAAGGTTTTGCTGTTGTAGCTGAAGAAGTTCGTAGTTTAGCTGATGAAAGTGCGAAGGCGGTACAAGGCATTACTTCCCTTGTTCAATCCATGCAACAAAACGTTGAGATTGTTGTAAAACAAATGAATCATCAGGTGACATTTGCGACAAAAGAAGCTGCACGTGTATCAGAAACTACGACAGCGGTAGAAGGTATGTCTTCAAGTGTACACGAAATGGCAACATCGATTGTGGAAATTTCTTCACTAATTGAACAGCAAATGCATAATATTGAAACAACTGCTCGTCAATCTCAAGAAGTTGCAGCCATTGCTCAAGAAACGTCAGCAGGTGCACAGGAAGTACGCAGCGCAACAGAAGAACAAGCATACGCCATTGAGCAAGTAGAAAAACTAGCAGAAAGCTTAAAGATACAATCAGAAGAACTGCATAAAATGATTCAACAATTCGATAGACAAGCATAAATATGATTTTAGACTGTAGATAAACTCGAGTAAGTATCGAGTTTGCTACAGTTTTTTTATAGTGTGTTAAGGCTTGTATAGGGTACCCGGAGAGTTGGGAGCGACGGAAAGAACAGCAGAAGTGACGGATAGAACTTGAAGTGACGGAAAGAAGAGCAGCAACGACGGAAAGAATAGGCAAAGCGACGGAAAGAACAGGCGAAGCGACAGAAAGAAGAGCATCAGTGACGGATAGAACTCGAAGCGACGGAAAGAAGAGCAGCAACGGTGGAAAGAAGAGCTACATCGACGGATAGAACATCAAACTAAAAAGGCTCCACATTACGCCACACTCGCATTTGGCATAGAATTCCTCTATATCATCAACTATTGGTAATACATAGAAAAATATTGATATAGTATGTCCACTGTAATTGAAAAGGTAAAAAAACTTTAGAAGATAGAATATTACAACAAGTAACCATTATCCGAATTTATCAACATGATATTCACAATATCCACAGAAAAATGAATTTAAAGGTGAATGATTTTATGTGAATTTACAAGAAACGTTCGTCTTTTAGGAGAAATCAGCATAAAAATGCAAGAAAAATCATGTTATTCTTGAGATAGAAGTGGTACACTAGTGTTGACTATAATTTCGAAAAGAGGGAACCCAGTGAGAATAGCAATTTCTTCTGATCACGGAGGCAATAACTTACGTCGTGAGATTATGCAGCTGTTAGATGAGCTACATATTAGCTACGAAGATTTTGGTCCACAATCTGCGGATTCAGTAGACTATCCTGATTATGCAAAACCAGTTACTGAAGGTGTTGCTAGCGGGGAATTTGATAAAGGTATTTTAATTTGTGGTACAGGCATTGGGATGTCCATTGCTGCAAATAAAGTTAAGGGGATTCGTTGTGCTTTAGTACATGATTTATTCAGCGCGAAAGCAACGCGTTGCCACAACGATTCAAATATTTTAGCGATGGGTGAACGTGTTATTGGGCCAGGTCTTGCACGTGAAATCGCTAAAGTATGGCTTGAAACAGATTTTGAAGGTGGTCGTCATACGCGCCGCATTGAAAAAATCGCTGAGCTTGAGCAATAAGAAAAGCAATTAAGTTTGTTGACATATGTCCTAAGTTTAGTGGGACATAAATAATTTAGAAATAAAGGGGCTGAGCATAGTGGTTGTACAACAAATACGAACACATTTGACTCAGTTACTCAGTGAATTTGAAGAGCAGGTAACCCTACGACCAAATACTATTTTTGTCGTAGGCTGCTCGACATCTGAAGTGATTGGTCAGAAAATTGGCACAGCAGGCGCGCTTGAAATTGCAGAGGCGATTTTTGAGCCGTTGCAGGCATTTGCAAAGAAACATCAACTACACCTAGCGTTCCAAGGATGTGAGCATATTAATCGTGCTATTACAATGGAAGCAACAACGGCAGAACAATTTGGTTATGAACCAGTAGCAGTTGTACCAGTTCGTACAGCAGGTGGTTCGATGTCTGCTTATGCGTTTACGCAATTTACAAATCCAGTTGTTGTGGAAGCTGTGCAAGCAAATGCAGGTATTGACATTGGTCAAACACTTATAGGTATGCATTTAAAGGCAGTAGCTGTTCCAGTTCGTACTTCTGTGCGAATGGTAGGAGAAGCGGTTGTAACAATTGCAACAACACGTCCAAAGCTGATTGGCGGAGAGCGTGCAGTATATAAATAAAATTACCTCTGAAATCAGTGGTATACAAATAACGATTATACTTAGGAGGCTTTTTCAAACATGGCATACGAAAAATTAGCAGTACAAGACAAAGCAGTATTAGACGGAATTCTTGCGGAAAAAAAACGCCAACAAGCAAATATTGAGTTAATCGCATCAGAAAACTTTGTATCTGAAGCGGTAATGGAAGCACAAGGTTCTGTTCTAACAAATAAATATGCTGAAGGTTATCCAGGTAAACGCTACTATGGCGGTTGTGAACACGTAGATGTTGTGGAAGATATCGCACGTGACCGTGTGAAAGAAATCTTTGGTGCAGAATATGCAAACGTACAACCACACTCAGGTGCACAAGCAAACATGGCTGTATACCACACGATTTTAGAACCAGGTGATACAGTACTTGGGATGAATTTATCTCATGGCGGTCACTTAACTCATGGATCTCCTGTAAACTTCTCAGGTATTCTATATAACTTCGTTGAATATGGCGTAACAAAAGATACTCAAGTAATCGATTATGAAGATGTGCGCCAAAAAGCGTTAGAGCATAAGCCAAAACTAATTGTTGCAGGAGCATCTGCATACCCACGTGAAATCGATTTTGCTAAATTCCGTGAAATCGCTGATGAAGTAGGAGCATATTTCATGGTGGATATGGCGCATATCGCTGGTCTTGTAGCTACTGGTGAGCACCAATCACCAGTGCCATACGCTGATTTTGTAACATCTACAACACATAAAACATTACGTGGCCCACGTGGTGGTTTAATCCTAGCTTCGAAAGAATGGGAGCAAAAGCTTAATAAATCTGTATTCCCAGGTATCCAAGGTGGACCATTAATGCACGTAATCGCTGCAAAAGCTGTAGCATTCGGTGAAGCATTACAGCCAGAATTCAAAGAGTATGCAAAACAAATTAAAGCTAATGCAAAAGCTTTAGCAGAAGTTTTAATTGCAGAAGGTGTTGAAATTGTATCTGGTGGTACGGATAACCACTTGTTACTTCTTAATGTGAAATCTCTTGGCTTAACAGGAAAAGTAGCAGAGCACGCACTAGATGAAGTAGGCATTACAACAAATAAAAATACAATCCCTTACGATACAGAATCTCCATTCGTAACTTCTGGTATCCGTATTGGTACACCAGCTGTGACATCTCGTGGCTTCAAAGAAGAGGACATGAAAGAAGTAGGTTTAGTTATTGCTGCGGTTCTTAAAAACCCAGAAGATGAAGCAGTTAAAACGGAAGCAAAAGCTCGCGTCAAAGCTTTAACTGACAAACATCCATTATACGCATAATTTAATAGAAGAGGAGGCTGGGACAAAAGTGTTTCAGCCAACAAAAAAACCGAACTATCCAATGAAACGCTCATGAAGTGTTTCAAAATAGTTCGGTTTTTCTAATTATCGTGTTTTGTTAATTTAGAGATTATTCGGCTTTATGAAGGAACCATTTAGTTATGTCCCAGCCTCTTTTTTATTAGTTAAAAGTGAAGGCTGGGCATCAGCGTCACAAATGAGACCCTGGAAGTTAGAGGAACGAAGGCTAAGAGCATCACGTCCTGTGATAACGCCTTCGTGACCAACTTCGTGCTGTTGCCGCTGCCGCTTCGCTTTCGCGCAGATAAAACCCTTTTGCTATCGCTTCGCTTTCGCACAGATAAAAACACGTTGCTGTCGCTTCGCTTTCGCGCAAAAAACATCTGTTGGCCCAAGCGGCTAATCGGACGCCCCCAGGAAAGCTCCCAGTCGGAACGGAAATTAACCACACGTTTTGAAGATGAGCTGGTTTTTTGTTAACATAGAAATAAAATACTCCTATTTTTGAATTTATTTACATAAACTTGGTAGAAAAGGATATATTATAGTAGAGTGAGACAGATAATGTCCCCTTGCGAAGAAAAATTTTCATAAAAGTGACAATTTATTGAATTTTTATGTACAATATTAGAGAGATTTAACTTCTTTCAGCGGAAGTCTCCACCTCTATAGGTGGTGAGATGAATGCAGGCAGGTTTAAGTTACTTTTCAGCGGTGTCCAAATATCCACTGAAATAGAGGAACTCAGTCTAAGAACGCCACGTCTTGTGGCAACGACTGAGTGACCAACTTCGTGCTGTTGCTGTCGCTACGTTTCACAACGCTTTCGCACAGTCAAAACACGTTGCTGCCGCTGCGTTAGCACTACGCTTTCGCGCAAAAAACATCTGTTGGCCTAAAGCTTCCGGCGGATGTCACAGAATCGGAAAGGAGTGCTTAAAGGATGTTAGCCTAAAATCATCGCATCCATGCGATAACGGCTAACTGATCTGCATCGGTGCCGCTGCCGCTACGTTAGCACTGCGCTTTCGCGCAAAAAACATCTGTTGCTGCCGCTACGTTAGCACTGCGCTTTCGCGCAAAAAACATCTGTTGCTGCCGCTACGTTAGCACTACGCTTTCGCGCAAAAAACATCTGTTGCTGCCGCTACGTTAGCACTGCGCTTTCGCACAAAAAACATCTGCAGGCCTAAGCACAAAGCCGATTCCGGACGCAATTATGCCGAGGCATAATTGATAGAGATAGAGGGAGGAGGGACTGGATGGTTACTAAAACAATGTGCATAGAAAATGAAATGCTATTAAATACAATTCGTAGGTTAGGTGATAACTCTAAAGAAAGCTACGTTATTTTTGATGCAACAAATAATCATTGCGTAATAGAATGTAATGATTCTTTTTGTACGCTTACAAATACTACACGTTCAAAAATAATAAATAACGATTATTTTTCATTGATGGGAAACGAAGAACAGACAACTATTGAAAAGATTAAACAAAAAATACATAGCGGAGTCATAGTACAAGCAAAATGGCACCATAATTGTTTCGATAAACCTCCTTTTTGGGCAGAGATACAAGCACTCCCATTTCAAAATAATAAAAATGAAACATTATTTGTACTAGTACTTGTGAAGGATGTTACGTACTATCACACCGATGAATTTTTAATGCGCCTTGAGAAAGCTATGTACGAAGGGATTGAAAAGGACAATTCCTTTGATAAAAAGATGAGCATTATTTGCAGTAGTCTTGATGAATTTTTTATGCCGGATATATCAAGTATGGTACTTGTCAAAACGGAGGCAGATCAATTACGAATTTTTAATGGGAACGATAAAACAAAAGGTTTACCAGAGCGTTGTGAAAACAATGAATTTTTTAAGAGAGTTATGCAAGGAGAGACATCCATTCTCGTTAAGAGCTTGGATGAAATTGATATTCCAATAGAACATAAAATGTTTGCCAATTCCTCTAAAAAGCTATTTGGATGGTTTATGCCAATATACAATCAACAACAGCAAGCAATTGGATTATTTGCGATATTTTTAGAGCAACAGAGTAGTGACCAGAAGTTTTTTGAAAGTTTGTTTCGAAAAATTGGTGCTCTTGTTGCATTGGCATACTCGTATGCAAAAACACAAAAAAGGATATGGGATTTAGCCTATACCGATATCACAACGGGGCTGCCTAATCGACATGGTTTTTTAAACAAGGTAGAAAAAGAATGCGGTCAAAATGGCAATATCAAAATTTTAAAGCCGAGCGAATTCCCTCAAATTGTTGAGTTATATGGTCGTGAAGCGGGAGATGAGCTTTTAAGACAAATTGCCAAACGTCTAAATGAAGAGAAGTATGAGCATAACGAATATATCGCTAGGTTTACAAGCTCTAGTTTAATCATTTCAAATGTGACATTCGATGAAGGTTTCTTAAATTATGAAAGGCGTATAAAAGAAATTATTCGTCAGCCCTTTATTGTAGGTGGCAAGCAAATTTATATTACACTGAAAACCGGAATTGCTTTATATAATGATGAGATAAAAATGATTGATGCGATTCGCTTTGCAGATAATGCTGTATCCTTTGCGGCCAATAAACCAGGTACTCATACGGAAATATTTACGCAAGAAAGAAATGATGTGCTTGAGCAGCAAATGACAGTGTTAAACCATTTGGCACAAGCATTAAAAAACAAAGAAATCTCGGTGAATTTACAGCCAAAGGTGGATTTACGGACAGGTGAAATTCAAAGTATTGAAGCGCTCGCTCGCTGGATTTCTCCGAAACTCGGTTTCGTATCTCCGGCAATCTTTATTCCAGTGGCAGAAAGTGCAGGAAAGGTACGAGAAATCGATATTCAAATATTAGAGATAGTTCTTTCGTGGTTAGCAGGGCGTAAAAGATTAGGGAAAAAATTAGTGAAGGTAGCAGTAAATATTTCGCCTGATCATTTTTACTATGCTAATTTTGTGCAGGATACATTGGAACTTGTTCAGAAATACGATATAGATCCGAGATATATCATTTTAGAAGTAACGGAAACTATTGGCCTAGTTGATTTTCAGACCGCTTTTTCTATTATTCAGGAATTAAAGGGATACGGCTTTGAAACTTCGGTGGATGATTTTGGAACAGGCTTCTCATCACTAAGTTATTTACAAAGACTGCCGTTTACTGAATTGAAAATAGATCGAAGCTTTATTAATGCTATTAATGATGCTGCGACACTCGCTATTGTCCGATCCATTATTCAATTAGCATTAAATTTAGGAATGACTTCAGTCGCAGAAGGTATTGAAAGTAAAGAGCAGGTTGAGATTTTACGCGCACTCGGCTGTACAGTAGGACAAGGTTACTTCTATTATAAGCCGATGACAATAGAAAAATTAGATGCAATACTTGATGAATAATCGCTATTATATGTAGTAAACATTCTTGAAAAGGAGTTGTCCCAAATTTATTTTTGAGACGACTCCTTTTTTCTGTTATACTAGGTGAGATAAAAATGAATCCGAACGGTTAGGAGCGAATCCCTTTGAGCAAAGTATACGTATTTGATCATCCACTAATCCAACATAAGCTAACTTATATTCGTGATAAGAATACAGGAACAAAAGAATTCCGTGAGCTAGTAGACGAAGTTGCAACATTAATGGCATTCGAAATTACACGTGATATGCCAGTAGAGGAAATTGAAATTGAGACACCTGTTACAGTCGCTAAGACAAAAGTACTTTCTGGTAAGAAAATTGCGATTGTACCGATTTTACGTGCAGGTATTGGCATGGTAGATGGTGTATTAAATCTAATTCCAGCCGCAAAAGTTGGTCATATTGGTCTTTATCGTGACCCAGAAACTTTAAAACCTGTAGAATACTATGCAAAACTTCCTGCAGATGTTGAAGAACGTGATTTCATCATTGTAGATCCAATGCTTGCAACTGGTGGATCAGCAGTGGAAGCGATCAACTCACTGAAAAAACGTGGTGCGAAAAGCATTAAATTCATGTGCTTAATCGCAGCGCCAGAGGGTGTAAAAGAAATTCAAGAACAGCATCCAGATGTAGATATCTATATCGCTGCACTTGATGAAAAATTAGATGACCATGGCTACATTGTCCCTGGTTTAGGTGATGCAGGCGACCGCTTATTCGGTACGAAATAATACTGAACAGTTTACAGTTGAATTCATTTAGCTTCTTTCAGCAAATTTCTTTTGTAGCGAAAGCGAAGCGTCAGCTACAGAAGCCTCCCACCTCTATAGGTAGTGAGATGAATGCGGATTTAAGCTACTTTTCAGAGGGTGTCCAAAAACCCTCTGAAAGAAGTTAAAGCCTCCGGCGGATGTCACGGAATCGTAAAGGAATTCACATAGGATGTTAGCCTAAAATCATCGCATCCATGCGATAACGGCTAACTGACCTGCGTCATGCAGGCCTAAGCACAAAGCCGATTCCGGACGCAATTATGCCGAGGCATAATTGATTATGTAATTTTTGGCAACTTATAACTTTTGAGAGCGTCCTTCAATATTGAAGGACGTTTCATAGTATGTTAGGCGAATTACTTCTCTTGAAGTCCGGCACTTTTCTCATATGACGCAGATCAATGGGAGTAAAGCACTTTTCATACAAATATAACAAAGGACGGTGCAATTCGTTTTGACGAAAAAATGGAAAGTAATGACGATTTTCGGTACGAGACCAGAAGCTATTAAAATGGCTCCACTTGTATTGGAATTACAAAAGCATCCTGAGCAAATAGAATCGATTGTGACGGTAACAGCCCAACATCGCCAAATGCTCGATCAAGTTTTAGAAACATTTAAAATTACACCAGACTACGATTTAAATATTATGAAGGATCGTCAAACATTAATTGACGTGACGACTAATGCATTACAAGGCTTAGACAAAGTCATGAAAGAAGCAAAACCGGATATTGTTTTAGTACATGGCGATACAGCAACAACGTTCATTGCAAGCCTAGCTGCATTTTATAACCAAATTGCTATCGGACATGTGGAAGCAGGTCTTCGAACTTGGAATAAGTATTCACCATACCCAGAGGAAATGAATCGCCAGTTAACAGGTGTCATGGCTGACCTTCATTTCGCACCGACAGAAGTATCAAAGAAAAACCTTTTAGATGAAAATAAAAACCCTGAGACTATTTTTGTGACAGGTAACACAGCTATCGACGCATTAGCGACAACAGTAAGTGAACATTACACACATCCTGTGTTAGAAAAAATAGGTTCGGATCGTATGATTTTATTAACAGCACATCGTCGTGAAAATCTAGGTGAACCTATGCGTCATATGTTTAGAGCGATTACTAGAATTTTAGCAGAGCATGAGGATGTACAAGTTGTTTACCCAGTCCATATGAACCCAGCTGTAAGAGAAATAGCTAATGAGATTTTAGGAGATCATAAGCGTGTACATTTAATTGAACCTCTTGAGGTTTTCGATTTCCATAACTTTGCGGCTAATTCTTATATGATTTTAACTGATTCTGGTGGCGTCCAAGAAGAAGCACCTTCATTAGGTAAACCAGTTTTAGTACTTAGAGATACAACAGAGCGCCCAGAAGGTATTGCAGCAGGGACTCTTAAGCTAGCTGGAACGGAAGAAGAAACAATCTACTCTCTAGCTAAGCAATTAATAGAAGATACAAATGCCTATGAAGCAATGTCGAAAGCGTCAAATCCTTATGGTGATGGACACGCTTCTGAGCGTATTGTGAAGACTCTTTTGGGATTTTTACAAAAAAGCAAGTAATATCCCTTATCGAAAACGAAAAATGAGTCTAATTTACTAACCGTGATGAGTGAGCTAATTTGCGAGCATAAATGTGTCGTAAATTAGCTTTTTTTTGCACAAACGTAAACTTTGATTTTGAAGCTATGAATTTCCATACACAAATTTGTCAACAATTTGACAAGAGTATAGTAGCTGTGAAGTTTTTCTCCTTTACTAATTGACTTCAAATATCTCCTATTGTATGCTTACAAAGGGTAATAATGATAAGGGTTTCAAATCGTAAATAGAGGTTGAAACACTTGTTACATCAAGTTTCTACTAAATTGACAGTTCAAACCATAAGCTGTCGATTTGCAACGTTTTGTGCGTTTCGGGGTGTAAGATATTTTTTGGGATTTACACCTGTAATTTCAAAATGACGCTCTCCCGTTACTATTCCGCTGTGAGTAGTGTTTTTCACTGCTCTTTTCTGATTTCACATAGTGGTCAGCAAACGTTTCTTTACTCGAAAAAATGATTCAGGAGATTATAAACCAATGCTAGATTTGCATCACATTATTGCTGTGCAGAAGAGAGCGTTATTTTTTTTGCTCGCACTCTGTGCATTAGGCTGGGGATTTACACCCTATCAGACGGTTTTTGCGGGCATCGCAATCGGTGCATTCTTTGGTACGTATAATTTTTGGATTTTAGTTCGCCGTATGGACAAGTTTGATCGATCCATTAGTGAAGGGAAGAAAGTAGGCTCACTTGGTACAGCGCTTCGCTTTGCATCAGGTGTAGCGGCAGTCGCTTTAGCCATTTCGTTGCCAAACTATTTTCACTTAATTAGCACGGTCATAGGGCTAATGATTCCGTACGTTTTTCTCTTTGTCGAGAGAATTGTGTCACATGTAAGGAACCGCTAATGTGCTTTAAATTAGAAAGAGAGGTGAAAAATAACAATGAATCATGAAGCTCCATTACAAGTAGTTGATTTTGGTTTGTTCAAGCTAACGTTCAACCTTTCAACTGTTATGATGTTACTAGTTGCGGCCGTAATCGTTTTCTTAATCGCATTTATCTCAACTAGAAGCCTAAAGTTAAAACCTACTGGCATGCAAAACTTTATGGAATGGATTATGGATTTCGTAAAGAACATCATAAAAAGCAACATGGACTGGAAAACTGGTGGACGATTCCATATATTAGGTATCACACTAATTATGTTTATCGCTGTATCTAACTTATTAGGTCTTCCATTCTCTATCGCCTATAATGGCGAACTTTGGTGGAAATCTCCTACAGCTGACCCAACTGTTACAATGACGCTTGCAGCAATGATTTTAGCCTTAACACATTTCTATGGTATTAAAATGAAGGGGACAGGCCATTATGTTGGTACATTCTTCAAACCAATGTCATTCATGTTCCCGCTAAAAATCGTTGAAGAATTTGCGAACACTTTAACATTAGGTCTTCGTCTTTACGGTAACATTTATGCAGGTGAGATTTTACTTGGCTTAATCGCAGGTTTAGCATCATCAGGTGCTGTTGGATTCATCGGAGCAATTGTTCCAATGATGGCATGGCAAGGTTTCTCTATTTTCATCGGCTTTATCCAAGCCTTTATCTTCACAATGTTAACAATGGTATACATGGCTCATAAAGTGAGCGATGACCATTAATATAAAGCATATATCTTATGCTTGAACTAAAAAAAACATACAATTCCAAGGAGGAAATTTTCAAATGGGTTTATTAGCAGCAGCAATCGCAATCGGTTTAGGTGCACTTGGTGCAGGTATCGGTAACGGTCTTATCGTTTCAAAAACAGTAGAAGGTATCGCTCGTCAGCCAGAAGCTCGTGGCGTTCTTCAAACTACAATGTTCATCGGGGTAGCATTAGTTGAGGCCCTACCAATCATCGCAGTAGTAATCGCATTCATCGTAATGAACAAATAATTCAGTTGTACACTGAATTCTAGTGGCGAAGCAGGAATCTCCAGATGAAACTTCGCCATTCATTTTGGAACTGATAAAAGCTATGTGTAAATATAGCTTTTTAAAATAGGTAGTTTTTCAAGTTATTAAATTATTATGTTGAAGTTAAAGCTCTTGAAGGGAGTGAAACAATCGTGTTTTTAGATTATCTTGTACTAGGCAACGCTGAGCCAGGTTTCAATGGTGGCGATATCGCCGCAACTTTAGTTATCTTCTTAGTGTTAATGCTTTTACTTAAAAAGTTCGCTTGGGGTCCACTTATGGGCATCATGCAACAACGTGAAGAATTAGTAGCTAGTGAAATCGAAGCAGCTGAAAAAGCCCGCAAAGATTCTCACCAATATTTAGAAGAACAAAAGAGCCTTCTTAAAGAAGCTCGTACGGAAGCACAATCGATTGTTGAGGGCGCTAAGAAGCAAGGCGAAACGCAAAAAGAAGAAATTCTTACTGCAGCTCGCAATGAAGCAAACCGCTTAAAAGAATCGGCTTTACGTGAAATTGAGTCTGAAAAAGAAAAAGCTATTGCAGCTGTACGTGATGAAGTCGTTTCATTATCTGTACTTGCAGCATCTAAAGTCCTTAGCAAAGAGATTTCTGAGGCAGACAACCGTGCTCTAATTGAAGAGACGATTGCGAAGGCAGGGGAAGCTCGATGAGTAATTCAACTGTAGCAAAACGTTACGCACAAGCGCTTTTTCAATTAGCGCAACAAAAAAACATTCTTGCTGAAGTTGGAGCAGACTTAAACGAGCTAACAAAGGTTGTCAAAGAATCTCCTGATTTTTTAACACTTCTAAATGCTCCTAAGTTCTCTATCGAACGTAAGAAACAAATGGTAGCAGAAATCTTTGCAGGTGCAACTCCAGAGGTTGTACACACAGTTCAACTACTTGTTGAGAAAAAACGTGTAAACGAACTGAAGCTTATTGCTAACGCATATGCTGAGCTTGCTGCACAGGCACAAGGTACTGCAGATGCAACAGTATTCTCTACTCGTGCACTTTCTGCTGAAGAAAGCGCTAATATTTCTACAACATTTGCGAAACTTGTAGGGAAACAATCATTAAACATTACAAACGAAATTGATCCATCACTTCTTGGTGGTATTCGTGTTCAAATCGGTAATCATATTTATGATAGCTCAGTAGCGAACAAGCTTGAGCGCCTAAAACGTGAATTAATCGGTTAATAATTTAGAAATGTGAGAGGTGACATACATGGGCATCAAGGCTGAAGAAATCAGCAGTCTGATTAAACAACAGATTGAGAATTATGAATCTGAACTTAAAGTAAGCGAAGTTGGTACAGTTATCCGTATTGGTGACGGTATCGCTCTTGCTCATGGCCTCGACAACGCCATGGCTGGAGAACTTCTAGAGTTCTCTAACGGTGTTATGGGTATGGCTCAAAACCTAGAAGAAGGTAACGTTGGTATCGTAATCTTAGGTCCATACGCTGACATCAAAGAAGGCGATGAAGTTCGTCGTACAGGTCGTATCATGGAAGTACCAGTTGGTGAAGAACTAATTGGCCGTGTTGTAAACCCACTTGGTCAACCAGTGGATGGACAAGGTCCAATCAACACAACAAAATCTCGTCCAATCGAAAGTCCAGCTTTCGGTGTAATGGCTCGTAAATCAGTACACGAACCACTACAAACTGGTATCAAAGCGATTGACGCTTTAGTACCAATCGGTCGTGGTCAACGTGAGTTAATCATCGGTGACCGTCAAACTGGTAAAACATCAGTAGCAATCGATACAATCTTAAACCAAACTGGTGAAAATATGATTTGTATCTATGTTGCTATCGGTCAAAAAGAATCAACTGTACGTGGTGTAGTTGAAACGTTACGTAAGCACGGTGCATTAGATTATACAATCGTTGTAACTGCTGCTGCGTCTCAACCAGCTCCATTACTATACTTAGCACCATTTGCTGGTGTTTCTATGGCAGAAGAATTCATGTTACAAGGTAAGCACGTATTAATCGTGTATGATGATCTTTCTAAACAAGCATCAGCTTACCGTGAACTTTCACTTCTTCTACGCCGTCCTCCAGGTCGTGAAGCATACCCTGGTGACGTGTTCTACTTACACAGCCGCTTACTTGAACGTGCTGCGAAGTTAAATGAAACATACCAAAATGGTTCTATTACAGCTCTTCCATTCGTTGAGACACAAGCTGGGGATATCTCTGCATACATCCCAACTAACGTAATCTCAATTACTGATGGTCAAATATTCTTACAATCTGACTTATTCAACTCAGGTGTACGTCCAGCGATTAACGCCGGTCTTTCTGTATCACGTGTAGGTGGATCTGCTCAAATTAAAGCGATGAAAAAAGTTGCTGGTACACTACGTCTTGACTTAGCTGCATTCCGTGAACTTGAATCATTTGCTCAATTCGGTTCTGATTTAGATAAAATCACACTTGCTAAACTTGAGCGTGGTAAACGTACGGTTGAAGTGCTTAAACAAGACCTAAACAAACCACTTAAAGTTGAAAAACAAGTTGCTATCCTTTATGCATTAACTAAAGGTCACTTAGATGATATTCCAGTACAAGATATCGTTCGCTTTGAAGGTGAATTCTTAAGCTGGTTAGAAACAAACCACACAAACGTTTTAGATCACGTTCGTACTACAAAAGAACTTGCTCCTGATGCGGATTACGTAGCAGCTTTAACTGAGTTTAAAAAAACTTTCGCTAAATCAGAATAAGTTCGAGCTAGTCACTTGATTAAAAAACAAAAGGTGGTGAAATACCAGTGGTAAACTTACGCGAAATAAAAGGTCGTATTAATTCTACAAAGAGTACGAAACAAATTACGAAAGCGATGCAGATGGTTTCTTCTTCCAAGTTACGTCGTGCAGAGCAAAACGCTAAAGCGTACGTTCCTTACATGGAAAAAATCCAGGACGTAGTAGGCGCGATCGCTTCAGGGACAAAAGACAGTGGACATCCAATGTTAACTGCTCGTCCTGTTAAGAAAACAGCTTACCTAGTCATTGGTTCTGACCGTGGTCTTGCAGGTGCTTACAACTCAAGTATCCTACGTCAAGTACAGCGTACAATTGATGAGCGTCATAAATCAAAAGACGAATACGTTATTTTAGCGGTAGGTCGTGTTGTTCGTGACTACTTTGTGAAACGTGATCATAATGTCATCAGCGATGTTGTCGGTCTTCCGGACCAACCATCATTTGCTGATATTAAAGAAATCGCTCGTAAAGCTGTTGGTATGTTCACTGATGGTACGTATGATGAACTTTATATGTACTACAATCACTTTGTCAGCGCTATTGCTAGCGAAGTGACAGAGAAAAAACTTCTTCCATTAACGGATCTTGCACCTGCTAGCAGTAATGCTTCTTACGAATTTGAGCCATCTGGTGAAGCAATTCTTGAAGTGTTACTTCCACAATACGCGGAAAGCTTAGTTTACGGCGCATTATTAGATGGGAAAGCAAGTGAACATGCTTCTCGTATGACGGCTATGAAAAATGCAACTGATAACGCATCTGATCTTATTTCAGACCTTTCATTGCAATATAACCGTGCGCGTCAAGCGGCGATTACACAAGAAATTACAGAAATCGTTGGTGGAGCTGCAGCCTTAGAATAGGCCCAGCTTCCCAATGTCGTATAAGAATACGATAGGAGGATACACAGTAATGAATAAAGGACATGTTATTCAAGTAATGGGTCCAGTTGTTGACGTAAAATTTGACAATGGCCAATTACCAGCAATCTATAACTCACTAACAGTTAAGATTGAACGTCCTAATGAAGAACCAACAATTCTTGCATTAGAAGTTGCTCTTCATTTAGGTGATGATTCTGTTCGTACAATTGCAATGTCATCTACTGATGGCTTACAACGTGGAGCAGAAGTAACAGACTCAGGAAAAGCTATCTCAGTACCAGTTGGTGAAGTTACTTTAGGTCGTGTATTCAACGTACTTGGAGAAGTAATCGACTTAGGTGAAGAGATTCCAGCTGACGTTCGTCGTGATTCAATTCACCGCGAAGCACCATCTTTCGATGAACTTTCAACTACAGTTGAAATTCTTGAAACAGGTATCAAAGTAGTAGATTTATTAGCACCATATATTAAAGGTGGTAAAATCGGTCTATTCGGTGGTGCCGGTGTAGGTAAAACTGTATTAATCCAAGAATTAATCAACAACATCGCACAAGAGCACTCAGGTATCTCTGTATTCGCCGGTGTAGGTGAGCGTACTCGTGAAGGGAACGACTTATTCTTCGAGATGAGCGATTCAGGCGTTATCAAGCAAACAGCGATGGTATTCGGTCAAATGAACGAACCACCAGGTGCACGTATGCGTGTAGCTTTAACTGGTCTTACAATGGCAGAATACTTCCGTGATGAGCAAGGTGCTGACGTACTTTTATTCATCGACAATATCTTCCGTTTCACTCAAGCAGGTTCTGAGGTTTCTGCCCTATTAGGTCGTATGCCTTCTGCGGTAGGTTACCAACCAACACTTGCAACTGAAATGGGTAAATTACAAGAACGTATCACATCTACTAACAAAGGTTCTGTAACTTCTATTCAAGCGATCTATGTACCAGCCGATGACTATACTGACCCGGCTCCAGCTACAACTTTCGCCCATTTAGATGCAACTACTAACCTTGAGCGTAAATTATCAGAAATGGGTATCTACCCTGCGGTTGACCCATTAGCTTCGACTTCTCGTGCTTTATCACCAGAAATCGTAGGCGCTGAGCACTATGCAATCGCTACTGGTGTACAACGTACAATCCAACGTTACCGTGAATTACAAGATATCATTGCTATCTTAGGTATGGATGAATTATCTGATGAAGATAAACAAACAGTAGAACGTGCTCGTCGTATTCAATTCTTCTTATCTCAAAACTTCCACGTTGCGGAACAATTTACTGGTCAAAAAGGTTCTTATGTACCTGTTAAAGAAACTGTTCGCTCATTCAAGGAAATCCTTGATGGCAAATGGGATCACCTACCAGAAGATGCTTTCCGTCTAGTTGGTTCTATTGATGAAGTAGTTGAAAAAGCGAAAAGCATGGGCGTAGAGGTTTAATACCAGGGACGAGGAGGAAAAAATATGAAGACAGTTCTAGTCAATATTGTCACTCCCGACGGCCCGGTATACGATTCTGAAGTATCAATGGTAATCGCTAAAACAACTTCAGGTGAAATCGGTGTTCTTGCAGGCCATATTCCTATGGTTGCTCCACTTGCAATTGGTGCGGTGAAGCTAAAAAAAGAAAACGGTTCAACTGAACTTGTAGCTTTAAGCGGTGGTTTCATTGAAGTTCGCCCTGAAAAAATCTCAATTTTAGCTCCGTCTGCTGAAATTGCTGAAAGCATCGATGTTAAACGTGCTAAAGAAGCCGTTAAACGTGCTGAAGGTCGTCTTCAAGATAAACAAGATAACATTGATTTCAAACGTGCTGACCTAGCATTAAAACGTGCGTTGAATCGTATCAACGTTCATGAGGGTAATATCTAATTCAAATTTTAACGGACAGATTCAACATCTGTCCGTTTTTTAACATTATGCAACCGTTTGAGAGTATCGCTAGAGGAATTAATATGGAGGAACCAACATGGAAATATATGAGGCAATAGGGCAGGAAGCTTTAATAGGGATTTTATCGCATATATTTTTTATCGCTATTACTTTTTATGCGCTACAAGCGTTTATGCTTGAAAAGATCTTCAAGAAGAATAAAGTATTTCAAATCCAATTAATATATATCTTATTAAGTATTGCGATCGGATCAGCCGTTTCAAATTTCTTTCTGCAAATTTCAAACTGGTCAGGGAAGCTTCCGTATTTATTTTAATAGCTCCCTTATTACTATCTTTATGTTAGTAATTGAATCTACATGTTTCACAGGGCTTTATAACATTTTTATGTGGTCCTTTGAAATATGTAAAAATCAGTTTTAAGAAATCCATAGATTTTGTTTTTTGTTCACATATCTTTGGGTATATATTAGAAATTTACGCATTTCTTCCGTGTTATTGGTCATTCACAAAAAAAAATTTCATGCGTACAATAAATAAATAGCAAAATATCAATAAATGACGTAAAATAGTGATTTGGATGCTTGAACGAGCGTAAGAAAAGTTGTACTATAAAGTTGTTTGTTTACTGATTATGACATTATACTTCTTTTTAAAATAAAATTTTGATAGATTAATAGATTGAATTCGGAGGGACATAGGGTGGAAAAAATAATAGTGACTGGCGGCCAAAAGCTACAGGGGAAAGTGCGCGTAGAGGGCGCAAAAAATGCGGTGTTACCAATCCTAGCAGCGGCTTTACTTGCCTCTAAAGGAGAAAATGTAATTAAAGAAGTCCCTAACTTAGCAGATGTCTTTACTATAAATGAAGTACTAAAAAGTCTAAATGCGGCAGTTACATATATACCTGAGGACAATACAGTATATATAGATACAACAAAAGAACTTTCTAGCGAAGCTCAATTTGAATTTGTCAGCAAAATGCGTGCATCGATTTTAGTGATGGGTTCTTTACTTGCTCGAAATGGCTATGCTCGTGTTGCTTTACCTGGGGGCTGTGCAATCGGTTCTCGTCCAATTGAGTTACATTTAAAGGGCTTTGAAGCTATGGGAGCAAAAATCTCTTTTGGTCATGGATATGTAGAGGCGAAGGCAGAAGGACGTTTAAAAGGCGCAAATGTGTATTTGGACTTCCCAAGTGTTGGGGCAACAGAAAATATTATGACAGCTGCAGCCTTAGCGCAAGGAACAACTGTAATTGAAAATGCAGCGAAAGAGCCTGAAATTGTAGACCTTGCAAACTTCATTAATAGTATGGGTGGTCGTGTTATCGGTGCAGGTACGAATACGATTCGTATTGAAGGAGTCGATACATTATATGGAACAGAACATCATATTATTCCTGACCGTATTGAAGCTGGCACATTTATGGTTGCAGCAGCAATTACAAAAGGGGATGTAACGATTGAAAATGCTGTCCCTGAGCATATGACAGCATTAATTGCAAAGATGCGTGAAATGGGTGTAGAAATAACTGAGCTAGATGAAGGAATCCGTGTACGTGCTCCTAAAACATTAAAAGCTGTTGATATTAAAACTATGCCACATCCAGGCTTCCCGACAGATATGCAATCTCAAATGATGGCCTTGATGTTAACGGCTGAAGGTACGAGTATTATTACGGAAACTGTTTTTGAAAATCGTTTTATGCATGTTGAGGAGTTCCGTCGTATGAATGCCGGTGCTAAAATAGAAGGACGTTCTGTGTTTATCGAAGGGCCAGTAAACCTTCAGGGCGCTGAAGTAATGGCGACTGATTTACGAGCTGCGGCTGCGCTAATTTTAGCAGGTCTTGTATCTGAAGGTGTGACTAGAGTTACAAAGCTTCATCACTTAGATCGCGGTTATGTCGATTTCCATGGCAAGCTAGCTGCACTTGGCGCACACATTGAACGTGTACCACTTGAGGAAGTTATCACTAAAGAGAAAACAACTGTTGAATTACCAACAAACTAAATAGATTTATAAACCCTTTGCCTTTGAGCAGAGGGTTTTTTCTTTGTAGTGCAATCCATGTTAGCGAGAGTGAAGCAACAGCCAAAAAAATCGCTCATCATAACGTGGAGTTGATTTCCGTTCCGGCTGGGCGCTTTCCTGGGGGCGTCCGATGAGCCGCTTCACTCGCTAGGCTCGCACCAGGGTCTCGGGCCAACAGATGTTTTTTGCGCGAAAGCGAAGCGGCAGCAGCACCGATGTTGGTCACGAAGGCGTTATCACAGGACGTGATAAGGCTGAAAACGCTTCTTTTCCGCAAATACATTGTCACTAGATAAGACGGTTTTAACCTCCGTGCCACCTAACGCTCATGCTTTACATGTGCAGCACCCAACCATGTTTACCAGGCTTTACCTTCGTCAACATCCACATATTTTGAAGAGTTCTAGCATATTATTCCTTATGAAAAAATGGATAATGAGTATAGGCATAATTTGTTTGATTGGAGCATTATATATGCTTCCTGTGGCATTTAGTGAGAGACGCACGGTTGAGGATTCACCTTCAACAGCAGAGCAAGCTTGTGAAATATTCATAGAAGTGGAGGGGCAACAGGAGAAAATCCCTTTAGAAACGTATATAACTGGTGTAGTAGCTGCAGAAATGCCTGTTTCATTTAAAAAAGAAGCTTTAAAGGCGCAGGCTATTGCAGCAAGGACGTACGCGTTGAAATCGACAAATTACGGTAAAATAGCTATCGCTCCTACTGTTGCTAGACAAGTTTTTTACGATAAGGAGCAAAGAAAAGCGAATTGGACTAGCAATTTCCCGGGGAATGAAAAGAAAATTGTCGAGGCTATTAACGAAACGAAAGGACAAGTTCTTCTATATAATAATGAATTAATTACGGCAATGTTTCACTCTACTAGCAATGGGAAAACAGAAAGTGCCTACGATTTTAGTGGCAATGATGTACCTTATTTACAAAGCGTTGCGAGTATGTCGGATCTATCATCACCAAAGTTTTCAGCGATGAAAGAATGGACATTATCTGAATGGAATGCACTGTGGCCTATTAAATGGCAAGCAAGTGATTTCAACCGTGCACAGTTCTTTTTAAATGATACAGGACGTGTTGAACGCATGCAGTTAGGTAAGAATGTGTGGTCAGGGCGAGAAGTTCGAACACTTTTGCAAATACCGTCAACGGATTTTAAAATTTCATATAATTCCACCGCTGGAAAAGTGCAAGTGAGCACGAAAGGGTACGGGCATGGGGTAGGAATGAGTCAATATGGAGCAGAGGCTTTGGCAAGTGATGGGAAAAATGCTGCCGAAATTTTACACTATTATTATCAAGATATTGAAATAAAAAAGATAGATGCATGTTTAAAATAACTTCTAGTTGTTCACACTGCAATTAGAGGTGATGAAAATGAGAGAGGATAAAAATAGTAAAACTTCTCAGAATCAACAAGATGAAAAAGTTCAATTACAGAAGAAACCGTGGTTTTGGCCAGTTGTTTACGCTGGTGGGGCTCTAATGCTAGCAGGTTTGCTGCTTGGTTACAATAGTCTCGTATCAAAAGTAGAAGAGGCTCCGTCAACAAATGTAGCAGAAGTAGATTCAGGTCCTGTAGTTGAAACAAATGCAAAAACAGAAACAATGAAGTACCCGTTCAAGGAAGCGAATCTTAGTAAGATTCAAGTTTCACAAGAGTTTTATGAAGTAGAGGCTAATGCAGAGTCGCGTGAAAAAGCACTTATGGTATTTAATCAAACATTTACGACATCTTCCGGTATTACTCTTTCTATGAATGGTGAAGAATTTGAAGTACTTGCTGCTCTAAGTGGTAAAGTAAAACAAGTAAAACTTGATGCATTCACAGGCAATAAAATTGTTATTGAGCATGCAGATGGTAAGGAAACACATTATAGCTCTGTAAAAGACATTGCTGTCAAGGAAGGCGATGAGGTAACACAAGGTCAAGTACTTGGAAAAGCGACTGACAATGAGTGGAACCAATCAGCTGGCGTTAACTTGCATTTTGAAGTACTAGAAAACGGGAAATATATTAATCCGAAAAAATTACTAGCCTTTTAACTTAAACCAGCAGAAGTCTCTCACCTCTATAGGCGAGAGACTTCTGCTGGTTTAAGCCACTTTTCAGCGGGTATCCAAACTGAGGCATAATTGATGATAGGAAAATTCGTAGATTTCAAATATAGTAAATGATAATTTATATTGAGAGAAACGAATACTAAAAAATGCATAAAAAATCGGTATTTTATCGTGAAAATGTAAAATGTGTTCTGAATAGCTTTATCCTCACATAAGGTGAAGAAATGCGCAGACGTGCATCTGATGCCATTTGTGAAATTGTGTGGAAAGGACGAAGAACGTGCACGAGCACATTCGGAAGCGCTGCATACGCCTCGGTGAATTATTGATTGAGACGCGTGAAACTGTGCGTGTCCTCGCGAAAATGACAGGTTATTCAAAAAGTACGGTGCACAAAGATTTAACAGAGCGACTGCCAACAATTCATGAAGCATTAGCTGAGCAAGTAAAGGAAATACTCGCCTACCATAAGGCCGTACGTCATATTCGTGGAGGAGAGGCAACGAAAAACAAGTGGAAAGAAAGAGCGAGTCATGAATGATTCGTTCTTTTTTTGCAAAGGACAAGCTAAGTACATACTTCCTATTTATTTACATAATCAAGAATTTTAAAAACAGAGGTTCATTACCCAAAGTTGTGAGAAGACATTTGATAAATACTGGGCGACTCCTTGGGGATCAGCAATAGAGGAACGAAGGCTAAAACACCACGTCCTGTGATAACGCCTTCGTTGACCAACCTCCTTTTGGCCCAAGCGGCTCATCGGACGCCCCCAGGAAAGCACCCAGTCGGAACGGAAATCAACCCCACGTTAGGTGATGAACCAAAAAATGTTTAAACGATTTCTTCTTTTCAATAAGTGTTCATATAATTGAAAGAATGCAGTTCTATTCACTAAAATTAGGTGTAATTACCAATAGGATATGATAAAATATTCTAGATAAACAGATAAAAATGAACGTTATGTAGTTGGAAATGGCGGGAAGGAGAAATTATAAAATGTTTTCGAAAGATATTGGCATTGACTTAGGAACTGCGAACGTATTAATACACGTTAAAGGTAAAGGAATCGTCTTAAATGAACCATCTGTTGTGGCGATTGATAAAAAAACAAATAAAGTATTAGCGGTGGGGGAAGAGGCTCGCCAAATGGTAGGGCGTACACCGGGTAATATTACTGCAATTCGTCCATTACGAGATGGTGTCATTGCAGATTTTGACGTTACAGAAGCGATGCTAAAACATTTCATCAACAAATTAAACGTCAAAGGATTTTTAGCTAAGCCACGTATTTTAATTTGTTGTCCAACAAACATTACTAGTGTTGAGCAAAAAGCTATTCGTGAAGCTGCAGAAAAATCAGGTGGAAAAAAAGTATACTTAGAAGAAGAACCAAAAGTTGCAGCTATTGGAGCAGGCATGGATATATTCCAACCCAGCGGCAATATGGTAGTCGATATTGGCGGCGGAACAACAGATATTGCAGTCCTATCAATGGGTGATATTGTAACGAGTGAGTCCATTAAGGTGGCAGGAGACATTTTTGATAATGATATTTTACAATATATTAAAAAAGAATATAAATTGCTAATTGGTGAACGTACAGCAGAAGCCATAAAAATTACTATCGGTACAGTCTTTAAAGGTAGCCGAAACGATTCAATGGACATTCGTGGCCGAGACATGGTGACAGGTCTACCACGTACAATAACGATTCACTCAGAGGAGATTGAACGTGCATTACATGAATCGGTTGCTATGATCGTCCAATCTGCAAAAAATGTTTTAGAAAAAACACCACCAGAATTATCAGCTGATATAATTGATCGTGGGGTCATCATTACTGGCGGTGGTGCATTACTACACGGTATGGACCAGCTATTAATCGAAGAGCTAAAGGTACCTGTGTTCATTGCAGAGCAACCTATGGATTGTGTAGCAATCGGTACAGGCATTATGCTTGAAAATATTGATCGAGTGCCCGCATCCTTATAAAAATACAATGAGGTGATTCCTTTGTTTAAAGGGTTTTATACAGTTGCAACTGGTATGATTGCACAACAAAGACGAACAGAATTACTTACCAATAATTTATCAAATACGAATACACCAGGATTTAAAGCAGACCAATCAACAATTCGCTCATTTCCAGACATGCTTATGTCAAGTGTAGGAAAAACAAATGCATCTGCTAAGGAGCAAGCAGGCTCTCAATATATGAGCCAAGTTGGCGCATTAAATACAGGGATTTATATGCAAGAAACATTACCAAATTACATACAAGGCCAAATCTATAGCACTGATTTCCCGACAGATATGGCTTTGATCGATGGAAACTTACCGCAAAATGAAGATGGCACTAATGGATCTATTTTCTTCCGTTTAGCACATCCAGATGGTGGCGAAGCATATACACGCAACGGGAATTTTACATTAGATGGTCAAGGCTATTTAGTTAATCCACAGGGACTGTACGTGCTATCAGACAGAGGTCAGCGTATCCAGCTACCGAATGATGATTTCCGCTTAGATGAGAACGGGGCAATTTATGTTAATAATCAGCAAGTAGCTCGTGTTGGAGTATCATTTTCAGCGAATCCGAACATGCTAAGTAAACAGGATAATGGCTTAATGCGAACAGAAAATGGTCAGAACTTACCGACAGCTTATGGTGCTAATGGCGTATCCTTTACACTGCGTCAAAATTATCTAGAGGGCTCAAACGTAGATTCTAGTCGCACAATGACTGATTTAATGACAGCATATCGCGCTTTCGAAGCTAACCAAAAAGTGTTACAGGCTTATGATCGCAGCATGGAAAAGGCTGCCAACGAAATCGGAAAAGTATAATAGGCGAACTGGAGGCGTTTGAACATGCTACGTACAATGATGACTGCAACAAACACAATGGGGCAATTACAAAATAAACTAGATACTATTAGTAATAACATTGCCAATAGTAATACAGTCGGCTATAAAACACAAGAAGCCACATTTAATGAATTGCTTTATCAGCAATTTAATAATGATAAGCAAGACCGTGCTGACCGACAATCACCTGTTGGCATCCGATATGGTTCAGGTGCAATGCTTGGACAAATCCAATCAAATCAAAAGCAAGGCTCTCTACAAACAACAAATCGCGACCTTGACTTAGCTTTTACAAAACCAAAGCAATATTTCAATATTTTGATGCCAGATGGTGAAAATGGCACAAAAACAGTGTATACTCGTCAAGGTGACTTTTATTTATCACCATTAAATAATGGAACAGTAATGGTTGTAACTGCAGATGGATATCCATTGGCAAACGCAACAGGACAAGCTATTACATTACCGGATAATGTAAAAAAATTCGCGATCAGTAATGGAGGCGTCTTAGAGGCATCCTATCCAAATGGAGATATTATTCGTACTGATTTAGCAGTGACAGAATTCCAAAAGCCACAGCTAATGGAGAAAATTTCTGGCTCCTATGTTGGATTGCCGAATAACTTAGCTCAGCTTGGATATACACAAGCTGAAGTAGTCACTGAATTACAAGGAGCAAATCGTCAGCAAATTGGCATGCAGAGCGGTTCGCTAGAAATGTCGAATGTAGATCTTTCAAAGGAAATGACGGATTTAATTCAGACGCAGCGTTCTTATCAATTCAATGCAAGAGCTGTAACTTTAGCAGACCAAATGCTTGGGCTCATTAATGGTATTCGATAGTAAATCCGTTATTACTGTTTAGTAAGTAATGAAGAGGAGTACAATCTATGACAGACGATTCAAGTCGAGGTTCTATGCAAACAAATGAAACCGATACGCCACCAGAAGAGAAGAAACACGGCTCAAATGGAGAGCAACGAGAGGTTCGATGGGTGCAAATACGGCTGATTCCGATTTGGCTACGCGTTGTACTTATTATCATCTTAGTTGTTGTTGCAGCAGTTGTAGGTGCAATGTTTGGCTATAGTGTAATTGGACAAGGTAAAGCCATGGACGTTTTCAAACCAGAAACATGGCAGCATATATTTGATATTATGAATGGTAAAGAATAAAATTATTCTTTACCATACTTTGTGTTTACATATAATATCTTCATTTAGTAGGCGTTGGACACCTCCTACTAAATGAAGATATAGCCTCTGGCGGATGTCACGGATGTTGAATTGAGCGTGCACAATTCAACATCCGGACGCAATTACGCCAAGGCGAAATTGATATAAGGGGGAAAAGAAATGTTAACAGCAGAGCAAATTCAAGCAATTTTACCACATCGGTATCCTTTTTTATTCGTTGATCGTATCGTTGAATTAGAAGAAGGCAAGCGTGCAGTCGGTTTAAAAAATGTCTCTATGAACGAAGACTTTTTTAATGGGCATTTTCCGGGCTATCCAGTAATGCCTGGGGTTTTAATTGTCGAGGCGCTAGCACAAGTTGGTGGTTTAGCGTTATTAAACGCGGATGAATTCAAAGGTCGTCTAGCTTTCTTGACGGGTATTGATAATTGTCGTTTCAAGCGCCAAGTAGTACCGGGAGATCAACTTCGATTAGAGGTAGAGTTCGTGAAACTACGTGGAGTAATGGGTAAAGGTCACGGTGTGGCGACAGTCGATGGAGAACTAGTATGTGAAGCGGATATTTTATTTGCTATTGGGCCTGAGCAACCAAAGCAGGCTTAATTTGCAATTATAGGCTAAAAGATATAAAATAATGATGTCGAATAATGTCTTTACTGTTAATCTTTTAATAGTTTATCTTTATTCTGCACTCTCCCTCTATAGGTAGTGTAGTTAAAGATATTACGGATTTAGAAAAATGCAATGGCGTATATGTGATTGTGTATTGAAATACATGTAATTTTAGTTTTGTTTTTAAAACGTAGGAGGATTAAATAGATGTATAAGGAATTGTCTTCAGGTATTAAAATTAGCATTACGCGTTCGATTTCAACATCTTTTGAATCATACTTAGCAAGTATTGATTGGAAAGAAGAGCGTTTTTCTATGGAAGACTTCATTGCTAGCTGGCAAACTTATTTTCAAGAAAATGCCGCATGGATCGAAAAAATCCCAGCAGATGTTTTGATGAGTACTGAATTCCATGAAGAGATGGCGCAAAAAATCGATGAAGTAATTGCAAAAATTTTAAATGAAGAACCAACAGCTAAGCAAATTGAAACAATCGAGGCATTGCAAAAAGAGCTAGGTACAAACTATGGCTACAATTGTAAAGCAGAAGCAGCCTACATTGAACAATTGTTAAAAGAAAAACAAAAATAGTTTGTACAAAAATCGGATAGTTCCCTCCTTTCCCGGGCAATCTATGTAAGATCACAAATACACACGTTGTATTTGATGACATAGCACCGAAGAAAGGAGGTTTTTTCTTATGTGGAGAATGTCATTTTTGGCAATCATTCTTGCTACTGTATTTCTTGGAGGTTGTAACTGGGGAAACAAAGCAGTTGAAACAAGACCAGTGGAGAATGTTAAACACGACGTTCGCCGAGGTGTAGAAGACGTTGTAGAACCGACTCGAAGAAATGACGTTTACAATCGTGACGTAAATGGTGTTAACCGTAACACTGTTCTTCCTGAAGCTACAACTCCAGGCACTACTACTACACCAAGAACAACAACACCAGGTACGACAACAGTACCAGGAACAACAACACCAGGAACAAATGCTGATTTAAATGGTACAAATGGCTATAACAACGTTCCAAATGCAAACGGCGTTGTTAAAGAAAAGATCGTCGAAGAGAAAGTAACACGATAATATAAAAAAGAGTGTTTCAATTAATGGAACACTCTTTTTTTCTTTTCGAATTCGCGAAAGGGGAAATACCCGCGGCTGAGTAATTGCATTTGGAAATCCTTCAACAGTTCCATCTGGCTTTGTTATCGTCAAAATCAAGACGTCAGTTAATATTTTTTATTTCAACAACTAGCATAAAATTACTGCAAATAAAAAGTGTATCGAGTTGATGTGAATGCTGTGCAGAATTCATCAGAATTAAATTATGTAACACTAAAACAGTATAGGGACAAACTAATTCAAGCCATTCACGGTCAACTTTCTTTTCACCAGCAATGCTCATGATAATAGCTAATATCAGGGTCCTCTTTGAACAACCGCCTCTTTAATAATTTTAATGCCTTTTCCTAACAGCAATATTCAAGTGTAGTTACCTTCTATAATTTTTACATCGAATTTAACCTTAAATTCTCTACCTGTCCAATAAAAAATAACGATGCAAACTTTTGCATCGTTAAATCAAGTTCAATCATTTTTGAGTTTTGGTCGTTCTTTCATATCGTGTGTGAAGCGGTCCAATAACTTATCTAAAGTAACTCCCTCAGCTAGTAACTCGGCAAGTAATTGCTCGGCATATTTCGAGCGTTTTGTCTTTAGCGTTCCTTTTAAAAGGACAGAGATGTGCTCGCCAATTTCTTGAACTGTATGTACGACAACCTGGAAAGGAGCAGGCTCATTATCTGGAAATGAAATAACTGCACGTACATTAAAGACAGTAGCATTCGCTAAAAGTTTTTCGAAAGTTGAACGATATTGCCGGTCCATAAATAGTTCAAGAACCCAAGATTGATGGCTGTTTTCCTGGTTAATAATAATACCATCGACTAAAGGGAAAGGTTGCATGCCGTCTTTTGTGACAAGGTCAAAGGAAAGCATCTTAAATGTTTTCAATATGTAATATCCTCCTAAGTCAGTCATCTATTTTAGTATAACATATTCAACTAGCCCTGTTTAACTTCATTCAGCGGAAGTCTCCCACCTCTATAGGTGGTGAGATGAAGCGGTTTTAAGTCACTTTTCAGCGGGTGTCCAAACATCCGCTGAAAGAAGTCACGGAATCGGAAAGGAGTTCTTTGTGCAAGCACAAAGCCGATTCCGGACGCAATTATGCCAAGGCATAATTGATGATAGGGCCAATACTGTGTTTTCGTACAATCTGCAAAAACAGCTAAATTGCATATTTCAACAATTAGCATTTGCTATTACAGCGAAAAGCATTCAGCTCGAAAAATTATTCAATAATTGAAAAGTAAAAGGCTCAATATATCTAATTTATGATTAAAAACTAAGGGAAATGATAAAAATCGACTTTTGCCAATGCTGGATTAATTTTTGTAAGATGAGAGCAATCAAAAGCAAAGGAGGTGAATCAATGAATCAAGTCGGACTGGTCGGAAGATTAACAAAGGATCCAGTGTTACGACACTTATCTGAAAATCGCGTGCAAACACATTTTTCTCTAGCCATTAATCGCAATTACAAAAACAGTCGTGGGGAAGTGGATGCTGACTTTATTCTTTGTTCAGTTTGGGGAAGACTTGCAGAGCATATCGTCAAATATTGCGGAAAAGGCTCATTAATTGGGGCAAATGGTCGTATTCAATCAAGATCATTTCTAAATGAAGAAAGCACAAAGGTTTTTATAACAGAAGTAGTCGTAGAAGATGTCCGATTTTATCAGCTTAAGCCAAGGGATAGCGACGGAGCAATTGTGCTACCAAAGCCACCTGATGAGCAAGACGGCTTAAAGGATTTTGTGCTACCTGAGCCAGAAGTGCAATTACCAGTAGTAAGCAATTCCTAAATGGTACATACGGGGCAAGTGACAAGTACCAAGTTGTCTGATCCGCCATTCTCCTTCTATTACTTGCACCGTAATCAATTTAGAAAGGAATGATGTATACCTCTTTTATAACGTAGTTCATTGCTGAAGACCGCACAGCAATGAGCATTTTACACACAACTAAATATAAATATGAAGTAAGTAGGGAAGAAGTAACTGCAATATCCACTGAAATAAAAGAGCGCCAAGAACGTTGTGCTCTTGGCGCATCTACTCATTTTTAAAAATCGAGTTTCATTAAATCACGAAGTTCGTCATCTTCTAACTCAGTTAACCACTTGCTTGATTGAATTAGTTCTTCCGATAATGCAGATTTCTGGGCTAGCATTTTATCGATTTTTTCTTCGATAGTACCAATTGTAACAAACTTATGCACCTGCACAAATTGTGTTTGACCAATTCGATATGCACGGTCTGTCGCTTGATTTTCAACGGCAGGATTCCACCAGCGATCTGCGTGTAATACATGATTTGCAGCTGTTAAATTGAGCCCTGTTCCACCTGCTTTTAAGGAAAGGATAAATATTGGGAAATCTCCTGCCTGAAAAGCCTCTACTAAGCGGTCACGCTGCTGCTTAGGCATTGCACCTGTTAAGAACGGTGCATCAATATTATATAGTTCACTAAAACAATGCTGTAGTAATTGTCCCATTCCAATATATTGTGTGAAAATGAGGCACTGCTCGCCGTTGTCCACAATTTCTGTAGCCATTTGCACGATACTTTCTAATTTCGTAGAACGAGTTAGCATTGATTCGGCATCCTCGAAAGGTTCTTTTAAATACAAGGCAGGATGATTACATAATTGCTTTAACTTACTAAGCATCTTTAAGACGCGTCCCTTTTTCTGAAAGCCTGTTAATTGCTCCAGCTGATCGAGTGTCTCTAATATATATCCTTCATATAGAGATGCTTGCTCAGTTGTTAATGGGCAATACTCATGAGACTCTTGTTTATCTGGTAAGTTAAGCTGTAAGTGTGGGTCACGTTTTGTACGGCGAAGTAAAAACGGTTGTATTTTTGCACGTAGCTTCTGTTTATGTGACTCAGACTCATCTCGTTCTATCGGTAAAATAAATTCTTCATTAAATCGACCGAAGCTACCTAAATAGCCTTTATGGATAAAATCAAAAATTGCCCATAGCTCCGATAAACGGTTTTCCACAGGTGTACCTGTCAAAGCAATATGATGAGCACCCTGTAATTTACGAATAGCTCTTGATTGTAGCGTTTGCATATTTTTAATATTTTGGGCTTCATCTAGTACAACTGCTGCCCATTCTACTTCCTGTAAAAACTCAGCATCCTGTGATACCGTGCCATAGGTAGATAAAATCACATGTGGTTTTTCTCTTTCTACTAGCTGTTTAAAAGCATCCTCTTTTGCTCGATTCGCCTGATAATGCGTATGCACAGTCAAGGAAGGAGCAAAACGAGCTAGTTCCTTTTGCCAGTTGCCGAGCACGGACGTAGGGCAAATAATGATAGATGGCTTTGTATCCCTAATTGTGTCATTAAGATGTAGCAAATATGAAATAAGCTGAACCGTTTTACCAAGACCCATATCATCGGCTAGACACGCACCAAAGCCTTGTTCGCGCATGAAGACAAGCCATTCAAAGCCCTCATGCTGATAAGGACGTAATTCAGCCTGCAAAGATGTAGGGACTGGTACTGTTGGAAGTCCTTTTTTCTCCTGAAGCTGATCCATATAGGATTTAAGCGATTTTTGCAATTCAAATGCAAAAATTGGATCATCTCGCATTGCATCATCGGCATCCTCTTCTTCAAGAGGTAAGGATAAATCCTCTGGCAGCTCACGAAATAGCAATTCACGAACAGTCCAGCTTTCATCTGCTGCTTGCTGCATCAATGCACGCATTTCTTGCATCCAGTTTGCATCGACTCGAAACCATTCAGTACCAATACGAATGAATTCGCGTTTTTCATCCACAAGCTTTTTAAATTGCTCAGGTGAAATGGACTGTCCATTCATAGAAAATTGCCATTTGAACGTTAAAATATCGTCTAGTCCAGCAACCTTCTTTGTCGCTACATTGCCAGTACTTACACGAACACGCATTTTTGATTGTTTTAAATCCTTTAGCCAAGCCGGTAATACAACGTCAAAGCCAAGTGCCTGTAATCTTGCTAAATCCTCACGTAAAAATGTTCGAACTTGTAAATCCTCGAGCATAATACGGATGAAAATATCGCTACGTAAATCTTCAACAGCAAGAAGATCTACAATTTGTCCTTGTTGTTGTTCAATAGCATCAGCATACATTTGCCACTTTGTCGGCAGAGCTTCAGCAATTGGTAGTGACTGCTTTCGCATAGCAGGCGTCCAGTAGTTTTTAGTTGTAGCCGTGCTAAGTACTGTTTCTAAAAGCCAAACATCTGAATCTTCCTCAGGCTCACTTAAGCGTAGGGAGACAGTAACTGCACCTGCCTGTCGTTCCTGCTCTAATGGCCAGCCACCACGCAAGAAAAATGGCATTAGCTTTGGTAAATCAGATAATACAAGACCTGCTTGAGCTAGTTTTTGCTGCACTGCCGTTTCTAATAAACCTGTATCTTCACCGTCTATAGGGAATGTTAGCGCGGAAAAATCATCTGCAATATTTGCGTATGACCAGAGCGAGGATTCCTGCCAATACGTTTGTAAAGCAGACGCTTTTTCTAGCCATACCTGACTTTCTGCGTTAGCACCTTGCCATGCAATAAAAGGATGCGAATAGCGCTGTGAAAAAATATCAAGGAGCTCAGAGGTTGAAACTTCAATCGTAAGTTCTGAACGATTGGTTAATAAACCATAGACATTCGCTTCATAGTTAAAAAATAATGAAGAAATGAGTGAGTCTACATCCATTGCTGCACCATCAGCAGTAAATCCCTGTAACGTAAAATATCCTTCCTGTCCTGCATTAATACGAAGCTGTTGTTTTTTTGAAAACGGGGAAGGAGCATTTATAGTCATCATACTAAGTTTCCTTTCTCAATTTCTTCCTGTAATGCACGAAGTCGTTTATACTCTGCACGGATTGTTTGCATATATGTTTCAAAATAAGCAGTTTTACCAGCACGCTTTGCCGCACTGCGCATACTTTTCCAGATTCGTACAGCCTGCTTATAGTTCATACGTGATTTTTGTGTAATTTCAGCCATGGCATATAGATGATATAAGGGCAATACTGTTGCAGGCGCAACCTGAAGCACATCTTTCAATCCACACATTTCTAAATAAGAAAGGGAGGAGAGATTTAACTGGTGGAGGGCTGCCCATTCACGATAACGTCCTTTTTTAATAAGAAAGAACGAAAACGGTTGAAGTCCATAAACACCAAATGCACTATATAATGTAGCTTCCTGTTCCTCCGTTAGCTGTATGTCTTCGTATAAAAGCTGAAATTGCCTTACGTATTGAGCACGTTTTACAACTGGCACAGTTTGCTGTAAAAAGACTTCGGTAAATGGTAGCATCGCACGTAAAATAATTGACTGCGCATGTGATTCGCCAGCACGTTTTGCAAAAGTAGCCAGTTCAAATAGATCCTGCATATGTTGTACATCAATATGTGCAATGCTTTCCTGTAATAAACTTTCTTTTTGTAGCAGCACATAAAATAGCAGTTTTAATGACTGCAAGGAAATCTCAGGTGAAGGATTCTCAAGCTTATTTATCAGTGCCAATTCTTGTTCACGACGCGGCTTTTCATAAAAAAGCACTGCCCAAAGCAACATATAAATTTGTAGTCGATCAGCAAATAATCCTTGTCGTTCCAATAAAAACTTTCTGACTAATTCCTGAATCGCATCATAAAATGGATCAGTAGCAAAAAGACGTGATCGACCCGTTAGTTCCGTCAATATACTCTCGAATGATTGAACACTTTGATCAATAAAATATTTCATATAAGGAGAATCCAATGAATGTCCTTTTGTTGCATTTAAATGACGCCATATTGTATTAAAGATGGATAGCTCCATGAAAAGCTTATAAAGTGGCTGCCACTCGCGCTCGAAGGGCACATGGCGTTGAAGTCGCTCCAATGCATCTGTCCGTATTGCAGAAAGGCCATACCCTTCCAGAATACGCCCAGGTGGCAATAAACGTTTCATTACTTCATCGACCATCAATTTCCAGCTTTCTGGACTTCGTTCATCTGCTAATGATTTTAATTGCACTGATTTTTGAGCACGCCAAGCACTTGACCAATTTTGCACCGAATCAAAATACTGATAGAGGGCAAGCAATGCGCCAACCTGATGTCTACACCATTTCAGCTGAGGACAATTACAGCTCAACTCCTCTTTGGCAAAATCAATTTCGACAGAAGCAGGTCTGACATCCTGTACGCTTGCATATAATGTAGAACTCGCTCCATTAAAACGTTCAAAGACAACTGATTTGTTCCGCACTGAAAAAACAGCACGACGCACTAGCTCTTCGTCTTCAATAGAGGAAGGATGTAACGCCTGTTCAGCTTCATTTACTTTGGCAAGGATAAATTCTTGATGTTCCTTAGCTAATTGGGCAATAGACAATGCCATAACCTCACTCCTTTCATAATGTATAGCTAGTGGGCATTTAAGCATGAAGGAAAAAAGACTGTCCTTCCATTATACGATTAAAATGCGTACATGATAAGCTGAATGATTTAAAAGAAAAAAATCAAGGAGAAGATAGTTAACAAGATAATTGATATGTGTTAAAATCTGAATAATCAGATAAATAAGGAGGGATGAAGGATGATGCAAGTTCAATATATGAAGCCATTTTACACAAAAATCACTGGAGACAAACTACGTCTCGTGTTTGCTTATCAATATTTCTCTATTTTAAAAGAGAATGAGATTTTCCATTTCATTCCCATCGAAGGTAAAGAGATGATTATCAACTTGAATACACAGCAAATCGAAAATATATCCGAGGTATTTGTTTTCCAGAAAGGGAATCGATTTATCCGACTGCCATTATATCAATTATTATTAATTACCAATGTTCATGAGCATCTAACACCGATTCTTGAAAGCGCTACTCCAAAACCGCAGTTACCACTTGTTTCTTCAGTGACTGTTGGCGAAGTAGATCAGCTCATTGCAGAATTGGAGCAGCAGAACATTGATTATTTAATCGACCAGGCATTACTAGATAATAATAAAGTTCTCTTTTTTGAACTGCTACAACAAAAGAACCATCAACTCGGAGGATTCGAAAATTGAATACACGGCATTGCAATTAAGCACCTACTTTTCATATGTGAAAAGCGGTGCTTTTATATATTATTGGGTCTAAAGTTTAAATTATGAAAATGAATTAAAAATCATTACTGTATAGAACATACTAAATTAGAATACATTACCAAAATGAACTTAAAAGAATTTAACATAGACCGATATAAATAACAATAGGGGTGGTGAAATGATGCTTGGAAAATGGTCAGCAACGGGGTTGTCAATTTTAAATAATATGAATAGACATTACGATGCAATGAGCAAGGCAATGCTTCGAATTTCTTCAGGCTACCGCATCAATAGTGCTGCGGATGATCCAGCAGGACTTGCGATTTCAGAAAAAATGCGTGCGCAAATTCGCGGTTTGAACATGGCAGCGAAAAATATTCAAGACGGTATTTCACTCGTTCAAACAGCTGAGGGTGCACTAAATGAAGTACACGATATGATTCAGCGCATGCGCGAGCTCGCGGTCCAGGCGAGCAATGATACTTTAACAGATAGTGATCGTGAGAATCTCGATATGGAATTTCAGGAATTAAAAAAAGAAATTCAACGCATCTCGAAAGACACTGAATTTAATACAAAGACATTACTAAATGGGGATTATACTACAAACGGTATTAAAATTCAGGCAGGTGCCAACTCCGGTCAAAGCATCGAGCTGTTCATAAACGATATGGGCGCTGGGGCACTTGGCTTAGACGACACGACATCCATTGCAACTCGTGATAGTGCCAATAAAGCGATTTCCACAATGGACGATGCTTTAAAGCACGTATCAAACGAGCGCTCAAGATTAGGTGCCTACCAAAATCGCCTAGAGCACGCTTACAATGCGAACGTAAACACAGCAGAAAATCTACAAGATGCCGAATCCCGCATTCGCGATGCAGATATCGCAAAGGAAATGATGAATATGGTAAAAGCCCAAATACTAATGCAAGCAAGTCAATATGTACTAGCAATGCACATGCAGCAAGCACAATCAATTCTACAATTACTCGAAAGCGGAACAACAAGGAATCCCCGATATTAAAGGTGATTCCTTTTTTAGTTGGGTTAAATCGTTGATAAAAAGCGAGGACCGCCGATAAAAGTGAGACAATCGCTGATAAGAGAGTGAACATCGCCGATAAAAGTGAAACAATCGCTGATAAGAAAGTGAACATCGCTGATAAAAGTGAGACAATCGCCGATAAGAGAGTGAACATCGCTGATAAAGAAGAGAACATCGTTGATAAAAGTGATGCAATCGCCGATAAAAAGTGAACACTGCTGATAGACATGCTATAATCGCTGAAAGGATCCTAAACTAGCTGATAAACCTATTAAAATTTATATAGAAAAGGAGAGAATTAATTGATCATAAAACCCTTCGCACCATCTCCATTGACAAAAGGACTCCAAGCGCTTGTGACTCGGTTACACCCCACGCACCCACAATATCAAAATCTTCAGCAGGAACTTAAAAATAAAGAAGCGGGCGATTTTGGTGAGCAATATGTTATGAAGGAACTACAGCAAATAGCACTGCTCAATGATTGCTACATTTTCCACAATGTAATACTTCCCTCTGTTCTTCCCATGCAAATTGATATTTTACTCATTGTCCCCAACGCTATTATTCTATTAGAAATTAAAAATATTCGAGGAACTGTACATTTTAAAAATGACCCACGTCAGCTCATTCGCACTTCGGAATCTGGAGAGGTTCACGTTTTTACGCATCCTGAAATTCAGCTTGAACAGTATATTCAAGGGATGAAGCATTTCTTAGAAGCCCAACGTGTATCTATACCGATTTATGGAGCGGTTGTTTTTCCATTTAATAATGTAAACATTCATAGAGAAGACGGACAATTGCCGATTTTAATGGCAAAAGAGCTGCCGATATTTCTTCATAAACATTTAGAGAAAAGCAAAGAGACGGCAACAATGGCAGAAATCAAAAGCATTATTTTGTCACATTTGCGGAACAAAATGCCATTTCCGCTTTGCCAATACTATAAAATTGACGTCTCTGCTTTGCGGCGGGGTGTTTATTGTGAGGACTGTGGTCAGTTTGGGATGGAGAAATTGAAAATAGGTTGGCATTGCCAGAAGTGTCAACATCGGTGTCGCGATGCTCATATTCAGGCGTTAAAAGATTATTATATGCTTGTTGGCGAAACGATAACGAATCGTGAATGTCGCGATTTTTTGATGATTGATAGCGAGCATGTAACAAAACGTATATTACAAAAATTACAATTACCACGAAGCGGATCTAACAAATACTCAAGTTACAAATTGTCTGGTTTATAGATGAATCGCTGATAAACTCCTGAACATCGCTGATAGAACCAGCATAATCGCTGATAAACCCCTGAAAATCGCTAATAAAACTAACATAATCGCTGATAAAACTCAAAAAAACGCTGATAAACGCGCCCAAACCGCCACTAACCAACAAAACTTTTGCAAATCGGACACAGAAAACAGCTTCAAAATAACAAATTGATTCACACTTTCACTTGAAAGATGTATACTATAATGCAGAACAAAATGCACCACGCATTTCATAAAACATATAATATAACTACTCGTTTTTGAAACGGAAGGAAGAATAGAGAATGACTAAATCAATTTGTGTCGTTGGACTTGGCTACATCGGTTTACCAACGGCTGTAATGTTTGCCAACCACGGCATAAAAGTACATGGGGTGGACGTAAACCCAGCGGCAGTAAAAAGTATTCAAGAGAAAAAGCTTCATATTGAAGAAAATGGATTACAGGAGCGCCTGAACAAAGCAGTTGATGAAGGTTTCTTAACGGCGTCAACGACACCACAGGAAGCAGACGTATTCATCGTGGCAGTTCCGTCGCCAATTAATCCTGATAATACAGCGAATTTAGAATATGTACGTCAAGCTACGGCTTCTATCGTGCCATTCTTGAAAAAAGGTGACCTTGTCATTCTGGAATCGACAGTACCACCGAAAACTGTAGAGCACATTATGCTACCAGAGTTAATCAAAGCAAATCTTGAATTTGGTATCGATTTATTTGTTGCACATTCACCAGAGCGTGTTATTCCTGGTCGTATTTTTGAAGAGTTAGTGAACAACGACCGTATCGTTGGTGGGATTGATGACAAGTCTGCACAAATGACAAAAGAGCTTTATCAAACATTTGTGAATGGCACAATCCACCTAACAGATGCAACTACAGCTGAGTTAGTAAAAGTAATGGAAAACACATACCGTGATGTAAACATTGCGTTTGCCAATGAGCTTGCAAAATTAGCAGAGAAGCTTGACGTAAACATTTGGGAAGCCATTAAATTTGCGAACTATCACCCACGTGTAAATGTTCACTTCCCAGGTCCTGGTGTAGGTGGTCACTGTATCGCGGTTGACCCTTGGTTCTTAGTTGAGCTAGGTGGCGAGACAGCACAAATTATTCACCTATCTCGTAATACAAATGATAGTATGCCGAGCTTCACAGCACAAAAAACACAATCCATCTTAAATCAAAACAAAATTGCTGGTGGCAAAGTAGCTGTTCTTGGACTAGCCTTCAAAGGTAACGTAGATGACATGCGCGAAAGTCCATCTACAATCGTTATTGACGAGTTACAAAATCTTGGATTAGAAGTTATTTCATACGATCCACACATTAAAGAAAACAAACATGCTACACAAACACAAAGCTTAGAAGAAGCTACAAAAGATGCAGATATCATCGTTGTTCTAACGGATCATAATGAATTCAAAGCATTAGAAGCTGCAGAAATTACAGTGAAATCAAAAATCGTCTTCGATACGAAAAACTGCTTAAAACGTGATAATTGGGAAGAAGCAGGCTTCCAGTTCCACCTTTTAGGAGATGCGAAAAACCGATGAAAGAAACAGTACTTGGCATCAATGTCAATACGGAAGGCTACGATGAATTAATGGAGATGGCATTCGAGCGTATTGAAACAAAACAAAAGGCGCTCGTTGTTGCCATCAATCCAGAAAAGATTATCAAGGCAAAAGAAGACCCTGCTCTAAAGAAGCTGCTTAACGAGGCGGAATTTCAAATTCCAGATGGCATTGGGGTTATTCTTGCTTCCAAAATTCAAAAAGGGCAAATTCGTGAACGTGTTACAGGCGTCGATATGATGATGAAGCTTTGCGAGGAAGCGGCAAAACGTGGCAAGCCTATTTTCCTTTACGGAGGGAAACCAGGTGTTGCAGATGCGGCAAAAGCAAAGCTAGAATCATTATTTCCTTCTATTAAAATAGTCGGCATACAGGACGGCTATGAAAAGGACGAACAGAAGGTACTTGACCGCATTAATGAAGCACAGCCCGATCTACTTTTTGTAGCAATGGGCAGCCCAAAACAAGAAAACTGGATTAATGCAAATCGCGATCAATTGCATCCAACCATTTATCAAGGCGTGGGTGGATCATTCGATGTGCTTGCAGGTACAGTTAAACGTGCACCAGAGATTTTCCAAAAATTTGGTCTTGAATGGTTTTATCGATTAATGAAAGAACCTAAGCGTATCAAGCGTCAAATCGCTCTTCCATTATTTTTATTGGAAGTGGCAAGGCAGAAACGTCAATAATTTTAAAAATTGGTATTGTCGTTTTATATTGAAAGTGTTAGACTGTAGGTGTATAGGAATTTCCTCTATGAAATAAATAGAATTCCCTGCAAGGAAACAACGGTTGGTAGCCCAAGCGAAAAAAGCTCAAGCATTTATATGCTTGAGCTTTTTTCGTATATAAAAATATGATTCTGCACTTAAAAACATAGATGCACTGTCCAAAGATCCCACAGTACATTCACCGGAATATCTTCAAATATTACGCCCCTTACAATTTCCATAGAACCAAAAAGAATTACCAATTTTTATATCAGCCTAAATGGGAATGGAATATATAATTGTTTAATACTGTAAAAAAATGATTGTTTAAGGTGATGTTGCCAAATTATTGTTGGAAAAGATGTGTAATATCACTTGAAAAATCATTTAAAATAGATGACAATGGTAAAAGAGAGTTGTATGCCCATGTTTTTCCGGAAATGAATTAGAAACTTTCCCAAAATATGATTGACAACTTTTAGGGATACAACTATACTTTTATGTGTAGTTGTTTATTTACTGCATTTCTATGGATTTGTAGTAGAGACATATTTTATGAACTTAGAGGAGGAAATTTTTCTATGGCTAACCAACCAAAGAAATACAAAAAATTCGTAGCAACAGCTGCTACAGCTACATTAGTAGCATCTGCAATCGTACCAGTTGCTTCTGCAGCAGGATTCACAGATGTCAAAGGTAATTCTCATGAAGAAGCAATCAACGCTCTTGCTGATGCAGGTATCATCAATGGATACGCTGACGGCACATTCAAACCAAACCAAGATGTAAACCGTGGTCAAGTAGTTAAATTATTAGGCCGTTGGTTAGAGTCTGAAGGTTATGAAGCTCCAGCTGACTGGGATACAAAACAACGTTTCAACGATCTTCCATTAACAGCTGAAAAAGAATTAGTAAAATATGCTGCACTTGCTAAAGATGCAGGCGTATTCGCTGGTTCAAACGGCAACTTAAACTTCACACAAAATATGCAACGTCAACAAATGGCAGTTGTTTTAGTTCGTGCTATCAACGAAATCTATGAATTAGATCTAGTAAAAGAGTACAAAGCTGCTAAATTCAAAAGCGAAATCGCTGACTTAGACAAAGCTTTCTCTGCTGAACAACGTGAAGCAATCACAGCTTTAGAGTATGCTGAGTTAACAAATGCTGCTAGCCTACCAGGTAAAGCATTCAACCCAACTAATTCTATCACTCGCGGTCAATTCGCTTCATTCTTATACCGTACAATCAACCTTGAGTTACCAAATGAAGCAAAAGCTTCTGTAAAAGCTATCAACAGCACAACTGTTGAAGTAACATTTGACCAAGAAGTTGACAACGTACAAGCTCTTAAATTCGAAATCAAAGATTTAGAAGTTAAGAACGCAGCTGTAAAACAAACTAACAAAAAAGTTGTTGTTTTAACTACTGCACCTCAAACAGCTGACAAAGAGTACACTGTATCTCTTGGCGGCGAAGAAATCGGTAAATTCAAAGGTGTTACAGCTGTAGTACCAACTAAAATTGATATCGTTTCTAAATCTGAACAAGGTAAACTTGGTCAACAAGTAACAGTTAAAGCAAAAGTTACTGTCGCTGAAGGTCAATCTAAAGCAGGTATTCCAGTAACTTTCAACGTTCCTGGTAACAACAACGATGCTGTTAACCCAACACTTACTGGTGAAGCAGTTACTAATGATGAAGGTATTGCAACTTACTCTTACACTCGTTATGCTGCAAAAACTGACACTGTAACTGCTTATGCAACTGGTGATCGTTCTAAATTCTCTATCGGTTACGTATTCTGGGGAGTTGACACAATCCTTACAGTAAAAGATGTAAATGAAGGTTCTGCTGTTAACAATGGAGCTAATAAAACTTATAAAGTTGCATTTAAAAATGCTGTAACTGGTAAAGCTGAAGCTAATAAAACATTCAACGTTTCTGTACTTGAAAACATTGATGTTACAGCTGATAAGTTACAAAATGTAACTGTGAACGGTACTCCTGTAGCTCAATTAAGTAACGGTACTGTAGTTAAAGCAGCACAAATTACTACTGATGGAAATGGTGAAGCAACATTTACAGTATCAGGTACAAACGCTGAAGTAACACCGGTAGTTTACGAAGCAACAGCTATTTATGATGCAAATAATAAAGTAACTTCTTATTCTTCAAAATACGATGCATCAGCATTACAAGCATCAGCTGCAAAAGTAAAATTTGGTGCACTTCAAGCTGAATACACTATCGACCTTAAACGTGATGGTGGAGAAGTAGCTGCTATCGGAGATACAAACGGTGGTCGTAAATATAACATCGTTGTAAAAGATAAAGATGGTAAAGTTGCTAAGAATGAAATTGTAAACGTTGCATTTAATGAAGATATCGATGGTGTAATTGCTACAAATACAAAAGCTAAATTCATTAAAGTAGATGCTGATGGTAACCAATCATTCTACGGTGACGCTGTTGATAAAGACGGCAACAAAGCTAAGCAAATTGCTGTAAAAACAAATGATAAAGGTGAAGCTTCATTTGTAATCGGAAGCAGTGATGTTAATGACTATGCTACTCCAGTTGCATGGATTGATATCAATACATCAAATGCAGCAGATGGAAAATTAGATAAAGGTGAACCAACAGCTGTTGGAGCAATTGCATATTTCCAAGAGCAATACCTTGATGGTGCAAAAATAACTTCTTATGATGCTACTAATAAAAAAGTAGATAAATTCAAAGATAAAGAAGAAGCAACATTCAAACCATCTTTAACAAACCAAAGTGGTAAAACGTATAACGCAACTGCTGTTACATTCACATCAGTAACTTATACTGTTACAAACACTGGTGCAAATGACATTGAGGTACAAGATATTGCAGACGGAAAATGGAAAGTAGTTTCTCCAAACCGTAACTTCACAACGTCAACAACAACAACATCAACAACAACTGATTTGAAAGTACGTTCAGTAGACGGAAAAACTACATCTGTAAAAGTATTAGCTACAGGTAATGCTAAATACACTGAAAGAAATTCAACTACAGAAAAAACGTATGCATTTACTTCTAAAGAAGCAACTGCTGCATTCACGAAAACAAGTGAAGTTGGAAACACTTATACTGGTATTGTAAAATCAATCAATACAGATAAAGAAGAACTTGTAATTAATGATAAAGAAGCAGTTAAATATGATGGTGAATCTGGTAAAACTTACGTATACAAAGGTTTAGGTGGAGCAACAATTAGTGATGCTGATGCATTCATCGACATCATTAAGAATGCTGAAGTTACTGTAACTCGCACTGTAGACGGTAACACAGTAACATTCACTATTGTTAACATTAATAATAATGGTACTAAACCTGTAGATACTGCAGCAGCAGAAAAAGCAGAAGCTGTAAAAGCTTTAGCTGATGCAATTAAAGCAGAAGAAACTGCTGCCCTAAAAGAAGCAGACTACACTGCAGCTTCTTGGACAGTATATTCTGATGCATTAAAAGCAGCAAAAGCTGTAGACGTAACTAAAGCTTCAACTACAGATATTAAAAAAGCAACTGATGCGTTAGCTAATGCTAAAAAAGCATTAAAACCATCTGCAGCATCAGAAGTAGAAAAAGCAGAAGCAAAAACAGCTTTAGCTGATGCAATTAAAGCTGTTAAACCAGAAGATTATAAATCTCCTGCAGCTGCAAAAGCATTTGTAAAAGCTGCAACTGATGTATTAGACAACCCAGCTTCTACAAAAGCTGATTATGAAAAAGCAAAAACTGAATTAGCAGCTAATCTTGGAACATTAGACAAAGTAGCAGTACTTGTTGATGCAGTTGCTCCAACAGCTACAGCTACAGTAGATGCTGCTGGTACACTTGTTACAGTTACATTCTCTTCAAACGTAACAATTGAAGATGGTCAAACAATTACTGTTGACGGTAAAGCAGGTACTGTTGCTAAAGTAGACACTGCAGCTACTGGTACAACAATTACATTTGCAGATGTTCCAACAGCTGATGGTACAGGAACAATTACTGTTAAAACTCCAGCAAATGCTACTACAAAAGAAGGTAATTTCACATATGATGTGGAGTTTGTTGCAGCAACTAAAGAGTGGACAGTAACTCTTAAATAAAACTAAACGAAACGTTACTTTATAAACTAGCTTGCTAGTGAAATAAGTAGATGATGGCCCCGTAGATATAACTTTAATTAGTTTGACTCTATGGGGTCTTTTCTAACTATCGTATTTGTATTCATCAGGGAAGTTCTGATGCGTGGGAAACAGTTCCGTTTGCTCACGAGCCTAATCCTCCTGCATCCAATGCGAGTGTCTATCCGCTCAAAGGGGTGAAGTCAGGTGAAGTCGTACTCAAGGAATTGAGGCGGGGTTCTTTAAAAAATGGCTATGGCTAGGACGACGAATCCATGTAGGCTGTATGTGTCGATTATGCGTGCGTAAATTGCTAGGGGTTCATGCATAATTCTTTCATTTACAATAATGAGGAGATCATCTGCATAATTTAGGAACTGTTAAACAGATGATGTGCATACTGTATAGTGGGAGCCTAAGGTCATTAAAAAAAGGGAACAAGACGATGGAACGTTTGAAGTCTTTTCGGAAGAGGTTCGATAGAAAACCTATGAAGCCGAAATAGATGGCAGCGGGTTCATAGTAGTGTGGATTGCTAGCCACTTGGACTTGTATGGTAACATATGAGAAGGATAAAACTAGCAGGAGCGAAGGAACCCAGTCAGTAGTAGTTTTATAAGAAACTTATTTCCCAAAAGATTTGTTTCTTTCCATATGATATTTTCCAGAGGCAATCATGTATGTGATTGCCTCTTTTTTTTGGGTGCGCCCGGCATGCGCATGAACTATAGGGTGCAAGTCCCGAACCTCGAAGACAGAAGTAGAGGTTAGCCAAGAGCAAGGGTGTCCGTGGCGACGCGGAATCTGAAGGAAGCTGGAGGCAAAACACCGGTCCGAGGAACACGAATCTCATATAAGGCTAGGTATGATTGGATGAGTGTGCCTAACAACACAAAGTCCTTTCTGTCGAAGGTCATATCGAGTAAATGAGGCGGATAGATGGTGTGAAAGTGCATACGCTTACCCGGGGAGGTCTGATGGAAACGTGAAGTACCCTTCATAAACTACTTGGTGACAAGTAGCTGAACCATCAGAAGTCAGCAGAGGTCATAGTACGATTGGGTCTAGAACTAATCGGAAGGGCTGAACAACTAAGAGAGAATAGCCCTTGGCATTCCATCTTGAATGAATAAACACAGAAAACAGAGAAACCTCACGCTTAGAAAGTAATGGTGAAGTCCATGAGGGTATTTGCGGAGGGTGTAGTTCAGGTGGGCATAAGAAGACAAGCTATTCACGGAAAGGAACGAAATGGTGATGTTGAATCAAATTCTAGCACGTCCGAATATGATACAAGCATTAAAGCGAGTGGAAGCGAATAAAGGAAGCCATGGAGTAGACATGATGCCCGTACAAACCTTACGTCAGCACATCCTCGAAAACTGGGAATCCATTAAAGCGCAAATTCTAGCGGGAACCTATGAACCGCAACCAGTACGTCGTGTCGAAATCCCGAAACCAGACGGTGGTGTGCGACTATTAGGAATCCCAACCGTGACAGACCGTTTGATTCAACAAGCCATATCGCAGATATTATCAATGGAATATGACCGAACTTTTTCGGACAACAGTTATGGATTCCGTCCTAATCGAAGTGCTCATGACGCAGTCCGAAAAGCGAAGGATTATATGAAGGAAGGATATCGATGGGTTGTGGATATGGATTTAGAGAAATTCTTTGATAAGGTCAACCACGACCGATTAATGGCAACATTAGCGAAAAGAATTCACGATAAATCACTATTAAAACTTATCCGCAAATTTCTCCAATCTGGTGTCATGATAAATGGAGTTGTTTCAAGTACAGGAGAGGGAACGCCGCAAGGTGGACCATTAAGTCCACTTCTTTCTAATATCGTGCTAGATGAGCTAGATAAAGAATTAGAGAAACGTGGTCATAAATTCGTTCGCTACGCAGACGACTGCAATATCTATGTAAAGAGCAAACGTGCAGGAGAGCGTACAATAGCAAGCGTACAGCGATTCGTCGAAGGAACATTACGCTTGAAAGTGAATGAGTCCAAATCAGCGGTAGACCGACCATGGAATCGAAAATTCTTGGGGTTTAGTTTTTCACACCATAAAGAACCAAAAGTTCGAGTGGCGAAAACAAGCCTCCAACGAATGAAGAAGAAAATACGAGAAATTACCTCTAGAAAGATGCCATTTCCAATGGAATACCGTATCAAGAAATTAAACCAATATCTAATTGGATGGTGTGGATATTTTGCGCTGCAGATACACCTTCAATATTCAACAAACTAGACAGTTGGATTAAAAGAAGGTTGCGAATGTGTCTTTGGAATAATTGGAAGAAACCTCGAACCAGAGTCAGAAACCTTATTCGTTTAAAAGTTCCATACGGAAAGGCATACGAATGGGGAAATACCCGAAAAGGGTACTGGCGCATTTCAAATAGCCCCATATTACACAAAACCCTCGGCAATTCCTATTGGGAAAGCCAAGGGCTGAAAAGTCTGCAAGTTCGTTACGAAACTTTGCGTTATTCATCTTAATTGAACCGCCGTA